>JADZBO010000017.1 GCA_020851995.1 Burkholderiaceae bacterium
CTGGACCGCATGGGATACGCGTCAATGCTGTGGGAGCAGGTGCCAGACGGCCCCAAATGGCGGGGCGTGCGCGACCGCCTGTCGCGCGCGGCCGCTGCGTTTTAATCGTCCGTGCGGGTCTGACCCGTCAGGCTGCTCTGAAGGTGCTGGTCGATGGCGGCGATCACGTCATCGCGTGCTTCCCGCCACGGCACGTGCGCCACACCGGGCATGTCAAGACGTCGTACCGGAATCGCGGGATGTGCGCGGTTGATCGCGGCCTGCGTTCGCGCCACGTGCGCGAGCGAACCATACTCGTCGCGCAGGCCCTGGATCAGAAGGGCGGGGCAACGGATTTTTGACATTTCCGGCTCGAGATTCCAGTAGCGAAATGCCGGTGACAGGGTCGTCTGGTGCCAGGCGTCAAAGACGCGGTCCGGCTGCCGGTGATACTTGGCCAGCGCGCCGACGAAAAAATCCCGATGCCGTCCGGCCTGCTGAACGCCACGCGCCGTGATGTCCTCAATATGCAGGTGCGGCGCCATCGCTGTGATACCGGCGAGCGGAATTTTGGCTGCGGCAAGCAACGCAATCGACGCGCCGTCGCTGTGTGACACCAGATAGGGTCGTACGATTCCGAGCTTTGCGAGCAGGGCAGGGAGTACCTGTCGTGCCTCGACCAGGCAAAAATCCATTGGCCGGGGTATGCCTCCGACCAGCGGACTCGACTGGCCATGCCCAAACCGGGAATAGACAAGACCCGCAGTGCCGGTCTGTGCGCACAGGCGCGCCGGGAAATCGCGCCAGTGCGATACCGAACCCAGAGCTTCGTGCAGGAACACGATCACCGGCGAATCGGGTCGCAATCCCGGAATGCGCCGCAGTTCAATGTGTCCGCCCGGGATCGCGACGAACTCCATCGATGTCACTGCGGCGGTCCCGCTTAGCTGAAGGCCTGGATGCCTGTTTGCGCGCGGCCGAGAATCAACGCGTGCACATCGTGCGTGCCCTCGTAGGTGTTCACGACTTCGAGATTAACCAGATGACGGGCGATGCCGTACTCATCCGAGATGCCGTTGCCGCCCAGCATGTCGCGTGCCATGCGTGCGATATCCAGCGATTTGCCGCAGGAATTGCGCTTCATGATCGAGGTGATCTCGACCGCGGCCGTACCTTCGTCCTTCATGCGGCCGAGTCGCAGGCAACCCTGCAGCGCGAGGGTGATTTCAGTTTGCATGTCGGCCAGCTTCTTCTGGATCAACTGGTTGGCCGCCAGCGGGCGCCCGAACTGCTTGCGGTCCATGGTGTACTGACGCGCGGTGTGCCAGCAAAATTCCGCGGCACCCAGTGCGCCCCAGGCGATGCCGTAGCGCGCCGAGTTCAGGCACGTGAACGGACCCTTGAGACCTGACACGTTGGGCAGCATTTGTTCTTCGCCGACTTCGACGTTATCCATGACGATTTCGCCAGTCACCGAAGCGCGCAGGCCGACCTTGCCGTGGATTTCGGGGGCGCTGAGGCCAGTCATGCCCTTTTCAAGGATGAAACCGCGGATCCGGCCGTCGTGATCACCGCCAACGCACTTGGCCCAGACAACGAACACGGTCGCGACGGGCGAATTGGTGATCCACATCTTGTTGCCGGTCAGACGGTAACCCCCGGCCGTCTTGTAGGCACGCGTTTCCATGCCGCCGGGATCCGAGCCGTGGTTCGGTTCGGTCAGACCAAAGCAGCCAATCCATTCGCCGGTGGCGAGCTTGGGCAGGTATTTCCGCTTTTGCGCCTCGCTGCCGAACTCATTGATCGGGACCATGACCAGCGAGGACTGCACACTCATCATCGAGCGGTAGCCCGAATCGACGCGTTCGACTTCGCGGGCTATCAGGCCGTAGCAGATGTAGTTCAGGCCCGAGCCACCGTACTCCGTGGGGATCGTCGCACCCAGCAGGCCGAGTTCGCCCATTTCGGGGAAGATGGAGGTATCCATCTTTTCGTGACGGAAGGCTTCGAGCACGCGCGGGGCGAGTCTGTCCTGGCAATAAGCGCGTGCGGCATCGCGCACCATGCGTTCGTCGTCAGTCAGTTGGCTGTCCAGTAACAGCGGGTCTTCCCAGTTAAAAGTGGCTTCAGCGGCCATAGGGTTCTCCAGGGGGTTCGTGGATTGAGTGGGTTTGTGGAATCAGGGATCACGGTTGTGCGGCACGCGCCGGGGCGCGGCCGCAGGTTATCGGGATTTCAGTGCGGCTTCCCGCAGTTTGGTGATGGTGGTGGTGGCGGTGATGGCTTCCGGGTCGATCAGGCAGTGCAGGATGGCAGGCTTGCCGCTTGCAAGGGCGCGCTCGAAAGCCGGCCCGAACTGCTCAGTGGTTTCGACGCGTTCGCCGTGCCCGCCAAAGGCGCGGGCGTAGGCTGCAAAGTCCGGATTGCGCAATTGGGTGGCGGAAATCCTGCCTGGATAGTGCTTTTCCTGGTGCATGCGGATCGTGCCGTACATGCCGTTATCGATGATCAGCACGATGATGGGCAGATCATATTGCACGGCCGTGGCGAACTCTTGTCCGTGCATCATGAAGCAGCCGTCGCCCGCGAAGCAGACCACGGTGCGCTCGGGCCACAGGCGCTTGGCGCCCACGGCGGCAGGCAACCCGTAACCCATCGATCCGGAGGTCGGGGCCAACTGTGTCGCATAGCGGGTGAAGCGGTGAAACCGGTGCAGCCAGGTGGCGAAGTTTCCCGCGCCGTTGGTCATGATGGCGTCTGGCGGAAGGTTCGCCTCGAGGTATTGCATGACGCCGCCCATCTGCAGGGCGCCCGGCGTGCGAATGGGGGCAGGATCGCTCCACGCAAGATACGCCTGGTGCATGGCTGCAGTGGCTTGCGCCCACGGGCGGCTGGCTGGAGTCGGCAGCGATGCCAGGGCTGCCGCGAAGGCGGTGGGCGTTGCGTTGATCGCAAGCGCGGGGCTGTAGACGCGGCCGAGTTCACCGCTGTCGGCATGCACGTGTACCAGGGACTGCTTCGGCACCGGGATGTCGAACAGCGTATAGGACTGGCTCGGCATTTCGGACATCCGGCCACCTGCCAGCAGGACCAGATCTGCCTCGGCAATCCGCTTGAGCAGCGCTGGGTTCAAGCCGATGCCCACATCGCCGATGAAGCAGGGGTGGTCCGCCGGGAACAGCATCTGGCGACGAAACGATACCGCCACTGGCAACTGCAGGCGCTCGGCGAAGGCTGCGAATTCGCGCACCGAGGTTTCATCCCAGCGAGTGCCGCCAAGAATGGCAACCGGGGCTTTGGCCTGCGCCAGACGCTCGGCAAGCCCGGCCATTTGCGCTGCCGTCGGCCCGCAATCGACCGGCGTGTAGCGCGGCGCATCGGGTACGGTGGCCAGTTCGACCAGCATGTCCTCCGGCAGCGCAATCACGACGGGACCGGGTCGGCCGGAAGTCGCTACATGAAATGCGCGGGATAGGATTTCGGGAATACGGGCGGGATCATCGATTTCCGTGGCCCACTTGGCCGCCTGACCGAAGATTGCGCGGTAGTCCATCTCCTGGAAGGCCTCACGATCGCGCATGCCACGTTCGATTTGCCCGACAAACACGATCAGCGGGGAAGAATCCTGCTTGGCGATGTGGATGCCGGCCAGCGCGTTGGATGCACCTGGCCCCCGGGTCACCATGCAAATCCCGGGCTCGCCGGTGAGCTTGCCGTGGGCATCAGCCATCATGGCCGCGCCACCTTCCTGCCGGCAGACGGTGACCTCGATATCGACGTCGACCAGCGCATCGAGCACCGCGAGAAAGCTTTCGCCGGGAACGCAAAAGACGTGTTTGACGCCATGGGCCACCAGTTGGCCGACGAGGATTTGCCCGCCAGTGCGGGGGGAGTTCGGGGAGGGAGTGTGGGTCATCTCGTTCGCGGTGATTGCGTGATCTGGCAAACCTCCATCATATCGTGGACGCCCGCCAGAGTTCTCAGCTTTCTGAATCCTTGAATCCAGGCGGCAGTTTGCGCAGCGTCGCGGGCGTGCGCGAGAGTTTGATCGGCGAGGCCAGGCCACGGTAGCGGCCGCGCTGCAGCACCATGCCCCTATGCCGCGTGTGCGGATGCGCGACGACCTGATCGACGCTGAGCACCGGCGCCGCCGGCACCCCGGCACGCAAGAGTTGCTCGGAGATGGTCGTGGCGTCCAAGCCGGCAAGACGCTCTTCAAGCAGTGCGTGCAGGGCCGGACGGTTCAGGATACGGTCCTGATTGGTGATGAACCGTGCATCGTCGAGCAGGCCATCGAGCCCCAGTTCGCGCAGCAAGGTCCTGAACTGACGGTCGTTTCCGACCGCCAGGAAGAGCGGCCCGGTGCGCGTCTCGACGGTTTCGTATGGCGAAATGTTGGGGTGCGCGTTGCCGGTGCGCCCGGGCACCTTGCCGCTGCCGAAATAGTTCGCGGCGTGCGGGTGCAGCAACGAAATCGCGCTGTCGAAGAGCGTAATGTCCAGAAACTGGCCAAGACCACTGCGGGTGCGCTCCTGCATGGCCATGAGGATCGCCAGTGCGGCGTTCATGCCGGTGACCATGTCCACCACGGGCAACCCCACGCGGGTGGGTTCGCCGCCCGCCACGCCATTGACGCTCATCAGGCCGCACATTGCCTGGGCGCAGGCGTCGTATCCCGGCAGACCGCCAAGCGGGCCGTCGCCGCCGAAACCGCTGATCCGGCAATGGATCAGACGGGGAAACGATTGCTTGAGCGTATCAAAGCCCAGACCCCATTTTTCGAGAGTGCCGGGCTTGAAGTTTTCGATCATCACGTCCGCGTCTGCGAGCAGCGTGCGCAGGAAATCCTGTCCGGCCGGTTGCGCAAGATCGAGCGTCGCGCCGGTCTTGTTGCGGTTCACGCCGATAAAGTAGGACGCGAGGCCCTCCTCGAACGGAGGACCCCACTGGCGGGTTTCGTCGCCCGCCGGCGGTTCGAGTTTGAGGACGTCCGCGCCATGGTCGCCGAGAATCTGGGTGCAGAAGGGACCACCGAGTACGCGGCTGAGGTCGACGATGCGACAGCCTGCCAGTGCGCCAGTGGGGGTGGATGATTGCCACATGGAATGCGGTGCCTCAAAGTTGATTGGTTGGATATTGCCAGGGGCTGGTCGGTCGGATCAGGCGTTCAGGGCGTCGATCGATTCTCTCGCGATCGCAAGACTTGAGGTCAGCCCGGGAGATTCGATGCCGAACAGGTTGAGCAAACCCGGCACGCCGTGCGTCGCCGGCCCGGAAATCATGAAGTCCGCCGCCGGATCCCGCGGGCCGGAAATTTTTGGCCGGATCCCGGCGTAGCCCGGCGCAAGCGCATGATCGGGCATGCCAGGCCAGTAGGTGCGCACGGCCTCATAGAAACCCTCGCAGCGTTTGGGATCGACGGTGTAGTCCTCGTGATCGATCCATTCGACATCAGGACCGAATTTGGCCTGGCCGCCGAGATCGAGGGTCAGGTGCACGCCCAACCCGGCATGATGGGGCGTCGGGTAGATCAGTCGGCTGAAGGGGGCGCGCCCCTGCATGGTGAAGTAATTGCCCTTGCAGAGGTATTCGGGAGGAATCGAAGACGCCGGAATACCGGCGATGCATCGGGCCAGCGAGGGCGCGTGCAGACCGGACGCGTTGACCAGGACATTGCAGGACAGCGCCATCGCCTCGGCGCCCCCGAACTGCAAATCGAAGCCGCCGCTGTCCCGGACCCTGCCCGACTGCAGCGGGGTGTGAAACACGCACTGCGCACCGGCGGATTCTGCGTCGCCCTGATATGCCAGCATCAGGCCATGGCTGTCGACGATGCCAGTCGATGGCGACAGCAATGCGGCGGTGCAGGAAAGCGCCGGTTCCAGCGCGCGCGCTTGGGCGGCACTCAGGAGTTCGAGGTCATCGACCCCGTTGATCCGCGCCTTTGCGCGGATGTCGTCGAGCACCGGAATTTCGTCGTCGCTGGTGGCGACGATCAGTTTGCCCAGCCGCTTGTGCGCCACGCCGCGCGCGTCGCAATACGCATAGAGCAACTGACGTCCTTCGACGCAGAGTTTTGCCTTGAGGCTGCCCGCCGGGTAGTAGATGCCCGCGTGAATGACTTCCGAGTTGCGCGCGCTGGTGCCGGTGCCGATGCCTTCGGCGGCCTCGACGACCATGACTTCACGGCCGGACAGCGCCAGCGCGCGTGCGACTGCAAGGCCGACGACGCCCGCGCCTACCACGATGCAGTCGACGTCGATACTCATAAGGATTTCCCGGGAATGACCGCTGGCGTCAGGTCGTACCCGCCGGCGTGATAGACCAGGGGAAGCGCGTCGCTGAATGCGCAATGCTCGACCTCCCCGATGAAGATAATGTGATCGCCTTCGGTGTAGCGCCGGCGGTTATGGCATTCGAACCAGGCAGCACAGGGCAGATCGAGCCTCGGCGCACCATTGGGAGCGTGGGTCAGGGGCAGTCCGGCAAACCGTTCAGCGGCCGATCCGCGGGCGAACCGGTTGGCCAGCGCCATCTGATCGGCTGCCAGTACCTGGATGACATACCGAGTCGAGCGATCCAGCGCAGGGAGCGACATCGACTGGGCTGACAGGCTCCAGACGACAAGCGGCGGTTGCAGCGAGACCGAGTTGAATGAACTGACGGTGAGCCCGACCGGCCCGGCATCCGGATCGCCCTGCGTCGTCACGATGGTGACGCCGGTGGCGAACCGGCCAAGCGCGACACGAAAAAACGCTGCGTCGAACGACGGCGTGGCCGCAGTCATGGCGATAGGCGCCCCATGGTCCACGCCCCCTGATCCGTGCGCTGGTAGACCAGACGGTCATGCAGGCGCGAGCGGCGACCTTGCCAGAACTCAAACGACGCCGGGCGCAGCCGGTAGCCGCCCCAGTGATCCGGGCGGGGCGGGTCATCGCCAAACCTGGCCTGGACTTCGGCCGCCTTGGCGCTCAGGGCGTCGAGGGTTACAGGCTGGCTTTGGGCCGACGCCCAGGCGCCGATGCGCGCGCCAAGCGGCCGGCTTTTGTAATACGCGTCGGAGTCAGCGGCCGGGACCTGATCGATCACGCCTTCGATGCGCACCTGCCGCTCCAGGGGTTGCCAGAAAAACAGCAGGCTGGCCCAGGGCTGCGCGGCGATCTCGTGACCCTTGCGCGAAAGATAGTTGGTATAAAACACGAAGCCTTCGTCGTCGAACCCTTTGCACAGCACAATGCGCGCGGAGGGACGACCGCTGGCGTCGGCGGTCGCCAGCGTCATGGCGGTTGGCTCTGGCACTTTCGCAGCCAGTGCTTCATCGAACCAGAGTGCGAACTGGTCGATTGGCGTGGACTTTGCGGTGTCCTCGAGCAACACGTGTTTTTCGTATTCCTGGCGAATGGCGGCGATCGACATGGCGGCAATCCAGTCAGGCACGCTGGCCTGTATTGGTGAAACTTGGTCAGGGGTTTGGGGGTCTGCTGCGCGCTTGGACGAAGCAGACCAAGAGTGTACCGTGTGCCGGTGCCGGGAACCGGACGAGTGGACCGTGTGCCGGTGCCGGGAACCGGGTCAGCGATGCTCGGAAAGCAGTCTGCGGGCCAGGGCGTCGAGATGGTCGTCGCAGATACCGGAGGCCTTGAGCGCTTCGGCGGTCTGGAGCACATAATCAATGCAGGGGCCGTAGGTGCCGCTGGCGCGCAGGATGATCCGCACAAGATCGTCTTCGGGCAGCCTGGGAACGTACCCGGAGCCGCTCTGGTCGATCACGAAGGCCAGCGCGCTGATCTCGCCCCTGTCCGTATCGCAAGTCAGCCAGCGGGGCAGGTAGGCTCCCGTGGACATCTCACGGGCCCACAGGGCGCTGAAGGTCTCGGGTACGGCGCGCCCCGGAATGCGGAAGACGACCCCGCTGCAGGAGCCGCCATGATCGAGTCCGAACACCAGGCCGGGCACCTCGGGGGTGCCGCGATTGACCCGCGACCAGAGGCACAGCGAACGGTGATGATCGTGCAGGCGTGCCAGACGCCGCTCGGCAAAGTCAAATTCGGGTCGCCAGATCAGGGAACCGTAGGCGAACACCCAGAGGTCTTGCTCCCCGTGCCAGCCGGCCAGCGCGAGCGTGCTGTCCAGGGACGCACGGCGTTGCTCTTCGCTCCAGCGCGAAAATGCGCTGGCGGGTGGCGGGGTCTGGCTCGGGGCGGGTGTTGACATGGTGGCTGTGGGCAGTGCACATCAGTGGGTGGGAGCCTCGGTGTTGCGCGGTGGGGGCTCGGATCCGGCATTGCGCGTGAACCAGCGGCCGACGGCGAGGGATACGCCGGTCAGCCAGAAGAGCGGCATGATCCCCATGAAGGAACCGAGTGCGCCAAAGGCGAGCGGCAGTGACACCTGGCTCGCGTTGAGCAGGCTCATGCGTACACCGAACGCTTCGGAGGCTCGCCCTGGCGGCGCGTGCTGTTGTAATAGCGCCAGCATGCTGGGCTGCGTGGATCCGAGGGCAAGACCCAGCAGGAAAGACAGCGTCATCAGAGTCCAGACTTCGCTGAAGAACGGGTAGACCATGAAATTAAGCGTTGCGAGCGCCATGGCGATGTGAATGAGCCGCCACGGACGAATGTGCCGCTGGATGATCGGCAGAAAGACACGGATGACGACGGTGGCCAGCGCGAAGGACGAGATGATGACGCCGATCGTGGTGGCCGACAAGCCGATGCCCACGCCGAAGATCGGCACGACGAACATGTGGGTGTCCCATGCGCCGGACAGCAGCATATTGGCGATGAACACCCGCTGGAGCGACTTCATCGAAAGCAGGTCCCGCACGCTGCTCTTCTTGCCTTCGTGCCTCGGTGCCTTCGCGTGTGCCGCCAGCAGATGGGAGCGCATGCGCAGTACGCCCAGGACAGCCGACAAGGGGCCCAGCGCGAGCAGGGCGAATGCGAAGTGATAGCCGAGGTAGTCGATTGAAATCCCGGCCAGCAGAGGTGCGAAAAATCCGGAGGTGGCGAGGCAAAGCGACAGCCAGGAGAAGTTCCGCATCTTCTCCTCGTCGGTGCCCTGGCCCATCTGCCCCTGCACTGCGATCTGGAAGGTCATGTGCCCCAGTCCGATACAGACGGCAGAGATAATCAGCGCGGTCAGATCCTGCCAGATTGCGGGGATGAGGGCGCCGAACGTCGTCAGGATGGCGGCGGCGCGCATCGGTCTGAACGGGCCGATACGGTCGATGATTCGCCCGGCCTTGACCGAGCACAGCATGGGGAGGGTTGCGAACACGGCGATCAGGATGCCGACTTCGAAGGTCGATCGCCCGATCGAGAGGGCGGCGAGGCTGACCGCCACGCGACCGCCCGAGATGCTGAAATGCACCAGCATGACCAGGACGCAAAGCACCGCCGGGCCTGCGAATGCGGACGGCTTGCGGGGGGGCTTGGGACTTGTCTTGAAGATACGCACGATATTTGAAACAAATTGTCGTTGAGTGTTTCGCGGTTGTCGAGAGTGCCGAGGGGAAATTTGACGGTTCGTGCAAAAATGCCGCATTCGCGCCACCGGGTGTTCATCGGTCGCGGCGCCTCACCCCGGAGATCGTCGATGCGATGCATGTACGTTTGCGGAGCCACCCCGAAATGAGCGTAGCGGACATCAGCCAGGATTCAGAGCGCCGGTTTGGCGGTCTGTCGCGGCTTTATGGTGCGTCGGGCAATGCCGCGTTGCAGCATGCCGCGGTTGGCGTGGTCGGGCTTGGTGGCGTGGGGTCCTGGGCGGCGGAGGCGCTGGCGCGCAGTGGTGTGGGCGCGCTGACGCTCATCGACCTGGATCACATCGCTGAGTCCAACGTCAACCGCCAGGTCCATGCGTTGACCGATACCCTCGGTCAATCCAAGGTCGACGCGATGGCACAGCGCGTGCGCGGTATCAACCCGGAATGCCGTCTGCGGCTGGTCGACGATTTCCTCACGCCGGAGAACGCCGCGCAAGTGCTGCCGCCCGGGCTTGACGTGGTGATTGATTGCACCGACCAGATGGCCGCCAAGGTGGCCATGGCCCTGCTGGCGCGGGCGCGGCGCCAGGCGTTGATCGTCTGTGGTGGGGCCGGAGGCAAGACCGATCCCCTGAAGCTGCGGTCGGGCGATCTTTCGGTGGCGACCCACGATGCGTTGCTGGCCCGATTGCGCAATGTATTGCGCAAGCATCATGGTTTCGCGCGTCCGTCAGTCAGGCCCGGCAAGGCGTCAGCTCGCGTACCCCGGATGGGGGTGCGTGTGCTCTGGCTCGATCAGGCCGCGATCCTGCCGCAAGCGTGGCAGGCGCCCGACGCCGAACCCGGTGCCGGGCTGTCTTGCGCCGGGTATGGTTCCAGCGTTACTGTCACGGCTTCGATGGGGCTCGCCGCAGCCGCTCAGGCAATTGACCTGATTCTCGCCGCCGCGCGAAATGACAAACAACCTTCGGTCACCTGACCGTCCGCGACTTTATCAATGGCGCGTGCCTTTCAGACTTCGTTCCAATCACGCTCATCCAATGGAGTAAACATGCCGCAATTCGGTTTCGCGATCAACGTCCACAAACACACTGTCAGCGACGCCACGCTCAAGAAGTTCGCCAAGTTCGCGGTGGCTAATATCAGTGACGTCATGAACCGCACCAACGGCACAGTCGATCTGCGTCCGATTCACAAGGGTGGCCGCATTCTTGGCCGCGCATTGACCGTGAAGTCGCCGCCGGGCGACAACCTGATGGTCCACAAGGCGATCGATATGGCGGCTCCGGGTGACGTCATCGTGGTGGATGCCGGTGGCCTGCAGCGCAACGCGATCATCGGTGAGATCATGTCTTCGCATGCGGCCAAGCGCAAGATCGCCGGCTTTGTGATCGATGGTCCCATCCGCGATTCCGAAACGATCAGCAAGGGCAAGTTCGCTGTGTTCGCGCGTTCCATCTCGCACCGCGGACCCTACAAGGAAGGTCCCGGCGAAATCAATGTGCCGGTGACCGTCGACGGGATGGTCGTCCTGCCTGGCGACATCATCGTTGGTGACTTCGACGGTCTGTTAGCGATCCGCCCGGCCGAAGCCGAGGCCATTGCGAAGGAAGTCGCTGCAGTCGAAAAGAAGGAAAAGGACATCCTGGCCCAGATTGCCGCCGGAACCATCGACCGGTCCTGGGTTGACGCCGCGCTGCGCGCCAAAGGCGTTCTCAAATGAAAAAGAAGGTTGTTCGATTTGATTTCTGGCTGAATCCGGCCTTTGACACCCATCTGCGTTCAATCCCGGAAATCGACCTGGCGGTCTGCCGCCATGGCGACGACGACGCCAGGAACCTTGATGCATTCCGGGATGCGCATATCTATCACATCTGTGCCGCGCGTGACGAGGTTCCGTCCCAATGGTGGGTCACGGACGCACTGCTGGCGCACTGTCCGGATTTGCTGTGTGTTTCCAGTTCGGGCGCCGGTTACGACCCGATCGACGTCGAGGCCTGTACGCGTCGGGGTGTGCTGGTGGTCAACCAGTCGGGCTGCAACGCCGATTCGGTGGCGGAGCACGCCCTGGGCCTGATGTTGTCCGTCAAACATCGTATCGCCGAATCGGATCGCGTCATGCGTGCCGCCGCCTACACGACGCGCGAAGACCTGATGGGCAACGAGATTCGCGGGCTGACCGTTGGCCTGATCGGGTTGGGCAATATCGGCCGACGCGTCGCGCTGCTCGCCAAGGCTTTTGGCATGCGGGTTCTGGCAAGCGACCCCTACCTTTCGGAAGACGAGATCACGCGACGGGGCGCGATTCCTGTGTCGCTCGATGCGTTGCTGGCCCAGTCGGATATCGTGTCCGTTCATTGCCCGCGCACGCCGGAAACGCTGAACATGCTGGCAGCAGACCAGTTTCGCAGCATGAAACA
Source organism: Burkholderiaceae bacterium (assembly GCA_020851995.1). Classification (GTDB taxonomy): domain Bacteria; phylum Pseudomonadota; class Gammaproteobacteria; order Burkholderiales; family Burkholderiaceae_B; genus Zwartia. Next base: position 11,887 of record JADZBO010000017.1, read on the forward strand.
GGGCGCGGTGTTCATCTCGACCGCGCGCGGCGGCATCCATGACGAGGCCTCACTGGCTCAGGCGCTGCGCGACGGGCATCTCTCCGGCGCCGGGCTGGACGTGTGGACGGTCGAGCCGCCGGCGCGCGACAACCCGCTGTTGATGCTCCCGAACGTGACCGCGACCTATCACACCGCCGGTGTGACGCACGAGGCGCGTCGCAACGCAGCGACAATGGCCGCCGAGCAGATCGAAATGATGTTGCGTGGTGAGCGTGCCCCGCGGATCGTCAACCCGGATGTGTGGCCCGTGTTTCAGGAGCGTCACCGCCAGTTGTTTCAACCAGTGTAGTGTTCAGCGGTTGAAGGCACGGTTTTAAGTGTCTGACCGCGTTGAATACTGCACTAGCCTGACGTCAAACCAGCCGCGCAATCCGTTCGACAGGCGGATTCGCGCGCCGGGACGCAGCAGGTCGCCGGCGCCCAGGTCGGCCTCGATGGCACGGCCCGACTCGAGCAACTGGCTGCGCAGCACACCGCCAAGTAATCCGGCAGACAGCGGCGGCGTGCGCCAGGCTCCCTCTGCGAAAACATAGATGTTCGAGCGGCTGCCTTCGCAGAGCGCGCCGTGTTCGTTCATGAACACCAGGTCGAAGTAGTCGGGATGGTCGGCCAGCCATTCAGTTGCCGCCGCGTACCATGGACGGTGCGTGGTCTTGAATTGCAGCAGCGGTTCTTTGCTGTCCAGTCGGGCGGGCGCGAGGGCGATGCAGGGTGACTGCGTCATGGGTTGCAGCGCGAAGGCTTCGACCCGCACTTCACCCTGGCGGCCAAGCAGCAACCGGACGCGCCAGTCGCCCTGTCCTTTGGCTTTTTCTGCAAGTGTCAGACGGATCGTCTGCTCGATGTGGGTCTGACCTGGCCAGCCGAAGCCGAGCGCGTCGGCGGTGGCACTCAGGCGCATCAGATGACGGCCAAGCAGCGGCAACTCACGGCCGTGCCGACACAGCATGGTCTCGATCAGTTCGGTGCCAGCAGGCGTTGAGGTCATTCGGGGCGGGGCCTGTAGGGCGGTGTGTTCCGGGTGGTCTGGACGGGGAATTCTACGACACGATCTGCGTGAGGACGCGCGCCTTCCAGTGCGCTTCGTCCCACTCCCGTGCGGGGTCCGAGTCGTAAACGATACCGCCGCCGATACCGTAGAGCCCGCGTCCATTGCCATCGATCACCAGTGTGCGGATGGCGACGTTGAGCGAGAAATCTCCGTTCGGCGCCAGCCAGCCAATGCTGCCACAGTAAAGCCCGCGTGCCAGTGGTTCGGTCGCAAGAATCTTGCGCATGGCGGCGATCTTCGGCGCGCCCGTCACGGATCCGCAAGGGAACAGGGCGCGCAGGATCTGCGCGAGGTCAACGCCTTCAGCCAGTGTTGCCTGGACGGTGGAGGTCATGGTCCAGACCGTCGGGTAGCGCTCCAGCGTGAACAGGGGGTGCGCGCGAACGCTCCCCGGGGCTGCGATACGGCCCATGTCATTGCGCAGCAGGTCCACGATCATCAGGTTTTCAGCACGGTCCTTGACACTATGAAGCAGTTGTTCACCCAGCGCCCGATCCCGGGCGGGATCCGCGCTGCGCGGTGCCGTGCCTTTCATCGGCCGGGTGACGAGCGTGCTGCCTGTGCGCTCAAGAAACAACTCAGGCGAGAAGGACAGCACGGTGCGTCCTTCGTCTTCAATGTAGGCCGCGTGCGCAACGGGGTTGGCGCTGGCGATGTGGCGATAAAGATCGGCCGGGCTGCCCTCGGTCGTGACGTCCAGCCCGAAGGTGGTGTTGACCTGATAGACCTCTCCCGCAGCGATCCAGCGGCGAATCTGATCGACACGCAGCAGGTAGTCATCGCGCGTGACGTTTGCCACTGCCCGGGCGATGCGCGCCGGCGCTGAGCTCCAGGGTGCCTCGTGCGAGGCCCGGTCAAAGATCAGCGCGGTCAGGCGCGGCGCGGGGTCGGCAGGCGGTGTGCCGGCCGACGCGCTCACGGAGGTGCCCGAGCCCGCAGGGGGTCTGATGGCAAGGGCGGCATCGGCCAGTGCCGGCTCAAGCCATTCGCCAAGTTCATAATCCAGCAACAGCGCGATCCACGCGCCCGAGCGCCGTGCCTGCTCGATGCGGGCGAACGCCTCGGGCAGCTGGTCCGGATGGTTCGCTGCGATCCGTCCCTGCGGACCGTGCAGGGCGAGTGCGACGCCCTTGAGGCGATCCTCGAAGCGGCAACAATTCATGGCGCCGGCGTTTCCTGTCGGGCCAGGAATTCGTGCAGAACCTGCCCGGTGTGGGACCGTGCGCGCGCGGCGACGATCTGCGCGGGTGGCCCTTCGGCCACCAGCTTGCCGCCTTCCTTGCCACCCTCAGGACCAAGATCGAGAATCCAGTCGGCCTGCGCAATCACGTCAAGGTTGTGCTCGATGACCACGACCGTGTTGCCGGCATCCACCAGACGGTGCAGAACATTCACCAGTTTTTCGACGTCGGCCATGGAGAGGCCGACCGTGGGCTCATCCAGGACATAGAGCGTGTGCGGCAACCGCGATGCGCGCCCAGTCTTGATGATGCCCTCAGTCATGCGGGCTTTGGCAAGCTCAGTGACCAGCTTGACGCGCTGTGCCTCGCCGCCGGACAGGGTAGGAGAGGGCTGTCCGAGCGTGAGGTAGCCGAGCCCCACATCCTGCATGAGTTGCAACGGATGACACACCCGCGGGTGTGAGGCGAAGTAGCCGATCGCATCGTCGACCTCCATCGACAGCACTTCGCCGGCGTGGCGCTCGCGGAGTCGCACGCTCAGGGTGTCGGTGTTGAAACGCGCGCCACCGCACGCGTCGCACGGCACTTTGATGTCGGGCAGGAAGCTCATTTCGAGTGTGCGCATGCCCTGGCCCTCGCAGATCGGGCAGCGGCCGTCGCCGGTATTGAACGAAAAGCGGCCAGCCGCCCAGCCCCGAATGCGCGCTTCGTTGGTGTCGGCGAACTGCTTGCGCACATCGTCCCAGAATCCGATGTAAGTCGCCGGGCAGGAACGCGGCGTTTTACCGATCGGAGTTTGGTCAACCTCCAGCACGCGGTCGATCGCCCGCCATCCGTCGATACCGCCGCAACCACGCCAGTGGGGCTCGCCACCGCCGGCAACCGCCGCGCTCAGATTTTCGAGCAGTACCTCGCGCGCGAGCGTCGATTTGCCGGAGCCCGACACACCGGTCACGACCGTCAGGTGGCCAATCGGGATCCGCGCATCGACCTGGCGCAGATTGTGAAGGGTCGCACCCCGGATCGCAATGACGCGCGTATCGCCTGTGACCGCGCGTCGCGGATCCGCCGGATGCGCCAGCGGATGGCGCAGGTAGTGCCCGGTCGTCGATTCGGGCGCCGCCATGATGTCCTGGAGCGTACCTTCGGCCACGACCCGTCCGCCGCGCACACCGGCCCCCGGGCCAATGTCAATGATGTGCTCGGCCCGGCGAATGGTGTCGTCGTCGTGCTCGACCACGACCAGCGTGTTGCCGTTGCGCTCGAGTCGCGACAGTGCGTTGAGCAGAATGCGGTTGTCCCGTGGATGCAGCCCGATTGTCGGTTCGTCCAGCACGTAGCAGACGCCCTGCAGATTGGAGCCGAGTTGGGCGGCCAGTCGGATCCGCTGGGCTTCGCCTCCTGAAAGGGTGGGTGCGCTGCGATCGAGCGCCAGGTAGCCTAGCCCCACTTCCTGCATGAACTCCAGCCGACCCCGGATCTCCGCGAGAATATCGCGGGCGATCTCGGCCTCGCGTCCGCGCAGTACGAGCCCGGTGAACAGCGTGTGCGCATCGGAAACGGGCAACGCGGCGAGTTGTGCGATTGAGTGATCGTGCCACAGCACTGCACGCGACACCGGGTTGAGCCTGGCGCCGTGGCAACTGGTGCAGACGTGCGTTTCACCGTCGTACCAGTCGTTCCAGACTGTTTCCTCGCCGGTTTGTTCGGCGTCGAACCCCTGTAGTTGCAAGCCTGTGCCGAAGCATGACAGGCACCAGCCATGTTTGGAGTTGTAGGAGAACATGCGGGGATCCGGCTCGGGAAAGCTGGTGCCGCAGGACGGGCAGGCGCGCTTGACGGAAAAGTGCTCCTGCGTGAGCGGGGCAGCCAGGTCGCCACGGATGCGTTCCAGCGGCCAGACGATGCTCATCACCCCCTGGCCATTTTCCAGAGCGGATCGGACTGCTTCGCGCAGCGCCGGTTCGTTGTCGGCACTGACGGTGAGGTCGGCCACCGGCAACTCGATGGTGTGCTCCCTGAAGCGGTCCAGCCTGGGCCAGGGCGAGGTCTGGACAAAAGCGCCGTCCACACGCAGGTGCGTGTGGCCCTTGCCCGCTGCCCATTTGGCGAGATCCGTGTAGTAGCCTTTGCGTGCGGTCACCAGCGGTGCAAGGATGCCGACATGGTGGCCGGTGTGTTCGCGCAGCAGGCGCGCGACGATCTGGTCGGCGGACTGCGGTTCCACGCTGACCTGGCATTGCGGGCACATCTGGGTGCCCAGCTTCATGTAGAGCAAGCGCAGGAAGTGATGAATCTCAGTCATGGTGGCGACCGTGGATTTCCGTCCCCCCCGGCTGGTACGCTGTTCGATCGCCACGGTCGGCGGGATGCCGAAAATCGCGTCGACGTCCGGCTTGCCAGCGGGCTGGACGATCGCGCGGGCGTAGGCATTCAGCGATTCCAGGTAACGCCGCTGGCCCTCGTTGAACAGAATGTCGAAGGCGAGCGTCGATTTGCCCGAGCCTGAAACTCCGGTAATCACGGTGAACTTGTCGTGTGGAATACTGACGCTGATGTTCTTCAGGTTGTGTTCGCGCGCGTGCAGGATGTCGATGCGGGTCGCCGCGGCGTGCCTGGCTTCGCGCAGCGCGGTTTGCAGCGGACGTCCCAGGGGCTCGGACGGGGACATCGCCACCGCGTAGTCCCGCAGCGCTGCGCCAGTATGCGAGGTGGGGTGCGCGGCGACATCGGCCGGAGTGCCGGCGACGATCAGTTGGCCACCGCCTGCGCCGCCCTCCGGACCAAGATCGATCACCCAGTCGGCTGCACGGATCACGTCCAGGTTGTGCTCGATGATGAGCAGCGTATGGCCTGCCCCGAGCAACTTGCGAAATGCGCGCATCAATCGGGCGACGTCGTCGAAATGCAGGCCGGTGGTGGGTTCGTCGAAAAGAAACAAGCTGCCCTTTTTAGCCACCTTTGCCGTCGAGATACCGCTGCGCGCGGCTTCCGCCAGATGACCAGCCAGTTTCAGGCGCTGCGCCTCGCCACCCGACAGTGTGGGTACTGGCTGTCCGAGTTGAACGTATTCGAGTCCCACATCGGCCAGCGGCGCCAGCGCGAGTTGAACGTCGCGCAACCCCTTGAAGAAGTCGATCGCCTCGGAAACCGTCATTTCCAGTACGCGGTCGATCGACACGCGCCGTCCGAGGTGCTCGATTTCGACTTCGCGCACTTCCGGCCTGAAGCGCCGGCCGTCGCAATCCGGGCAGCGAATGTAAACGTCGGAGAGGAATTGCATTTCGACGTGCTCGAACCCGGTGCCGCCACAGGTCGGACAGCGACCGTCGCCGCTATTGAAACTGAACGTGCCTGCGGTGTAGCCGCGCTCGCGCGCCAGAGGAGCCTGGGCGAATAATTTGCGGATCGGGTCGAAAGCGCCGACGTAGCTGGCCGGGTTCGAGCGGGCGGTCTTGCCGATCGGTGTCTGGTCGACCATGACGACATCGGCCAGTTGTTCGGCGCCGAGAATACGGCCGAAAGCGCCGGGCGATTCCGTGGGTTTGCCCTTGAGTTTGAGCAGGCCCGGGTAAAGCACATCCTGGACGAGGGTCGATTTACCCGACCCGGAAACACCGGTCACGCAGACCAGCCGGCCCAACGGGATCTCGACCGAGATGTTGCGCAGGTTGTTCGCGGTCACGCCTTCGAGCAGCAGGCGCGGGGTGGCGGGGGCAACCGGCAGCGGCCTGGGCGATTCGACCTTCAGGCGCCCACCCATGTACTGGCCGGTCAGGGTGTTTGCCTCACGCAGGGCAGCGGGCGACCCATCGAACACAATCTGACCGCCACGCTCGCCGGGGCCGGGGCCCATGTCGATGACGCGGTCGGCGGCGATCATCACCTGGGGGTCGTGCTCTACGACCACCAGCGTGTTGCCGGCATCACGCAGGCGGTGCATGACCCCGACCACCCGATGGATGTCGCGCGGGTGCAGTCCGATCGACGGCTCGTCGAGCACGAAGAGAGTGTTGACCAGCGAAGTGCCGAGCGCCGTGGTGAGGTTGATGCGCTGAACCTCGCCGCCCGACAGTGTGCGGCTCTGGCGGTCAAGCGTGAGGTAGCCCAGTCCGACGTCGCAGAGGAATTTAAGACGCGAGCGCACCTCTGTGAGCACCAGGTCCATTGCGGCATCCATCAGTGCACTGTCGAAGGTCAGACCATCGACGAACGATCGCAAGTCAGAAATCGGCGTCAGCATCAGATCCTGTATGGATTTTCCGCTGATGCGCCAGAGCAGGGCGTCGGGCTTGAGGCGGGCACCATGGCAATCCGGGCAGGGCGTATAACTGCGGTACTTGGACAGCAGGACGCGCACGTGCATCTTGTACGCCTTGGTTTCAAGCCAGGCGAAAAACCGCTGCGCGCCGTACCACTGGGTCTTCCAGGCCTGGTTGCCCCCCGTCCAAAGCGGATCGCCCTGCAGCACCCAGTCCTGGTGTTCGGGCGGTAAGTGCTTCCAGGGGGTGTTGACCGAGACGTTCGCGCGCCGGGCGTACTTGAGCATCTCCTCCTGGCATTCCCTGAAACTGGGCGTCTGCCAGGGCTTGATGGCGCCTTCTTCCAGAGTGCGCCCTTCGTCCGGGATCACCAGCCCGTAATCGATCCCGATCACGCGACCGAAGCCACGGCAGGTTTCGCACGCGCCCAGCGGGGAGTTGAAGGAGAATGTGCTGGGCAGAGGCTGTGCGTAGGTCATGTCGCAGTCGGCGCAGTGGAGCCGATCGCTGAATTTCCAGACCGCCGCGTCCTGACCGTCATCGTCAAGCGCGTGAACGGCAACGATGCCATTGCCCATGCGCAGCGCGGTGTCGAGCGCTTCCATGACGCGCGATTGTTCAGCGCTGGAAAACCGGAACCGGTCCTGCACCACCTGCAGCGTGCGCAGAGCGGCCGGGGCCTTGCGCGAGCCTGCCTTGCCGGCGCGCGGCGCCCGTGCGGCCGGCGCATCGCCCGCTTCCGCGGGGGTCTCGCCATGCAACCGGGTGTAGCCCTGGCGGTCGAGAAAGCCGCGCACTTCTTCTTCCGTGAAGTTGGCGGGTACCTGCACTGAAAAAGTGATGACGAGCCTGGGGTCGCCCTGAGCACTCGCCCGTTTCCCGAGCGCTGCGAAGATGGATCCCGGGTTGTCCTTGCACACGCGTTTTCCACAGCCGCGGCAGAACAGCGTGGCACCGCGGGCAAAGAGCAGCTTCAGATGGTCGTTGAGCTCCGTCATCGTACCGACCGTGCTGCGCGAACTGCGCACGGGGTTAGTCTGGTCGATGGCGATTGCCGGCAGAATGCCTTCGATGCGATCCACTTGCGGCTTGTCCATGCGGTCGAGGAACTGCCGTGCGTAGGGCGAGAACGTCTCCACGTAGCGCCGCTGCCCTTCCGCGTAGAGCGTGTCGAAGGCGAGTGAACTCTTGCCCGAGCCGCTGACGCCCGTGATCACGGTCAGCTCGCCCGTGTTCAGAGTCAGATCGAGATTTTTGAGGTTGTTCTGGCGCGCGCCAGCGATGCGGATGGTGGTGTTCATGACCCAATCATAAAGTGCACTGGTGTGTGGCGCAGGTGCAGGCGCATTGTCCGCGTGGTTTTTAGGGTAATATAGCGAGTTCCCTACCGGAGATCAGCATGGCTTCTGAAACCAAACGCAACCGTCGCAATACGCTCGAGCGCAAGTGCCTCGGCAAGGCTTTCAAGCGTCTCTTCGTCAACTCGCCCAAAGGCGTGTTCAAGATGCTCGAGAAGGTCAAGCGCGCCTGAGTCCTTCGGATCGCGGTTGCGCGCATGCGCAGCCGGATGAAGCTCAGGCATGCAGGAAAATCGCTGGCGCAAGCCAGCTTTTTTTCGCCTGCGTTATGCGACGCGATTGTTCTGCCTGGATCGGGACGTCAGTCTGACGCCAACGGACCGGCCGGGCGCCGTCCTCCCAGCTTGTATTCGTAGGTGTCCTGGGCCGCGGCGGCAACCACTGCCTCGACTGTCGGATGGCGGGCGGGTTCAAACAGCGCCAGCCCAAACCGGATCCGCATATCGAAAGATCGCGGGTCGCTGAACGCAATGTCCGCCAGGCGCTTCTCGACCCGGTGCAACAGCAATGCGGCCTGATCGAGCGGGCAGGCGTGCAGCACCAGCATGAACTCCGCAATGTCGAGCCGGATCGCTGCATCGCCCTTGCGCACCACATCCGTCATTGCCCGCGAAAGTGTCTGGATCATCCAGTCGCCTTCCTCGTGACCGTACCGGTCGTTGATCTGCTTCAGATTGACAATGTCGGCGAAACAGATCGTCGTCGGGATAAAGGTCCGTTTGACGCGATCCATTTCCTTGTCGAGCAGCATCAGTCCGGTTTTCCGGTTGACCAGACCGGTTTTCTCGTCAAAGGTGGCGTAATAACGAAGGTCCTGCTGCGCTTTCTTGATCTCGTCGATGCTTGTCAAACCAAGCACATGAACCCAGCGGCCGCCAAACGAGGTGCTGGCTGACGCCGCGAGTGCCTGAATTGAGCGATTTTCGGTGCCCATCAGCAAGACCTCGTATTCGAAGAGCGTATCGCCCGCGACGAGTTTTTCCAGGAAGCTCTGGTTGGTATCGTGCCCGGCGTCAAGCAGGTCAATGAACGGACGGGAATCAAGCTCATGAGCCGTCGCGCCGAGGAGCTTTTCCGCTTCCAGGTTGCTGCGCACGATTTCCAGCGAATTCGCGTCGATCAGCAGCATGGCCGTCGGGCTTGCTGAAAACAATCGTTCCAGATCGGCTTCGCGTTCGGCCGACTCCCGCAGTGCCACGGTCAGGGTGGCTGACACCTTGTTCCTGGCATGGAGGCTATTAACGTCTTGCATGAGCTGTGCCTGTCTGGTGGTGGCTTCTGGCGGACAACGCCAGCTTCAACCCCACTGGCGAGGTGGTTGCCCTATTTTAGGCGATTGATACTAGACAGATCATTTCTTAAAAATTTTCTGATCCGTGATGAATCGTTTGACGATCATACGGGCCAACTGGCAATATCCGGGGGTTAACGTTCCTACCTGTGGAGTGAACCATGCGCCGATCCCTTATTGCAGCCGCTGTTGCGGCTGCGCTGCTCGTGCCCGGTATCGGGCTGGCCAAAACCTTCAAGTGGACCAGTCAGGGCGATATCCTTACGATGGATCCGCACTCGCAAAACGAGAGCCTGAATATTGCGGCCAACCTCTGGGTCTACGACCCGCTGGTACGTTACAACGAAAAATTCGAGGTCGTTCCGTCGCTCGCCACCTCGTGGGAGCAGGTCAGCCCGACGCTCTGGCGCTTCAAGCTGCGCGACGGGGTCAAGTTCCACGACGGTTCGCCTTTCACGGCTGATGATGTGGTCTTTTCGCTGAAACGCGCCATGGCGCCTTCGTCGCAGTACAAGTCCTATGTTGCCGGCATCAAGGACGTCACCGCGATTGATCCCCTGACAGTCGAGATTTCTTTGAATGGCCCTAATCCGGTACTGCTGCGCCAGTTGCCCGTGCTCGCCATCATGAGCCGCGCCTGGTCTGAAAAGAATGGTGTCGTGGCGCCCCAGGATTTCAACCGCAAGGAAGAGAGCTATTCCGGCCGCAATGCCATGGGCACGGGCCCCTATAAGCTCAAATCGCGTGAGGTCGATGTCAAGACCGTTTATGTCGAGAATGACGCCTGGTGGGGCAAACCGACCAAGAAGGGCAACGTGTCGGAAATCGTCTACACGCCAATCAAACAGAACGCGACGCGCACTGCGGCGCTGTTGTCGGGCGAAGTCGACTTCGTGCTCGACCCTCCCGCTCAGGACCTGGATCGCCTGCGTCAGCAGGCCAAGGTGCTTGACGGCAACGAATACCGGACGATCTTCATCGGTCTGGACGTCAATAGCCCCGAGCTCAAGTACAGCAACGTCAAGGGCAAGAATCCCCTGCAGGATGTGCGTGTGCGCGAGGCGCTTTACCGCGCGATCGACATCGAGGCGATCAAGAAATCGGTGATGCGCGGCATGTCGCTGCCCACCGGAACGATGATTGCGCCCCAGGTCGCCGGTTATACGGTCGAGTTGGGCAAGCGGGTTCCCTACGATCCTGAAAAGTCGCGGGCGCTGCTTAAGGCGGCCGGCTACGACAACAACTTCGAGCTGACGCTGGATTGCCCGAACAATCGCTACATCAATGATGAGGCGATCTGCCAGGCGATTCTGGCGATGTGGGCAAAGGTCGGTGTCAAGGGCAAGCTCAATGCCATGCCGCGCGCCACGTTCTTCCCCAAGGTCGCCAATTACGATACCAGCGCCTACCTTTTCGGCTGGGGCGTGCCGACCTTCGATGCGTTCTATTCGCTTGAGGCACTGATCCGCAGCAAGGGCGAGGGTGCGAACGGCTCGTTCAACTACGGCAAGTATTCCAATCCGCAGGTCGACAAGCTGATTGACGCCGTCAAGGTGGAGACCGACGATGCCAAGCGCACCGCGATGATCCATCAGGCGCTGGAGCTCTACGCCAAGGATTTTGGCGCGCTGCCGCTGCATGACCAGGTTATTCCGTGGGCCATGAAGAAAAACGTCACCGCACTGCACCGCGCGGACAACCGTCCCGTGGTCGAGTGGATCACCATCGACTGATTGTGGCTCCCGATGGTGCGGCGGCCCCCCGGTCGCCGCGCGTCGACGCCTGAGGCTCCATGTTCGCCTTTATCCTGCGCCGTTTCATTCAGTCCGTCGGCGTCATGCTCACGGTCGCCCTGATCGCCTTCATGATGTTCCAGTTCGTCGGCGATCCGGTCACCATCATGCTGGGGCAGGAGGCCACGCCGGTGGAGCGTGATCGGCTGCGTGAGCAGCTTGGTCTGAACAAACCGGTCGTAGTGCAGTTCTATCACTTTGTCACGAACGCCCTGCAGGGGGATTTCGGTCTGTCGTTGCGGCAGGGGCAGAAAGTCTCCAATCTGCTCGCTGAGCGTCTGCCGGCCACGCTGGAGCTCTCCTTCGCCGCGGCGGCGCTGGCGTTGGCGGTCGGGTTGCCTCTTGGTGTCTATACGGCGCTCCGGCGGCACGGCGCGCTCTCGCAACTCCTGCTTGGTCTTTCGCTGCTGGGCGTTTCACTGCCGACCTTCCTGATCGGGATTTTGCTCATCCTGGTGTTCTCGGTCACGCTGGGCTGGCTGCCGAGCTACGGGCGGGGCGATGTCGTGCGCCTGGGCTGGTGGAGCACCGGTTTCCTGACCGCCAGCGGCTGGCAACATCTGATTCTGCCGGCCATTACGCTATCACTGTTCCAGATGACGCTGGTGCTGCGTCTGGTGCGTTCCGAAATGCTCGAGGTCCTGCGCACGGATTACATCAAGTTTGCCCGCGCGCGCGGTCTCACTCGACGCGCCATTCATTTCGGCCATGCGCTGAAAAACACCATGGTGCCGGTGATCACGATCATGGGACTGCAACTTGGCGGCATCATCGCCTTTGCCATCGTCACCGAGACCGTGTTTCAGTGGCCTGGCATGGGGTTGCTGTTTATCCAGGCCGTCCAGTTTGCCGACATCCCGGTCATGGCCGCCTATCTGTGCCTGATCTCCCTGATCTTCGTGATCATCAATCTCATTGTCGATCTGCTGTACTTCGCGGTTGATCCGCGTCTGCGCGCGGGTGTCGGAAAATCGGGAGCAGGCCACTGATGCGCGAAGCTCTTGCCCGCTTCTGGGACGGCGATCTCGCCTGGTCCTGGCGCCATTCTCCGGTGGCCGTCTGCGCCACGGTCATGCTCTTCGTGATGCTGGTGTCGGCTTTCGGCGCGCGCTGGATTGCACCTTACAACCCGTTCGATCTGGCCACGATCGACCTGCTTGATGCCCTCAAGCCCCCGGTGTGGCTTGCCGACGGCACCACCAAATATCTGCTTGGCACCGACAGCCAGGGGCGCGACATGCTCTCCGCGCTGATGTACGGAACCCGCGTTTCGATCCTGATCGGCCTGGCGGCCGTTGCCGGCGCCATGACCATCGGCATCGTGCTCGGGTTGATTTCCGGCTATCTGGGCGGGCGCATCGACGCGCTGATCATGCGGGTGGCGGACGTGCAATTGTCGTTCCCGGCAATTCTGATCGCCTTGCTGATCGACGGCGTGGCACGCGCGCTGGTGCCTGGTGACATGCACGAAGTGATCGCGTTTCCGGTCCTGGTGGCGGCGATCGCGCTGGCGGGCTGGCCGCAATACGCCCGGACGGTGCGCGGTTCGACCCTGGTGGAGAAGAACCGCGAATACGTGCAGGCGGCGCGGGTGATCGGAATCCCATCGCCGGTGATCATGTTCCGCCACGTGCTGCCGAATGTGCTGGGCCCGGTGCTGGTGCTCGCTACCGTGCATCTGGCGACCGCGATCATCACGGAGGCGACCTTGTCGTTCCTCGGGGTCGGGGTGCCGGCAACTTCGCCGTCGCTCGGTACGCTGATCCGTATCGGCAATGATTTCCTGTTTTCGGGCGAATGGTGGATCACGATATTCCCCGGCGCCGCTCTGGTGCTGCTGGTGCTGTCGGTCAACCTGCTCGGTGACTGGTTGCGCGACGCGCTCAACCCGAGGCTGTCCTGATCATGTCTACCGTACTTGAACTGCGCGGTCTCTGCGTCGAGTTTCCCACCCGACGGGGCACACTCAAGGCCCTGAACGATGTGTCCTTCTCGATCAATGCCGGCGAGGTGGTTGGCGTGGTCGGCGAGTCGGGGGCGGGCAAATCGCTCACCGGCGCGGCCATTATTGGACTGCTGGAGCCGCCCGGCCGGATCTCGGGCGGCGAAGTGTTGCTGGACGGGGAGCGCATCGACACGTTGTCCGATGACCAGATGCGGCACATCCGCGGCCGGCGGATCGGCGCGATCTTCCAGGATCCGCTGACCTCGCTCAATCCCCTGTACACCGTCGGGCGTCAGATCGCCGAGACGATCGTGACCCACCTGCCGCTCACCTGGTCGCAGGCGCGCGAGCGTGCCATCGAGCTGCTTGAGTCGACCGGCATACCCGCCGCAAGAGCGCGCATTGATCACTATCCTCATCAGTTTTCGGGCGGAATGCGCCAGCGTGTGGTCATTGCACTGGCGCTGGCGGCCGAACCCCGGCTGATCGTGGCCGACGAGCCGACCACGGCGCTGGATGTGTCGATTCAGGCGCAGATCATTGATCTGCTCAAGCGGTTGTGCCGCGAGCAGGGCGCCGCGGTGATGCTGATCACCCATGACATGGGTGTCATCGCCGAGACGGCCGATCGCGTGGTGGTCATGTACGCGGGCCGTGTAGCGGAAATCGGCAAGGTACGCGACGTCATCCATGCGCCCAGTCATCCTTACACGGCAGGCCTGATGGGGTCTATTCCGTCGGCGCGACAGCATGTCGAGCGACTCGTGCAGATCGACGGATCCATGCCGCGACTGACGGCCATTCCCCCGGGCTGTGCGTTCAATCCGCGCTGCCCGCGCGCCATGCCACGTTGCATGGTGGAGCGTCCGGAATTGCGCCAGGCCGGCGCGACGCGGGCGGCGTGCTGGCTGCATGAAGAGGCGCTCGTATGACCACTGACCCACGTCCGCTGATCGAGGTCGAAGATGCCGCCCGCTGGTTTGATGTGTCGGCGCCGTGGCTTGAGCGCGTCCTTGCGCGCAAGCCACGAACGCTGCTGCGGGCCGTCGACGGTGTCTCGTTCACTATTCAGCGCGGCGAAACGCTCGCCCTGGTCGGTGAATCCGGCTGCGGCAAATCCACCATCGCGCGCTTGCTGGTCGGGCTTTACCCGCTCACGCGTGGCAGTGTGACGTTTGACGGTGAGCCGCTGTCGCGGATGCTTCAGCCCGGCGGTCAGGCCATGCGCAAGCGCCTGCAGATGATTTTTCAGGATCCCTACGCAAGCCTGAACCCCCGCTGGCGCGTCGGCCGCATCATTGCCGAGCCCATGGTGGCGCACACCCGACTGACCGCTGAGGAGCGCGCCGCGCGCGTCGATGAGTTGTTGCAGCAGGTGGGGTTGCACCCGTCGGACCGTGATCGCTTTCCGCATCAGTTTTCCGGCGGCCAGCGTCAGCGGATTTCGATCGCCCGCGCGCTTGCCGTGAACCCGGAGTTCCTGGTGTGCGACGAGCCCACTTCTGCGCTGGATGTGTCGGTGCAGGCGCAAGTGCTCAACATCATGAAGGATCTGCAGCGTCGCCTCGGGCTGACGTATCTGTTCATTTCACATAATCTGGCCGTCGTGCACCATGTGGCCGACCGCGTGGGCGTGATGTACCTGGGCCGGATTGTCGAGATTGCCTCGCGCGACGAACTCTTCGAAACGCCCCGCCACCCGTACACCCGGATGCTGCTCTCCGCGATCCCGGATATTGCCGGCGAGGGCGGGGCGCGCACACCGGTTGCGGGCGAGGTGCCGAATCCGCTTGATCCGCCGTCTGGCTGCACCTTTCACCCGCGCTGTCCTTTTGCCCGTGACGTTTGTCGTACCCAGGCACCCCAGACTGTCATGCGCGGCATGGCTCAGATTGCCTGCCATGCGGTGGCGGAGGGCTGGCCGATGGATGCGCCCGCGGCAACGGAGACGGCGGCCGTCGCGCCTTAGCCTGAGTGTCGCTGGATCGGGGCATTCAGGCTGGCAAAACCAGGCGCGTCGATGACTGATCAGTGAATCGACGGTCCCCTCGGCCGGCCGAGGTCCGCGCCCGGTTCGTCGTCGTCTTCCTGACCATTCTCTCCGTCATCGTCCTCCAGAGGTTCGAGCAGTTCGAGGTCGGGATCGGGAAGTTCCTCGTCGGAGGTTTCGAACGGGAGCAGTTCACCCAGATGGTTTGAGTAGTCGAATTCTTCGCCCTGGTCGTCCAGGCGGATGTAGCGGGCCTCGGGGTCGTCGGTGATCTGGATGGCCCAGAGGTAGCGGCAATCGTAGACGTCGTCGCTGGGGTCGAGTCCGCCGCGCCCGCCAAGCAACTGCGTGCCGGGGCCGCCGATCTGGACGTGGACGGTCTTTTCGTCGGCTTCCTCGTCGACGCCCAGCGGCACGGCAAAAATCACCCATTGCGCCTGCGTGTCGTCATCGCACCCGACTTCGGCCAGCACGGACACGCCCATATAGGCGCTGAGCCCGTCGGCCGTGCGTCCGAGCATGATGAGTTCTTCGTCGGTGAACGACAGGGAGGGGTCAGGAGCAGTCATGGCGGAAACCTACCGGATGGATCGGACGCATTGCGGCAAGCCGTCATCATAGCGCCGGCTGCGCCTACAATGGATGCCTTTCCTGTGACTTGCAACTCCGACCGAACATGGCCCAATACGTATACACGATGCACCGCGTCGGCAAGATCGTGCCGCCCAAGCGCCAGATCCTGCGCGACATCTCGCTCTCATTCTTTCCCGGCGCAAAGATCGGGGTGCTCGGCCTGAATGGCTCTGGCAAATCGACGCTGTTGCGCATCATGGCTGGCGTCGACAAGGAGATCGAAGGCGAAGCAGTGCCCATGCCTGGCCTGAATATCGGCTACCTCGAACAGGAACCCAAGCTCGATCCGGCCAAGACCGTGCGCGAGATCGTCGAGGAAGGCCTTGGCGCTGTTGTTGCGGCGCGCAAGCGGCTCGATGAAGTCTATGCCGCTTACGCCGAACCCGACGCTGATTTTGACGCGCTCGCCGCAGAGCAGGCCGATCTTGAAGCGGTGATCGCGGCTGCCGCGTCGAGCGGTGCCGACGATATCGAAACCCAGATGGAAATTGCCGCCGACGCTTTGCGTCTGCCGCCCTGGGATGCGGTGGTAGGCAATTTGTCGGGCGGCGAGAAACGCCGGGTCGCGCTGTGCCGATTGCTGCTGTCCAAGCCCGACATGCTGCTGCTTGACGAGCCGACCAACCACCTTGATGCCGAAAGCGTCGAGTGGCTTGAGCAGTTCCTCACGCGGTTCCCCGGGACCGTGGTCGCTGTGACCCATGATCGTTACTTCCTCGATAACGCCGCCGAATGGATTCTCGAACTCGACCGCGGTTACGGCATCCCCTGGAAGGGCAATTACAGCTCCTGGCTCGAGCAAAAGGAAGATCGCCTCAAGCAGGAAGAATCCACCGAGTCGGCACGGCAAAAGACCATCAAGAAAGAACTTGAGTGGGTGCGCCAGAACGCCAAGGGCCGGCAGGCCAAGGCCAAGGCCCGCCTTACCCGCTTTGAGGAGCTTTCCTCGCACGAATACCAGAAGCGCAACGAAACCCAGGAAATCTTCATCCCGGTGGGCGAGCGCCTGGGCAACGAGGTCATTGAATTCAACAACGTCAGCAAGGCGTTCGGTGATCGCCTGCTCATCGACAACCTGAGCTTTCGCGTGCCGCCTGGCGCGATCGTCGGGATCATCGGCCCCAATGGCGCGGGTAAGTCAACGCTGTTTCGCATGATCGCCGGGCAGGATACGCCGGACTCCGGCGAGGTCGTGATCGGCAAGACGGTCAAGCTGGCTTTCGTCGATCAGTCGCGCGACGCGCTGCAGAACAACAAGACCGTGTTCGATGCGGTGTCCGATGGCGCCGACATGCTGACCGTGGGGCGGTTCGAGATGTCTTCGCGCGCCTACCTCGGGCGCTTCAACTTCAAGGGCGGCGATCAGAACAAGCAGGTCGGGCAATTGTCGGGTGGCGAGCGCGGGCGGTTGCACCTTGCCCAGACCTTGCTCACCGGCGGCAACGTGCTGCTGCTCGATGAACCCTCCAACGATCTGGACGTCGAAACCCTCCGCGCCCTTGAGGATGCACTGCTCGAGTTCGCGGGCTGCGTCCTGGTCATCAGCCACGATCGCTGGTTTCTGGACCGGATCGCGACACACATCATGGCGTTTGAAGGCGATTCGCAAGTGGTGTTTTTTGACGGCAACTATCAGGAATACGAAGCCGACAAAAAGCGCCGTCTGGGCGAAGCGGGTGCTGCGCCCAAGCGCATCCGTTACAAGGCGCTGCGCTAAAACGACCGTCAGAGGCTGCAGGCCAGTCGTGTGGCTTCGTCGATCGCGCGAACAGCGTCGATCTCGCTGGCCAGGCTGGCACCACCGATTGTGTGCACGTTGCTGTGGCCCAGCGCGGCCAGTTCGTCGGCCAGCGCGCGCAACGAATCCTGGCCCGCGCAGATCACGATGTTGTCGACTTCCAGCAGCTGCGGTTTGCCCTGCACGAGGCAGTGCAGACCCTGATCGTCAATGCGCTCATAAGCGACGCCGACCAGGTTTTTAACACCGGCGCGACGCAATCGCGCCTTGAGAATCCAGCCTGTCGACTTACCCAGTGTGCCGCCGGGACGACCTTCCCGGCGCTGCAGAATAGTGACCTGACGCCCCTTTTGGGGTGCTGCGGGCGTTGTCAGTCCGCCTGCGCTTTGCAGCGTGGCATCGACGCCCCAGTCTTTGAGAAACTCGGCGGTGTCCTCTGTGGCGCTGGCATGACCAACGAGGTATTCGGCGACGTCGAACCCGATGCCGCCTGCCCCGATGACCGCAACGCGTTGTCCCATGGTGCGACGACCGCTGAGCACATCGATGTAGCTTGCGACCATCGGGTGGTCGATGCCCTCGATGTCGGGGGTGCGCGGCACCACACCAGTGGCGATGACGATCCGGTCGTAGCCGGCCGAGGCAAGTTCCGCAGCGCTGGCCCGGTGGCCAAGGTGCAGCCCCACACCGAGTTCACCGATCCGGGTGCGGAAGTAGCGCAGCATTTCATTGAACTCGTTCTTGCCCGGCACCATCCGGGCAAAGTTGACTTGCCCGCCCAGTGTCTGCTCAGCCTCGAACAACTCGACCGCATGCCCGCGCTCTGCTGCGTTGACCGCAAAGGCCATGCCCGCCGGCCCGCCTCCCACCACGGCAACACGTCGTCGGATTGCCGCGATTCCTTCGGGAAACTCGACCTCGCGGCCGGCGCGCGGGTTGACCAGGCATGACGCCGTGCGCTCGGTGAAGATGTGATCCAGGCATGCCTGATTGCAGCCGATACAGGTGTTGATGCTGTCGGCACGGTTTTCACGTACCTTGCGGGCGAACAGTGGGTCGGCCAGAAGAGGGCGGGCCATGGAAATGAAATCGGCCGCGCCGTCGGCCAGCAGTTTTTCGCCAGTTTCGGGCAGGTTGAACCGGTTGGATGCGATCACAGGTACCGTGACTGCGCGTTTGACGTTTTCGATCGCAAAGCGCCAGGCGGCCCGTGGCACAGAACTCGC
Source organism: Burkholderiaceae bacterium (assembly GCA_020851995.1). GTDB lineage: Bacteria > Pseudomonadota > Gammaproteobacteria > Burkholderiales > Burkholderiaceae_B > Zwartia. The sequence goes on from JADZBO010000017.1 coordinate 30,397, forward strand.
GATGGTCGGGACCGCAGCTTCGTGCCATCCGATGCCCGTGTTGAACAGATGGACTCCGGCGGCTTCGAGTGCCCTGGCATAGGTTGCGGTTTCCTCGCCAGTCATTCCGCCTTCGACCAGATCGATGGTCGAAATCCGGAAGACGATGAGAAACCCCTCGCCCGCGGTTGCGCGCACGGCCTTGACTGTCTCGATTGGCAGCCGAATGCGGTTTTCGAAGGATCCGCCGAATTCGTCCTCGCGCGTGTTGGTCAGGGCGGAGGTGAACTCGTTGAGCAGGTAGCCTTCCGAGCCC
>JADZBO010000018.1 GCA_020851995.1 Burkholderiaceae bacterium
ACTACCAGATCGACATCATGATCGGCGAGGGCCCGGCTGCCCGTTCGGTGAAGCTCGACCTACCGCCGTTTACGTTGATCGGTGCCACGACTCGTGCTGGCATGCTGACCAATCCGCTGCGTGACCGCTTCGGCATCGTCGCCCGGCTGGAGTTCTACACGCCGGAAGAACTCGCCCTCATCGTCCGGCGCTCGGCACATCTGCTCAACTGCGACATCGTCGAAGACGGCGCGGTCGAGATCGCCCGGCGCAGCCGTGGCACGCCGCGCGTTTCCAACAGGCTGCTACGCCGCGTGCGGGACTTCGCCGACGTCAAGGCCGATGGAAAGATCACCCGCAGCGTCGCCGATGCGGCGCTGACCATGCTCGACGTCGATCACCTCGGCCTCGATGTCATGGACAGGAAGCTGCTGGGCGCGATCCTGGAAAAATTCGGCGGCGGGCCTGTGGGGGTGGACAATCTCGCGGCCGCCATCGGCGAAGCACGCGATACGATCGAGGATGTGCTGGAACCCTACCTGATCCAGCAGGGCTACCTGCAGCGCACCCCGCGTGGACGGGTTGCGACGGCGAGCATCTGGCGGCATTTCGGGCTGGCTCTGCCCAAGTCCGACAAGGACTTATGGGACGCTTGAATAGAATCGCTTTTGTTGTTACCTGCAAGGGACGGTTGCACCATCTGCGCCAGTCACTGCCCCTGCTGACGCGGCAGCCCGACTCGGAATGCATCGTGGTCGATTACGACTGCCCTGACCATTCACATCTTTGGGTCAGCGAACATTTTCCGCAAGTGCGCGTCATACACGTCAAAGACTCGTCACTTTTTAATATCTCCCACGCCCGCAATCTTGGCGCACAAAACACCACCGCGCCATGGCTATGTTTCGTCGATGCCGACATCCTGGTCGCGGAGGATTTCGCCGAAAAGCTGACGCCTGCCCTGCGAGACGGCTTCTACTACCGTCCGTTACCCATTAGCTGGGAGAAATGGGGCACTCATTTATGCGCCCGCGGCGATTTCCAACGCGTAGAGGGTTACGATGAAGTAATGCAGGGCTGGGGCGGCGAAGACAATGATCTATATCGCCGACTAGAAGAGCTCGGTTGCCGTCCGGCGGGTTTTCCTGGCGACCTGGTTTCCTCGATCCAGCACGGTAACGAGGAACGCACCCGACATTACGAAATCCGTGACAGGTGGGTCAACCAACGCATCAACGCCTTCTACCTGCAAATCAAATACGATGTGGCGCGACACATGAAGACGACCTCGCTTCCACCCGCCTCTCGCCAAACCATCTATGCGGAGGTGCGGCGCTCGCTGCTGCGGGATATCGCCCAAGGCGCGGCGATATCGCGTTTCGAGGTCGCATTGCCCGACCATGGCGAAGTCAGGCTTACTCCCGGCTGGACTCTGCGCCGCCGCGTGGTTTACGAGATGACGCCGCAGGTCGGGCTGGTGCCGGAGTCTTTGGCTACAAAGGAAATCATAGACGACTACTTTGCTGCCCACGCAGTGCGCAAGTTGCATTTGGGTTGTGGGGACAATCTGCTCAAAGGATGGCTCAACACCGACCTGCAACCGAGGAAGCCAGGAATTCTTCAGCTTGATGCAACCCGATCTCTGCCGTTCCCCAGGGACAGCTTCGAATATGTATTCAGCGAGCACCTAGTCGAACACATGCCCTACCCTCAAGGCTGCAGATTGCTCGCCGAATGCAACCGCATTCTCAAGCCGGGCGGAGTCTTACGGATGGCCACACCTGACCTTGCTTTCTTGGTGGGCCTGTACAAGCCAGACAAGTCCGACCTTCAGCAGGCCTTTCTGGACTGGTCCAAAGAACACTTCCTGCCATGGGCGCCCAATGCCGAAGACACCTTCGTAATCAACAACGCGATGCGCGACTGGGGTCACCAATTCATCTACGACGACAAGGTGATGCGTCGGGCGCTCGCCGAAGCCGGGTTCGCAAACATAGAGCGCTGCAAGCTCATGGAAAGCCAGATTGTGGACTTATGTCAGCTGGAAAACGAGGCGCGCAAGCCCCCTGGGCTGCTTGCGGTCGAAACTTTGGTTTTCGAGGCCACCAAGGCGTAACCTGATGAAGCATCGTGCTCCCGCCCCTTCGGCTCACATCCTGGTCCTTCGGGTCTATTACGAAGACACTGACGCCGCCGGGATCGTGTATTACGCAAACTACCTGCGATTCATCGAGCGCGGACGCACAGAGCTTTTGCGAACGCTAGGACATGACCAGGGTGCGCTGATGAGAGAAGGCGTCGCCTTCGCGGTGCGCTCGGTCAGTGCCGAATTTCTCAAACCTGCGATCCTTGATGATCTTCTTGCGATCGAAACCCGTGTAAGTTCGTTGGGCCGGGCACAAGTATGCTTTTCCCAGTGCGTTCGACGGGAAAGCGAGTTGCTGTTTGATGCGGAAGTGCGCATCGCCTGCATCGACCCGACACGTGGCAAACCAATCCGTATGCCACGGGTCATTCACGAACAGATGTCTATACTGATGGGAACATTGCAATGACGGTTCCGCCGGTCCTGGAAAGGATGCTGCGGGTGACCGCGTCGATGGGAATCTGCCGGGAATAGCGATGCCGGACATCAGCTTCGTCACCACATGCAAAGGGCGACTGAACCACCTGCGGCAAACACTGCCCAGAATGGCCATGCAGCCCAACGCGGAATGCATCGTGGTCGACTACGATTGTCCCGATGGCACAGCGGACTGGGTACAAGCCAATTTCCCGGCAGTCAAAGTCATAAGGGTTCACGATACGCCCCGATTCCACAAGACTCGTGCTGGAAATCTGGGCGCCGCGGCGGCAACCGCTCCCTGGCTATGCATGATTGATGCCGACATCATCGTCGATCAAGCCTTCGTTTCTCGGATTACCCCGTCTCTGAGTGGCAGCACCTATCTGCGGCCTGCGCCTTTGGACTGGAATGCATACGGGAGCTTTGTGTGCTCAAGGAAGGACTTCAGGGCAATCGAGGGCTATGACGAAGTTATCGAGGGTTGCGGCTGCAGCGACGACGATATTTATCGCCGCCTGGAAATGACGGGAATCAAGCTGGCGACTTTCCCGGGCGAGTTGTTCGTCGGCATACCTCACGACGACGGAACCCGAACGCAGTATTACGAAATCAAGAACCGGCCATTTAGCCAGACCATCAATGCTGTATACGCGAACATCAAGCATGACCTGCTGCGGCATTCATCTGCGCGGACCATCCCGCTGGCCACCCGCCGGGCCATTTATGCGGAGGTTAGAAAGGTGCTTCTGAATCAATTGGAAGGGCTGCGGAGTGGCGGAAGGATTGAGGTATCCCTTCCGGTGGGTTCCAGCGTGCCAATGTACCCTGAATGGGAGCTCCGGCGCAAATGGACCTTCGAGCTGCGCAAGATCAATCCGTGACGCCGCATTGCGCACCCGGGCGCCGCTTGATGCGAAAATACGCGTCGCCTGCATCGATCCGGCACGTGGCAAGCCGATGCCGATGCCGCGTACCATCCACGAACAGCTTTCAGCCCTGCCGGGACCTTCGCAATGAACGTGACCCAAGACC
>JADZBO010000019.1 GCA_020851995.1 Burkholderiaceae bacterium
CGTATCGCCTGGCGCCAGGCGCGCGAGCGCAGGGCTGAATTTGCCATCTGGCACGACGACGGAATAGAACTCGAGCAGATTCTCGTCGGCAGCCGAGACCATGGAGTAGGCACGCCATTCCGGCGCGGCGCCTTGTTCGGCGTTGACGCCGACGGGCAAGCCGATGCGAGCAAACTGACCCGGGATGAAGGTGAAACCGGGATCACGGGTCACGCGCAGCGAGAACAACTGGCCGGGCACCCAGACGGACTTGTCCATGACCGTCTGGCTTGTGTAGCGCACCCCGGGTTGACCGGTGGATTCCACGCTCATCTGGACACCACGGCGCGGTTAACGCTCGAGGTATTGCAGTTTGTCTGGCTTGCCGTTCCAGTCGTCGGCATCGGGCAAAGGCTTTTTGGAGCGTGTGATGCTTTCAAATACCGGCGTGAGCTCGGCGTTGATCTTGATGAACTTCATCTGATCCTGGGGGACGTCTTCCTCGGCAAAAATTGCGTTCGCAGGACATTCCGGAATGCAAACCGCGCAGTCGATGCATTCGTCCGGGTCAATCACGAGGAAATTAGGACCCTCAAGAAAACAGTCAACCGGGCAGACATCCACACAGTCGGTAAATTTGCACTTAATACAGTTTTCGGTAACGACATGCGTCATTCTGGGTCACCAGCGAGGTTCTGTCAGGGAAAACGCGTATTTTACCCAATCCTGCGAATCCGTGTCGGTATGTCATTCCTGCCAGCAGGGGCTGTGCTATGGTTAGCGCAAAGTTGGCCAATACCATGATCATTCAGTCTCTGCTCGACACCGACCTGTACAAGTTCACAATGATGCAGGTCGTGCTGCACCATTTCCCTGCTGCCCAGGTCGAGTATCGGTACCGGTGCCGTACGCCCGGTGTCAACCTGCGCCCCTATCTGGACGAGATCCGCGAGGAAATCGGTGCCCTGTGCCGGTTGCAGTTCACGGCCGATGAACTTGCCTATCTTGGCGGCCTTCGCTTTATCAAAAGCGATTTCATTGATTTTCTTGAGCTTTTTCACCTGCCGCTCAAGTGCATTGCGGTGACGGAGGGGCAAAAGGACGGTGAAATCGACATTACGGTTCGCGGCGCCTGGCTGCACACGATCCTGTTTGAGATCCCCGTTCTGGCGATCGTCAACGAGGTCTACTTCCGCAACGTCTGTAAAAATCCGCCCTGGGCGGAGGGGCGCGAGCGTTTGCAGCACAAAATGGCGCTGGTGCTCGATGCGCCCGATCTTGCGGAGTTCCGGGTCGCCGAGTACGGCACGCGCCGTCGTTTTTCGCACGCCTGGCACGAGGAAGTGGTCACGACGATGAAGGCGCAGATGGGCGAGCACTTCGCGGGCACGAGCAACGTCTGGTTCGCCAGAAAGCATGGTGTGTTGCCGCTGGGCACGATGGCTCATGAGTATCTGCAGGCGTGTCAGGCGTTGGGGCCGCGGCTGCGGGATTCGCAGGTATTTGCGCTGGAAACCTGGGCCAGGGAATATCGGGGCGATCTGGGCATCGCCTTATCGGACGTTTACGGGCTGGAGGCGTTCCTGCGCGATTTCGATATGTATTTCTGCAAGCTGTTTGACGGTGCGCGCCACGATTCCGGGGATCCGTTCGATTGGGGCGAGCGGATGATCGCGCATTACGCTTCGAACCGGGTCGATCCGCGCACGAAGACGCTCATATTTTCGGATGCGCTGACGTTCCCGCGGGCGATTGAGCTGACGCGGCGCTTTGCGGGTCGCTGCAAGACGGCGTTTGGCATCGGCACGAATCTGACGAACGATCTGGGTCACGAACCGTTGCAGATCGTCATGAAGATGGTTCGTTGCAACGGGCAGCCGGTGGCGAAGGTGTCGGACGCACCGGAAAAGACAATGTGCGATGACAAGGCCTATCTTGCTTATTTGCGGCAGGTGTTTGAACTGCCGCCGGTATGATTCTGACTTCATCTGACGTTTTTATCTTCAATCGATTCAAGGAACCTCTATGAGCACGATCAAGCGCGTCAATGTGGCCAAGCGACTCTCGGACATGGCTGTCTTCAATAATGTGGCGTATCTGGCGGGGCAGGTCGCCGATGATGTGACGCAGGATGTGACGGGTCAGACGGCGCAGGTTCTGGCTACGATCGACAAGCTGCTGGCGGAAGCGGGCACGGACAAGACGCGGATCCTGATGGCGCAGATTTTCGTGGCGAACATGAAAGAATTCGATGGCATGAACAAGGCCTGGGACGCCTGGGTCGCCGACGGCAACGCGCCGCCCCGCGCGACGATCGAGGCCCGCCTGGCGAGTGCGGATTACAAGGTCGAGATCGTCGTCACGGCCGCGATCTAAACTGCGGCGTCCGCGTGGACGCTCCTGGTGGCATCTAAGGCTTCGGCTGTGACGACGGCTCTGCCCCGGGCGCGCAGTGCCCTGGTTGCGAATGTGAGCGCCGAGGCTTGCGCCAGGACCGCCGGGGAAACAGGCGACCGAGCAGGTCGCCGCCCGGCGGGACCAGCAAACGCAGGGCAGTCCGCGCAGCGGACCGCTCACGCCTGAGCAAACAGGGCACTGCGCGCCCGGGGCAGAGCCGGCATTGCAGCCGAAGCTGCCTTCCAGAAGAACCACTGAACCAAGCTCCAGACTGCGCCAGACGGAGGATGAGTTCGTCCGCGGGTTTGGAGGGCTAGGCGGGGATTTGGGGGTGGCTTTGGCTCGACGCCGGGTCCTGCTGGTAGAAGTCCGCCAGCACGTCGTACCAGCGTGGGATCCTGTCGGCCAGGAGAGTCGGGTTGACGAAAAACAGCTCCGAACTGACCGCGAAGAATTCCGCCTCGTCTGTGGCTGCGTAGGGGTCCATCGGCAAGGTCGACCACCAGGTCCATGATTCCTCCGACTCCGGATCCATGTCGGGCGGGATTTGCGACTCGACCAGCTCGACCTGACGGCAAAATGTATCAAAGCTTTCGTTCAGCACACGCACCCAGTTTTTGCGCGTCGCAGGCGTGCAGTGCGACAGCGGCGGCACGCCATCGGCTTCACCGTTGCACAGATCCAGCTTGTGGGCGAACTCATGGATGACCACGTTGAAGTCATCCGCATCGTCGGCTGCGTCTTCCCATGAAAGCACCACCGGACCGCCATCCCACGCCTCGCCCGCTGCGTCCTCGAGGTACTCATGCACCACGCCGTCTTCGTCTTCGCGCGTCCGCGGAATCCGGAAGCCCGCCGGGTAGACGATGATTTCGCTCCATCCTTCGTAGTGTGCCGGATCCAGATTAAGGATGGGCAAGGCCGCCTGGGCGGCGATCGCCAGCGCGATCCGGTCCGTCATGCGCAGCCCCGCCGTGGCACTGACCGTCTTGCTGGCCAGGATCCACGCAGTCCGCGCCAGCAGCGCCTGGCGCTGGGTCGCGTCGAGCGCCCGCAGAAACGCATAATGGGAAATGAGATCGTCCCACAGGCGCGGGTCGATCTGCGCGCGCGTCGAAGCAATCCTGTGTGCCGCGGCACCGCGTCCTGTCAGCCAGCGAAGCATATCCTTTCCGGTTATTTGCTGATGTTTTTCACCTTGGTAGCGTAGTGTATTGTGTGCGGTGTCATGACAAACAGTACAAATAACCCCCCGACGCCATCCGAACTGACGGATGCGGATTTCGAAGCTCTGGACGCCGGATTGGCGGGCGAAGATTCTGCGTTGCTGCGTCATGCGCTTGGCTGGATCGAACCCCGCGTGCGCGATCGCCGGACGGCTTCCGGCGAGCCGCGACTCGATCATGCGCTCGGTACCGTGCGCGTGCTCGCCGCGATGCATACCGATGCGCCCACCCGCGCGGCGGCGTTGTTGATTGCCGCGCCCGCGGCCGAGCCCTCCGCGCAGCCCGATCCGGTCAGCGCCACGTTTGGCGCCGAAGTCGGGCGCCTGGTCCAGGGCACCCGCGCGCTGTTGCGGCTCGGCACCATTGCGGGCGGCGCCAGTCATGTTGCGGTGGATTCGGCGGCGCAAAAGGAAATGCTGCGCAAGATGCTGCTGGCCATGGCGGCCGACCTGCGCATCGTACTGATCCGGCTCGCTTCCCGACTGCAGACATTGCGATGGCATGCGGCATCCAAGGTTCCCTGCAACCCCGATTTCGCGCGCGAAACGCTCGATCTTTATGCGCCGCTCGCGAATCGGCTGGGTATCTGGCAGGTCAAATGGGAAATGGAAGACCTGGCATTCCGGTTCACAGATCCCGTGCGCTACAAGGAAATCGCCTCGCTGCTGGAGGAAAAGCGCGTCGAGCGTGAAACGTTCATTGCGCGCACGATCGAGACACTGACTGCGTCGCTTGCAAAAATGGGCGTCGTGGCCGAGGTGTCGGGAAGGCCAAAACACATCTACAGCATCTGGAACAAGATGCGCAACAAGCACGTCGATTTCAATCGCCTCTACGACTTGCGCGCCCTGCGCGTGATCGTCGAGGACGAGCGTGCCTGCTTTACCGCACTCAGTTTAGTGCACGAGATGTGGACCCCGATTCCCGAGGAGTTCGACGATTACATCTCGCGCCCCAAGCCTAATGGCTATCGGTCATTGCATACGGTCGTGGCGGATCAGTCCGGTCGACCTTTCGAGGTTCAGATCCGCACACGGGCGATGCACGACTTCGCGGAGTACGGGATGGCTGCGCACTGGCGCTACAAGGAAGCCGGTCCGCGCGGCGGGCAGGTTTCGGCTTCCGGCCATTACGACCGGCAAATCGCCTGGATGCGCCAGCTACTGGCATGGAACAATGATGCCGCGCAGGCAGCACCGGAGGCCGGGGCTGATGCGGCGCAGGTCGAAGCCGGACCCGAAGTCGGAGCCGGCGATGGCGCTGGAGCCGCTGGCGCAAGGCGGTCCGCCGCTGCCAAAAGTGCGGTGAACACCGAGGAGCGCATTTACGTTCTTTCACCCCAGGCGCGCGTGATCGAACTTCCCGCCGGGTCGACTGCGGTGGATTTTGCGTACCACCTGCATTCTGATCTCGGTCATCGCTGTCGGGGCGCACGGATCGACGGCCAGATGGTGCCGCTGCAGACTCCGCTCCAGACTGGACAGACCGTCGAGGTGATCGCCGCGAAGTCGGGAGGCCCATCCCGCGATTGGCTCAATCCCCAACTTGGATTGCTCGCCAGTTCGCGGGCCCGCGCCAAAGTGCGTGCCTGGTTCAACGCCATTGAGTTGCAGCAGCGCATCACGCAGGGCCAGACGCTGGTGGAAAAGGAACTGCAGCGGCTCGGCAAGACGGCCGTGAACCTTGAGCACCTTGCGCAGCAGCTCGGCTTTGCGCGCGCCGACGACCTCTACGTGGCGGCCGCAAAGGAAGAGTTCAGCCTGCGGCAGATTGACGCCGTGTTCCAGCCCCAGCAACCCGAGCAGGAGATCCGGCCCGAGGAGATCGTATCGCAGACCCGCCGGTCGGACAGCGTGACGCAGTCCGGCAAGAGCGGCGTTCTGGTGGTCGGAGTCGGATCGCTCATGACACAGCTTGCAAGATGCTGTCGTCCCGCGCCTCCAGACGACATCCGCGGATTTGTCACGCGCGGACGTGGCGTGTCGATCCATCGGTCGGATTGCCCGAGCTATGCGGCACTGGCCACGCGCCAGCCGGAGCGGGTGATCGATGTGGCCTGGGGCGGCACGACCGCCGGGGCGGTGTATCCGGTGGACCTGGTTGTCCACGCGCAGGATCGCCCGGGGCTGCTGCGGGATCTTTCGGAAGTCTTCGCGCGTCTGCGTCTCAATGTCATCGGCGTCAACACACAGAGCAAGGCATCGCTTGCTCACATGGGCTTTACCGTCGAAGTGCAGGACGGCTCAGCGCTGCAGCGCGCGATTTCGGCGTTGTCCGACGTTTCCGGGGTGATCTCCGCCGCGCGTCGCTAAAAGCCAACCGACTGGTAAAATGCAGTCTTTCTGGAGCCCTGCCTTGAAACCCTACGACTTTCCCGACGCGAAAGGGCATTTCGGTCCTTTTGGTGGTGTTTTCGTTGCTGAAACCCTGATGCAGGCGATTGACGAGCTGCGTCTGTGCTACGAAAAATATCGTTCCGATCCAGACTTCCTGACAGAGTTCCACTACGAGCTCAAGCATTTCGTCGGGCGGCCAACGCCGGTCTACCATGCAAAACGCTGGTCAGAAGAGCTCGGCGGAGCCCAGATCTGGTTCAAGCGAGAAGATCTCAACCACACCGGGGCGCACAAGATTAACAATAGCCTGGGCCAGGCGCTGCTTGCGCGCCGGATGGGCAAGAAACGCATCATCGCCGAGACCGGAGCCGGCCAGCACGGGGTCGCAACGGCCACAGTCTGCGCACGCTACGGCATGGAATGCGTGATCTACATGGGCAGTGAGGATATCAAGCGCCAGTCGCCGAATGTCTTCAGGATGAAATTGCTTGGCGCGACAGTCGTTCCGGTCGAGTCCGGCACCAAGACGCTCAAGGATGCCCTGAATGAAGCCATGCGCGACTGGGTCACCAACGTGGACAGCACTTTTTACATTATCGGCACGGTGGCGGGTCCCCATCCCTATCCGATGATGGTACGCAATTTTCAGTCGGTCATTGGCACCGAGGCCGTGGCGCAAATGCCCGAGTACGCAGGGCGTCAGCCGGATTACGTGCTGGCGTGCGTGGGCGGCGGCTCCAACGCGATGGGTATTTTTCACCCGTATATCCCGCTGTCAGATGTCCGGCTGGTAGGCATCGAGGCCGCGGGCGAGGGCGTCGCCACGGGTCATCATGCAGCGTCCCTGACCGCGGGGCGCGTGGGTGTGCTGCATGGTAACCGTACCTACGTGCTTCAGAACGCGGACGGCCAGGTCAGTGAAACCCATTCTGTTTCCGCAGGGCTTGATTACCCGGGCGTTGGGCCGGAGCACGCATGGCTCAAGGACAGTGGTCGTGCCAGCTACGTGACCGTGACCGACGACGAGGCACTTCACGCGTTCCATCATTGCTGCCGCGTCGAGGGCATTATCCCGGCGCTCGAGTCATCCCATGCGCTGGCATATGCCGGCAAGCTCGCCGCGACTCTTTCCCGGGATAAGGTCATTCTCGTCAATCTTTCCGGTCGGGGCGACAAGGATATCAACACGGTCGCCCAGCGGGCCGGAATCGTGCTCTAAAGGCCACTGCACATGTCTACTCATTCGGACCGCATCAGCGCGGCCTTCGCCCGCGCGAAAGACCAGAACCGAGCTGCGCTCATCCCCTACATTGCTCCCGGCAATCCACTGCCCGAGACCACCGTTCCGCTGATGCACGCGCTGGTCGAGGCGGGCGCCGACATCATCGAACTGGGCATCCCGTTTTCTGATCCGATGGCCGATGGGCCTGTGATCCAGCGTGCGGCTGAACACGCGATCGCTCAGGGGGTGGGCCTGCGCACCGTGCTCGGCATGGTTGCGAAGTTCCGTCAGCAGGATAAGCAGACACCCATTGTTCTCATGGGCTATGCAAATCCCATCGAGAACATGGGCCAGAAACTATTTGCCGAGCAGGCGGAGTCTGCCGGAATCGACGGCCTTCTGATTGTGGATTACCCACCAGAGGAGCTCGGTGATTTTTCTGCAACGCTTGAAAGTCATCGCATCGCGCCAATTTTCCTTCTGGCGCCGACTTCAACGGAAGAACGCATCAAATCGGTTGGCCGTATCGCGCGGGGCTACGTCTACTACGTATCACTCAATGGCGTCACCGGTGCAGGCAACCTCGACACCGCAGAGGTCGCGCGCCGACTGCAGGCGATTCGCCAGCACGTGTCGCTGCCGGTCGGCGTCGGTTTCGGAATCGCCGATGCGGATAGCGCACGGCGTATCAGTTTGGTCGCGGATGCCGTGGTCATTGGCAGCAAACTGATCGCCACCATGACTCAGGCCAGTGACGGCACGCCCCCGGCACTGAAGTCTGCCGCTGCGATCGACGCCGGTGCGCGCTGGCTCGGCGGTATACGCAAGGCCCTGGACACTGCCCGCGATGGTGAAGACCCAGCCGCTTCCTTAACCAATGCGAGGCAGGCAACATGAGCTGGCTTGGCAAGCTGATTCCACCTCGCATCAACAAGACCCAAAATGCCGAATCCGCCGCAAAGCGTGTTCCGGAGGGCTTATGGGTCAAGTGCCCATCGTGCGAATCAGTCCTCTACAACGAAGATCTCGCCGCCAATCTGCACGTTTGCCCCAAGTGCGACCACCATATGCGAATCGGTGCACGGGTCCGGATTGATTCCCTGCTCGATCGTGAGGGTCGCACGGAAATCGGCAGCCACACGCGTTCGATGGATCCTTTGAAATTCAAGGATTCGCGCAAGTATCCTGAAAGGCTTCAGGAGGCCGTGCGCCAGACCGGCGAAACCGACGCGCTGGTCGTGATGAGCGGTGCGATCCGTAGCGTGGCTTGTGTGGTGGCGTGCTTTGAGTTTGAGTTCATGGGCGGTTCAATGGGTTCCGTGGTGGGCGAGCGATTCGTCCAGGGAGTTCAGGCTGCCATTGACCAGCGTGTGCCGTTTATCTGTGTTGCCGCATCGGGCGGTGCGCGGATGCAGGAAAGCCTCTTTTCGCTGATGCAGATGGCCAAGACCAACGCAATGCTGACCAAACTGTCCGAGGCCCGCATGCCCTTCATCAGCATCCTGACGGATCCGACCATGGGCGGGGTGTCGGCGAGCTTTGCGTTCATGGGTGACGTCGTGATCGGCGAACCCAAAGCGCTGATCGGGTTTGCCGGCCCGCGCGTGATTGAGCAGACGGTGCGCGAAAAGCTTCCCGAGGGATTTCAGCGCTCGGAGTTTCTCCAGCAGAAGGGCGCGATCGACATGGTGATCGACCGCCGTCAGTTGCGGGAGCAACTTGCGAAGCTCATGGCGATCATGACCAATCTGCCGGTTGACGCTGTTTCCGCTTGAGACCCATTGACCGACGTGGAATAAATCCCCGCGACTTATAAAAAAGGGCTCACACACACGTGAGCCCTTTTTTGCTGCTTGCACTTCATCCGCGAGGGCACGATCGATGAGGATCGCGCCCGACCGCCATAGCGTGTCGCTCAGGTGCGAGTTTCGACCTGAACCAGCGGAACATCCGAGATCACGACCGGGGGCTTGCGCTCGCGGCCGAGTTTGATCGGAACGATGCTCTGGTTTGCCATTGCTCTGGCCACGCGCTCCGGATCGGTTTCCACCCAGTTGAGTCCGGCGGACTGCACGATCGCATGCAGTGCGGCCTTGTCGTGAACCGGCGCGGGAATGACGATGGGTGCGGACGCCGCCAGCGAAGGTGCAACGGCTGCTGCCGTGACCACTGTCGCAGGTGCCGCCGCTACCACGGCCGCTGGTGCCTGCACCGGTGCAGCCGCCACGACCTCGACTTGCGCCGGGGCTGCCTGAGCGACGGGCAAGGGCTCCATTGCGACGGGTTGGCTGGCAACCGGAGTCAGATCGGCTACGACGGAGGGTGCCGATGCAACGACAGACACCGGTGCAACGACCGGGGCTGGTGCAACGACCGGCGCTGGTGCAGCGACAGGCTCTGGCACAGCGACAGGCGCGGCCAGTGGCACTGACGTCGTCAACTCGACGGGTGCCTGCGGCTGGATCGGGGCGGCTGCAGCAATTGCGGTCGTTTCGTCACCTGCCAAATTGGCCGTTGCTTCCACGAGCACTGCGGTCGGAGCGGCTTGCAGGAACGAACCGCTTGCTGCTGATACAGGTTCGGCCTGATCGGACTCCTCGCTTTGCTCATCACCCTGGCCGTCGACTTGGCCGGAACCGTCTTCGGTACCACGGCGCGCACCGCGGCGGCTGCGACGACGACGGCGGCGAGGTTCAGTATCCCCCTGTTCGTCGGTTTCGCGTGCAGCCAAATCGGCGCCCTCAGCGGCGTTCGAAGTGGGCTCGATCTCCGTCGGTTGCGAGCGCTCAGTGCGCGGTGCCTGAGCGGCGGCGACCGAAATCGCGGTCACGGCGATGGCTGCTGCCGCTCCCGCTCCGGCAACCTGCACGGTCGAGTCGGCGTTTTGCTCAGACGGCTCCTGGCGGGTATCACCTGCTTCATCGCGGCGGTTGCGTCCGCGTCCACGGCGACTGCGGCCGCCGTTGCGCTGGCTGTTCTCGTCGGATTGCTCGGCGTTGTCGTTTCGGGCAAGAACGCCACGTTCTTCTTCACGCGGCGCTCGCGGTGCGCGACGGTTGTCCTGATCGGATCCCTCGCCAGCTTGTGCACGGCCTTCACCGCGATTTTCCGAGCGGCGGCCACGTCCCTGGCCATTGCGGCCCCCGCGCTCTCCACGATCACGTCCACCGCCCTGGCCTTCACGACGGGCAGGTTGTTCGACGACTTCAGCCGGCTTGGCTGCGGGCTCGGCTTTGACCTCCGGAGTCGAGCTACCGCTGAGCCAGCCGATCAGGCGTTTGAACAAACCAGGCGAGGACTCGTTTGCGACCGAGGCCACAACCGGCTTGTCGGCAGCCTGCTCGGTCTGTCTGGGCGAGGGGGTCGACACCGGCGCGGGTTGCTCGGGCGTAATGCCCTTGACCAGCGCTTCGGGCTTAGCCTTGACCTCTTGTTCCTTCGGCGACCAACTCATGTCCGTCGATGGTGCGTCGACCAGATCGAAACTGGTCTTGAGATCCTCGAGACGGGGATCGTCGTGACGCAAACGCTCAATGTGGTGGTGGGGTGTTTCCAGGTGACGGTTCGGGATGAGGATCAGATTGACCTTCAGCCGCGATTCGATCTTGGTGATGTCGCTGCGCTTTTCGTTGAGCAGGAAGGTGGCCACATCGACCGGAACCTGTGCGTGCACGGCAGCCGTGTTTTCCTTCATGGCTTCTTCCTGCAGCAGGCGCAACACCTGAAGCGCGCTCGACTCGGCATCGCGAATGACGCCTGTGCCGTTGCAACGCGGGCAGGTGATGTGCGAGCCTTCGTTCAAAGCGGGACGCAGACGCTGGCGTGACAGCTCCATGAGGCCGAAACGGGAGATCTTGCCCATCTGGACCCGGGCACGGTCGAAGTGCAGCGCATCGCGTAGACGGTTTTCGACGGCGCGCTGGTTCTTGCTGTCTTCCATGTCGATGAAATCGATCACGATCAGACCGCCGAGGTCGCGCAGGCGCAACTGGCGCGCCACCTCGTCGGCGGCCTCAAGGTTCGTGCGGGTGGCGGTTTCTTCGATATCGGCACCGCGCGTGGCACGCGCAGAGTTGACGTCGACGGCCACCAGGGCCTCGGTATGATCGATGACGACAGATCCGCCTGAGGGCAGATCGACGGTTCGCGAGTAAGCCGTTTCGATCTGGTGTTCGATCTGGAAGCGCGAAAAAAGTGGAACGTCATCCCGGTAGCGCTTGACGCGCTGGACGTTGTCCGGCATCACGACGCTCATGAACGCCATCGCCTGGTCGGCAATGTCGTCGGTATCGATGAGGATTTCGCCGATTTCAGGAGAGAAGTAATCCCGGATGGCGCGGATGACGAGACTCGATTCCAGGTAGATCAGGATCGGCGCAGCGTTATCCCTGGCGGCTCCGTCGATCGCCGTCCAGAGTTGCATCAGGTAGGACAGATCCCACTGCAGCTCTTCAAGGTTGCGTCCGATGCCTGCCGTGCGGGCAATGATGCTCATGCCTTGCGGAATGGACAAACGGTCCATGGTTTCGCGCAATTCTTGTCGGTCTTCGCCTTCGACGCGGCGCGATACACCGCCGCCGCGCGGGTTGTTGGGCATCAGTACCAGATACCGGCCGGCAAGAGAGATGAAGGTTGTCAGTGCGGCACCCTTGTTGCCGCGCTCTTCCTTTTCGACCTGGACGATGAGTTCCTGGCCTTCACGCAACGCATCCTGGATGCGCGCAGTGCGCACATCCACGCCTTCCTTGAAGTAAGTGCGGGCGATTTCCTTGAAGGGCAGGAAGCCGTGGCGCTCTTCGCCGTAGCTGACAAAGCAGGCTTCGAGGCCAGGCTCGATGCGGGTGATGACCCCTTTGTATATGTTGCCTTTGCGCTGTTCGCGGCCGGCGGTTTCGATGTCGAGGTCAATGAGCTTTTGCCCATCGACGATGGCAACGCGCAGTTCTTCCTGGTGCGTTGCATTAAACAACATGCGTTTCATGCGGTGTGACTCCTGTTGAACGGCACGCCGGAACCCGGCGCGCGGCCACAGGGCAGACTGGCTGTTCAACACGGAAACAGGCAAGGTCAGCGCTGCACCCCGGCCGGGGCACGCGCTTAACGGTCGGTCAGACCAGCACAACGCGCCAGCTGGCGCGCGGTTCGTTCAGCAATAAGGTCAGAGTCACGTTCGTGGTTGACGAGAAGGTGCTGAAGACATCAGGCGGAATCGATAATCACGCCTGCTGCAGGGATGCGACGGTTTCTTGCTTTTGTTCCAGTGGTGCACCGGGGAGGCGGGTTAAACATCTGGCGCGGGCGGCAAGCAATGCATCGCAACGACGCGCCAAGAGACCCGGCCCGAACGGCGACCAGCTGCCCAGAAGAGTTGAAAAGCAAGCGGTACAATTCAAACCGCAAACCAGACGGAGGCGCGACATATGTGATCGCATCTCAACGTTGGGGGACTTTTCAACCCCTTTAAGGCTGTCCGGATTATAAGCCCCTTTTTGCCATGCGCAAAGATTCCTCATTGCCCGCCGCTTCTTCCGCTTCCGCAAGTCCTGTAACCCCTGCCGTCCGGATGGTGGAAGTCGGGGAGGAGCACGACGGCCAGCGGCTGGACAACTTTCTGCTGCGATTGTGCAAGGGCGTGCCCAAAAGTCATATTTACAAGGCCGTTCGTGCCGGGCAGGTCCGGGTCAACAAAGGCCGGGTGCAACCTGACACTCGCCTGGCCTCCGGCGATATGGTCCGGGTTCCGCCGATGCGGCTTCCTGCTGCCAGCGACAAGCGTCCGGTGCCGGCGGGCGAGTTTCCCATCGTCTATGAGGACGACGGGTTACTGGTCATCGACAAGCCCGAAGGGGTTGCCGTGCACGGCGGCAGCGGCGTTGCGTTCGGAGTGATCGAACGCCTGCGGGCCGCCCGTCCGCAGGCGCGGTTCCTTGAACTCGCCCATCGGCTCGACCGGGACACCTCGGGGTTGCTGCTGATCGCCAAGAAGCGCAACGTATTGCTTGCCCTGCATGAAATGTTCCGGGCTGGCGCAGGGGGTAAGCATTACTTTGCGCTGGTTGAGGGTGATTGGCAAAATGACAGGCAGCACATTCGCCTGGCACTGACCAAATGGACCACACAGACTGGCGAGCGCCGGGTTCGGGTTGATCCGGCCGGGTTGCCGTCCCACACCATTGTGAGCCTGAAAAAGCGCCTGGGAAATTACTCGCTGCTGGATGCCGAATTGCGCACCGGCCGCACCCATCAGATCCGTGTGCATCTGGCCGCCAGCGGGTTTCCGATTGTCGGCGATGATAAGTACGGCCGCGATGAAACGCGCGCGCTTTTTTCCAAAATGGGATTCTCCAGAATGTTTTTGCATGCACATCGCCTTGAAATGCCCCATCCACTCACGGGTGAGCCCATGGTGTTGGAGGCATCGTTACCAAAGGAATGCTTGGCACTGTTGCGCAAGTTGGGGGTCGAAGCATGAGCGCCGGTTCCACCTACTCAGTCGTCATCTTCGACTGGGACGGCACACTGATGGATTCGACCCGCGACATTGTCACGGCCATCCAGGGCGCGTGCCGGGATCTTGAACTGCCTGTGCCAACCGATGCGCAGGCTGCCTGGGTGATCGGGCTGTCACTTGACGAGGCTCTGAAGGCGGCGGTGCCCGATTTGAAGAAGTCGATGGAAAGAATTTTTCTCGAGCGCTATCGCTATCACTATTTGCTGGGTGACAAATCCTTGCGTCTGTTCGACGGCGTGTCCGGCATGCTGGACGACCTGAACGCGCGTGGTGTGACGCTGGCAGTTGCCACCGGCAAAAGTCGGGTGGGTCTGAACCGGGCTCTGGACTCGACCGCCTTGCATCGTCGTTTTGCCGCGACCCGCTGTGCCGACGAGACGTTCGGCAAACCTCATCCGGCGATGTTGCATGAACTCATGGACGAATTGCTGGTCGAACCGGCTCAGGTTGTCATGGTCGGGGATACTTCGCATGACCTCAGGATGGCAGCCAATGCCGGTGTACACGGGCTTGGGGTGACTTATGGCGCGCATCCCGAGGACGAGTTGCGTGCCTGTGCCCATCAGGACATCGTTCGCGACGTCCCCAGCCTGCATCGCTGGCTCGTCGAGCGTACGACCCGGCAGAATTAAACCTGCGCACAGCATGGGCATTCGCAGCTTGCGGTGTGCGCTCGCCGTAGCATATTGGTGCAACGCAGTGCCACTCAGGAGTGCCGTATGTCCGTCTACCGATTCCCGCAGGTCAAGCCGTCCGAGATCACGCCCCAGGAACTCTGGCAGGGGCGCCGGCAATGGATCAAGGCCGCAGGCGCCGCTGCGCTGACTGGCGTCGCTGCGCCCTGGTCCGGGCTTGCAGGCGCGGCCAGTCCGGCGACGCTGAGCGCGACGCGTAACCCCGCCTATATGGTGATGGACACTCCAACACCGGAAAAGGACGTCATTTCCTACAATAATTTCTACGAGTTTGGCACCGATAAAGGCGATCCGTTTCTCTACGCCAAGGCGCTCAAGACTGAGCCCTGGACCGTTTCCGTCGAAGGTGAAGTGGCGGAGCCGCGCAAGTTCGGAATCGACGAATTGCTCAAGCTGGCGCCCCTCGAGGAGCGCATTTACAGGATGCGCTGCGTTGAGGCCTGGTCGATGGTGATTCCCTGGGTCGGGTATCCGCTGTCCGCCTTGCTTTCCCGGGTTCAACCCACATCGAAGGCAAAATTCGTCGAATTCCAGACCGCGATGCAACCCGATGCGATGCCCGGCTTGCGCTCGAATGTCATCGACTGGCCTTATACCGAAGGGTTGCGCATCGATGAAGCCATGCATCCGCTGACTCTGTTGACTCTGGGGCTTTACGGCAAGACGCTGCCGAACCAGAATGGCGCGCCGGTGCGCCTGGTGGTGCCCTGGAAATATGGCCTGAAGTCGGCAAAGTCGATCGTGCGGATTCGTTTGGTCGAAAAGCAGCCGATCACCAGTTGGGAGCGAATCGCGCCGCGCGAGTACGGCTTTTACGGCAACGTGAATCCCGAAGTGGATCATCCGCGCTGGAGTCAGGGCAGCGAGCGGCGAATCGGGCAGGGCGGGGTATTTGCACCGCGCATCAAAACGCTGATGTTCAACGGTTACGCCAACGAGGTCGCATCGCTCTATCAGGGCATGGATCTGCGTAAACTTTACTGAGCCTGGCGTGAACTGGCAGGCCAAATCCGTTTCGCGCGCCAAACCGCTGGTCTTCGCACTCGGATTGTTTCCGGTCGCGCGCTGGATCTGGCTCGGTGTGAACGACGGCCTCACGGCGAATCCCACCGAGTTTCTGTCGCGTTCATCCGGGACCTGGACGCTGGTGTGCCTGCTCATTACGCTGGCGATCACGCCTTTGCGCCAGCTGCTGGGTCAGCCCGCTCTGGTGCGGCTTCGCCGGATGTGCGGCCTGTTCACTTTCTTTTACGCAACGCTCCACGCGCTTGCCTGGGCCTGGTGGGATCAGGGGTTCGAGCCGGCGGCGATGGTGGCCGACATCCTGAAGCGACCTTTCATTACGGTCGGGGTGGCCGGATTCCTCCTGCTGGCGCTTCTGGCAGGTACCTCCACGCAGGGGTGGATCCGGCGACTGGGCAAGCGCTGGCAGACACTGCATCGCGCTGTTTACCTGATCGGCGTCCTGGCGATTCTGCATTATTTCTGGCACAAGGCTGGCAAGAACGATTTTGCGACTGTCACCCTGTACGCTGCGGTACTTGCCGGGTTGCTGGCCTGGCGTGTGCAGCGATGGTTGTGGCCAGCCAGGCCGGCGCGTATCGGTGGTGCACGAGGAACGGGTTCGAGCGCGTAACTGCTTCCCGCAGGCGCAAGCCACAGGTGTGCGCCGAAAGCCATGACTTGTTGCGCCTCGACATTGATCGGCTTCACGATTTTCAGTCGCCCTGCGAGCGTCAAACACCCTGCGCGCAGAGGACCCCCCTGCCTTGTTGCGAACGAACCTTGATTGCGACAGCGGGATTCCGCGCGAACGGACAGACCTTTGAAGAATTCAGGGCGTTACCGAGAGCTCTTTGAAGAATTCAGGGCGTTACCGAGCCTGTCGTCGGAAGCGCCTGCAGCCTGGCCGCAGTCTGTGCATCGGGTGTTCCCGTCACCAGGCTGGCGCGGTAGTGCAGCTGAAAGGCGGTCAGCGCCTGCCGGGTACCCGCATCAAACTGGCCGGTGTCCGGGGCGGCATATCCTACCCGCCGCAGCTGTTCCTGAAACCATTTCGGGTTGGGGACGCCTTCGCGCTCAAAGCGTAATTCGTACTCCGGCGCCGCACGCTCGTCAAACCATCTCCCCACGCCAGCCTGAGCCAGTTTGCGCCAGGGGAACGCGGGCCCGGGGTCCTGCTTGCGCCCTGGGGCAACATCGCTGTGCCCGACGATGTTTTCAGGCAGTACGCCGTGCCGGCGTGCGATATCGCGCGTGAGCGCAATCACCACATCGATCTGATCCGGTGCGAAGTCCGGTCCGGGCGCGTCCGATGCATTCCAGCCTGGATGCACGATTTCGATTCCGATCGAGCGCGGGTTGATGTAAGTGCGCCCGTACCAGCTGCTTTCGCCGGCGTGCCATGCGGTCAGGTCCTCGCCGACCAGACGGTAGACGACAGGTGGGCGATCGTCGGATACGACATAGTGTGCGCTGACATCGCGGTTGGTCAGAGTGGCCAGCGCACCCGTCTTGGATGAGA
Organism: Burkholderiaceae bacterium; assembly: GCA_020851995.1. Lineage (GTDB taxonomy): Bacteria > Pseudomonadota > Gammaproteobacteria > Burkholderiales > Burkholderiaceae_B > Zwartia. The sequence goes on from JADZBO010000019.1 coordinate 16,891, forward strand.
CCGTGTAGTGCAGCACGATGATTTCGACGCGGCTTGCCTTTCCCTTGGCCGACAGGCTGTCATCGATGCGATAACTGCCTGCTCCCCCGGGCGCAGTGCAACCGGACAGGGTAAGCGCCCCCGCTACACAAGCGGCGATCAGCGCGAAGCGATGCAATCGATTCAGAGGCCAGGTGTTCATGCGGTCATACGGTCAGGCGGCAAGAAACAGGAACAGCGTCGGATGTTTGTCCAGCGCCGGCGTTGGTTGGGATTTCCATTGCGACACGGGCAAGGTGCGAATCCATTCATCGGCCGTGGTGACTGATCGGGCAATGCAAAGCCGCGTCGTGCCTTTGAGGTGCTCTAGCAGGCTGGCCAGCATCGCGCCGTTGCGATAGGGGGTTTCGATGAACATCTGCGTCTGTCGCTGGCGCGAGGAGCCTTGCTCCCATGTTTTGAGTTGGCGGGCGCGTTCGGCGGCATCAACCGGCGCGTAGCCGTGGAAAGCAAACCGCTGACCGTCCAGACCGCTGGCCATCAACGCAAGCAGAATTGACGAGGGGCCTACCCAAGGGCGGACCGGTACACCCCAGGTGTGTGCGATTGCTACCGCCCGAGCGCCGGGATCGGCTACGGCAGGGCACCCCGCCTCAGACACCAGACCGATGTCCTGACCCGCGCGCAGTGGCATTAGCCAGTCGGAGAGTGTCGCCTCGTCGACGCGCGGGCCCAATTCGCGCACGGTAATTTCCTGCAGTGGACGGGCGAGCGGCGTGAGCTTGAGAAACGCCCGGGCAGTCTTGGCGTTCTCCGCGATGTAGAGCCCGAGCCCACCGGCAATCGTCTGGGCCTCGCGGGGTAGCCAGCGATCGATGGGGGCATCGCCGAGCCCGACGGGAATCAGGTGCAAGGTGCCTGGGGTGTTGCTCATGTGGGTATCCTGGCAGCGTTGAGTGGATCGAGTCCGACTGCGGCAAGTAACCGCGCCAGCGCAATCAGCGGCAGACCGATGATTGCGGTTGGGTCGTCGCTCCGCATGCTTTGCATGAGCGCGATGCCAAGGGATTCGGCTTTTGCGCTACCGGCTGTATCCAGAGGGTTGTCGATGGCAACATAGCGGTCAATCGCGGCGTCGGAGAGCTCGCGGAATACACACGTTGTCGGGACTTCGACAGTTTGCGCTGAATCTCCGGAGAGCACCGTGAGCGCCGTGTGAAACACCACAGTCTGCCCGGAGAGGGATCGCAACTGGGCGCGGGCTGCCTGCGCATTGCCCGGTTTGCCAAGGGGGCGATGATGCAGGGATGCTGCCTGGTCAGATCCGATGATGATGCTGTCAGGGTGCTGGTGAAACACGGCCCTTGCCTTGGCCAGCGCGAGTCGCAATGCGAGGTCGCGCGGTGTTTCGCCCGCGAGCGGGGATTCGTCCACTTCAGGTGAAATGACAAGAAACGATAAGCGAAATCTTTCGAGAAGTTCGCGCCTGTAGCGAGAACTTGAGGCGAGAATCAGTGGTGGATGCGCAACCTTCATGCGTTGTATGGATGTCCGGGAGATTGACGATCAGGGCGTAAACACGCTATTATCTCTTGCTTTGCTGCCTCTTTGCATTCGTCTTGACATGGTAGGTTGGCATTGATGAGTAAACCACGCGTTCATTCAGTGGGCATCGCCCCGAAAGTCACCGTTCCGGAGATCACTGCTTCGGGCGAAACCGCTTCGGGCGTAACCGCTTCGGAAGTAACCGATCGGGAAATTTCCAGCCCGGATGTCATTGCCTCGGGTCGAGTCGCGTCCGGCGCCGGTGTCTTCGGATCGGGTGTGCCGCCGATGGTTGACGCGTTCGAGTTTGCCCGGCGTGGTCAGGTTGTTGCGGGCGCGTTCGCCATTCAGCGGCTTGGCCGCCTGCTGGATGGTCTGCCCGAGCAACCGGTTCTCGATTTGCCCAAGACACCAGGCATGCCTGGTCATCCCGGTGTAGTTGTGTACCGGGTGCAGGGCGAAGTCCGGCAGAATGGCAAGTCGTATCTGTCAGTGCTGGTTCAGGCGCTGATCGTGCTCGATTGCCAGCGTTGCCTTGGGCCGCTGGTGTTGCCGGTGGATCACGCGGCAGAGTTCGAGCTTGTCCGTCGGGAGTCCGATCTTGAGGCCGACGCGACCGAGCTGGACGAGGACGATCTCGACCAGCCCGAAAAGGTTGTGGGATCCCGCCGGTTTGATCTGGTGGGGCTGATTGAGGATGAGCTCATCCTGGAAGTGCCGTTCATACCCCGCCACGTTCAGTGTCCGGGCGAGGGCGGCGAGCTCTCCGGCCCGCGTAACGACGAGCCTGCCACCGAGCGGGAGTCACCGTTCGCGGCGTTGGGCTCACTGAAATCGAAGCGTCAGTAGTTGGATATTTATTAAATTAGTGATTAAGGCGATTGGCGTACAATCCGCCAGTCCACAGGAGTTGTCATGGCTGTTCAGCAAAACAAGAAGTCACCGTCCAAGCGCGGCATGCACCGTTCGCACGATTTTCTGGGCAATCCGTCCACAGCGACCGAGCCCAACACTGGCGAGCAGCACCTGCGCCACCACATCAGCCCGACGGGCGTGTATCGTGGCCGCAAGGTCCTCAAGACCAAGACTGACGAATAACACGCGTCTTGTGACGGGTTTTCGATCTCGTCCAAACGCAATTTGCCGCAACAATTCGTGGCTTCCGTAATCCGGATTGCGGTCGACTGCATGGGTGGTGACGAGGGTATCCCCGTCACCGTTCCTGCTGCGTTCGATTTCGCACAACGGTTTCCCGATACTCACCTGCTGCTCGTTGGCCTGCCCGATGAGGTGCGTCGCGCGGCCGAGTCGGCGGCGAAAGCGCACCCTGGCATCACACCCGACCGATACACCATCGTTGGGGCGACCGAGGTCGTCACCATGGATGACCCGGTTGAGGTGGCCCTGCGTCGCAAGAAAGACTCCTCCATGCGCATCGCCGCCCAGGCCGTCAAGGACGGTCGGGCCGATGCCTGTATTTCGGCCGGCAATACCGGGGCCTGGATGGCGATTTCCCGCTATGTGCTGAAAACGCTCGACGGAATCGACCGCCCTGCGATCGCAACGGCCATCCCCAACCAGAAGGGCGGTGCAACGACCGTGCTCGACCTGGGTGCAAACGTCGATTGCACGGCAGAGCACTTGCTCCAGTTTGCCATCATGGGCACGGCGCTGGCTCAGGTCGGAGACCTGAGCCACCGGCCCTCGGTCGGATTGCTCAATATTGGTGAAGAGGTCATCAAAGGTAACGAGGTCGTCAAGCAGGCGGCTGAACTGCTGCGTGCAAGCACACTCAATTTCTATGGCAACGTCGAGGGCGATGACATCTTCAAGGGAACCGTTGATGTGGTGGTCTGCGACGGGTTCGTCGGCAACGTGGTGCTGAAGTCCGTCGAAGGTCTGGCACGCATGCTGGCCAGCATGATCAAGGAAGAGTTCAACCGCTCAGTATTGTCCAGGCTGGCAGGCCTCGCCGCTTTGCCTGTCCTGAACCGCCTGCGCAAGCGTGTGGACAATCGCCGATACAATGGAGCGGCCTTGCTGGGATTGCGCGGCGTGGTCATCAAGAGCCACGGTTCCGCCGACAAGCTTGCCTTCGGTTTCGCGCTGCAGCGCGCGCGCGACGCCGCCGTCAGCGGCCTGCTTGAGCGAACCGCTCACGCTGTGGCCCATCTCACCCGATCGTCTCGCTCCGGCGCGGGCGATGGTTCCGGAGAATCTGTATGAGTACGTCCGCGGTTTTTTCGCGTATTGTGGGTTCCGGCAGCTGTCTGCCGTCCCGTGCCGTCAGCAACGATCAACTGGCTGCCGAAATGCGCAGCCGCGGAATTGAAACATCGGACGACTGGATCGTCGAGCGCACGGGGATTCGCCAGCGCTATCTGGCCGAGCGGGGCACGACCACCAGTTCCCTTGCCATCGAAGCTTCCCGTAAAGCGCTGGCCGATGCGGGCGTCGATGCTTCCGAGATCGATCTGATCATTCTGGCGACTTCGACCCCGGACTTCGTGTTTCCCAGCACCGCGTGCCTGGTGCAGGCCTCGCTCGGCAATAAGGGCGCAGCCGCCTTTGATGTTCAGGCCGTCTGCAGCGGATTTGTCTATGCGCTCACCACCGCCGACAGCTTCATTCGAGCTGGTCGGGCGCGCTGCGCGCTGGTGATCGGTGCCGAAGTCTTCTCCAGTATCCTCGACTGGAACGACCGCGGAACCTGCGTGCTCTTCGGCGACGGTGCCGGAGCCGTGGTGCTGCGCGCTGCCTCCGAGCCAGGCATCGAGGCCGCTGAACTGCGAGCCGACGGCAGCCAGATGCACATTCTTTCCGCAGCCGGTAATGTGGCCTATGGCCAGGTGACCGGCGATCCATTCCTGCGCATGGACGGCCAGGCCGTCTTCAAACAGGCGGTCACGGTGCTTGATCGCTCGGCGCGCAGCGTACTGGCGCAGGCGGGTCTGAGCCTTTCCGATGTAGACTGGTTCATACCCCATCAGGCTAACCTCCGGATTCTCACCTTCCTCGCCCGCAAACTCGATATCCCGCTGGAAAAAGTCGTCGTCACCGTCGACCGCCATGCAAACACTTCGGCCGCCAGTGTGCCGCTCGCGCTTGATGTCGCGCGCCGCGACGGTCGTATTCAACCTGGCAACCGGGTGCTGTTGCAGGGTGTGGGCGGCGGTTTCACCTGGGGATCGGTACTCGTCAGGATGTGAGCGGTCGGTTCAACGAAGCTTTTCCGTCTATTGGTACACAAAACATGAAATTCGCATTTGTCTTCCCCGGTCAGGGATCGCAGACGGTTGGCATGCTCGACAGCTGGTCTGGCAACGCTGCCGTGGCAAGCGTCATTGACGAGGCCTCTGCCGCGCTGGGTCTGGACCTCGGCACGCTGATCGCTCAGGGGCCGGCCGAACAACTCAACCTCACCACCAACACGCAACCTGTCATGCTTGCATCGGCTGTGGCCATGTTTGAGGCCTGGCGTGCTGCCGGCGGACCAATGCCTGCGATGATGGCCGGACATAGTCTGGGCGAATACTCCGCGCTGACCGCAGCGGGGGCGATGAAGCTGGCTGATGCGGTGCGCGTGGTGCGCATCCGCGCCGATGCGATGCAAGCCGCGGTGCCTGTCGGAACCGGCGCGATGGCGGCTGTGCTCGGGCTTGATGACGATGCAGTCCGTGCGGCTTGCGCCACGGCCGCCCAGGGCGAGTGCGTAGAGGCCGTCAATTTCAACGCGCCGGCGCAAGTTGTGATCGCCGGCAACGCGGCGGCCGTGCAACGCGCAATCGAGGCCGCCAAGGCTGCGGGTGCCAAGCGCGCCATGTCGCTGCCGGTATCGGCGCCGTTTCACTCGAGCCTGCTTAAACCGGCTGCTGAAGTTCTGGCGGGCGCGCTGTCGGGTATTGACATCAAGCCGCCGCAGGTTCCCGTCGTCAATAACGTCGATGTGGCGATCAATCAGGATCCCGCCGCGATTCGGGATGCGCTGGTTCGCCAGGCATGGCATGCCGTGCGGTGGGTTGAAGTCGTTCGCACCATGAAGGCCCACGGGGTCACCCATATTGTCGAATGCGGCCCGGGCAAGGTGCTGACTGGCCTTGTCAAGCGCATTGACGCTGATCTGACAGGCCTGTCGATCACCGATCCGGATTCGCTCCAGGCCGCGCTGGCCACCATCAACGCATAAGGAAGCCCAGCATGGAACTCAAGGACAAGATCGCACTGGTGACCGGCGCCTCTCGCGGCATTGGCCGGGCGATCGCTCTTGAACTCGCGGCGCGCGGGGCGACCGTCATCGGCACGGCCACTACCGAGGCCGGTGCTGCTGACGTGACCTCAGCACTCGCGTCACTTGGCGGACGCGGCGTCGTTCTCAACGTGACCGATGCGACGGCCTGCGATGCCCTGATCGATAGCCTTTCGAAAGAGTCGGGCGGACCGAATATTCTGGTGAATAACGCCGGCATCACGCGCGATGGCCTTGCGATGCGCATGAAGGACGATGACTGGGATGCCGTGCTGCAGACCAATCTCACCTCCGTATTCCGCCTTTCGCGCGCGGTCATGCGTCCCATGATGAAGGCGCGCTGGGGCCGTATTGTCAACATTACTTCAGTGGTGGGTGCAAGCGGTAGCGCAGGGCAGGCCAACTACGCCGCCGCCAAGGCGGGCGTGGCCGGCATGACGCGTGCGCTCGCGCGCGAACTCGGCAGCCGGGGGATTACGGTCAATTGCATCGCCCCGGGGTTCATCGAAACCGACATGACGCGCGGGCTCCCGGAGTCCCAGACCGCGGCTCTGCTGGCGCAGATCCCGGTCGGTAAACTGGGTGCCCCGGCCGATGTGGCACACGCGGTCGCGTTCCTCTCTTCGCCATTTGCCAGTTACATTACAGGTACCACGCTCCATGTAAATGGTGGCATGTACATGCAGTAGATTTTTTTTTTGCCGGTTTGGCTATAATTCGCCGGTCTTTTCCCCTTTGGAGATTTGCATGGAAAGCATCGAACAGCGCGTCAAGAAGATCGTCGCTGAACAACTTGGCGTCAACGAGGCCGAGATCAAGAACGCTTCTTCCTTTCTTGACGACCTCGGTGCCGATTCGCTCGATATGGTCGAGTTGGTGATGGCCCTCGAAGACGAGTTCGAAACCGAAATCCCCGACGAAGAGGCTGAAAAAATCACGACCGTTCAGCAAGCCGTGGATTACATCACCTCGCATTCCAAATAATTAACAATTTGCGGCACGGGCAGGTTTTCGCTGCTACATGCTGTCGGGCGGTTGGGGTGATCGATGCAATTGCGCCAGGGGACATTCTCTGTGCGCTGGCGTGTCGCGTGCTTCTGCCGCCTTTATCACATAAGGAGTGACCCGTGAAGCGACGCGTCGTCATTACAGGCTTGGGTATTGTTAGCCCCGTGGGCAACGATGTCGCGACGGCTTGGGACAATATCGTTAACGGACGGTCGGGAATCGGGCGGATTACCCGCTTCGATCCAAGCGCTTTCAACGCCCAGATCGCCGGTGAGGTCAGGAATTTCGACATCACCGAAATCATCTCGGCCAAAGAAGCCCGGACGATGGATACGTTCATTCACTATGGCATCGCCGCTGGCCTGCAGGCCTGGAAGGATGCCGGGCTTGAACTCACCGAGTCGATGGCCGAGCGTGTTGGCGTGATCGTCGGATCCGGCATTGGTGGCCTCCAGCGTATCGAGGAAACCCAAACCGAGTATCTCGAGCGTGGTCCCCGTCGGATTTCCCCGTTCTTTGTCCCGGCCTCACTGATCAACCTGATTTCGGGCCAACTCTCCATTATGCTGGGTCTCAAGGGCCCAACCTATGCTGTCGTGTCGGCTTGCACGACCGGCTTGCATTCGATTGGCGACGCAGCGCGCCTGATCGAGTACGGTGATGCCGACGTCATGGTGGCAGGCGGCGCTGAATCCACCGTCTCGCCCTTGGGTGTGGGCGGTTTTGCGGCCATGCGGGCGCTCTCGACACGCAACGATGACCCGACCACTGCGTCGAGGCCCTGGGATGCGGATCGCGACGGTTTTGTGCTCGGCGAGGGTGCCGGGGTGCTGGTGCTTGAAGAATACGAGCACGCCAAAAAGCGCGGCGCGCGCATCTATGGCGAATTCGCCGGCTATGGCATGAGCTCCGATGCGCACCACATCACAGCGCCAGACCGGGATGGCCCGCGCCGCGGCGTGGTCAACGCGCTGCGCAATGGTGGCCTGAACCCTCAGGACGTGCAATACGTCAATGCACATGGCACATCGACGCCACTCGGTGACAAAAACGAAACCGAGGCACTCAAACTCGCCTTTGGCGATCACGCCCGCAAACTCGTGGTTAATTCCACGAAGTCCATGACCGGGCACCTGCTGGGCGCCGCCGGCGGCATTGAAGCGGTCTTTACCACACTGGCGGTCTACAACCAGATTTCGCCTCCGACGATCAATATTTTCAATCAGGATCCCGAGTGCGATCTGGATTACTGCGCTAACGCCGCGCGCGATCTGCGCATTGACGTGGCGCTCTCCAATTCCTTTGGATTTGGTGGAACGAACGGCTCGATGGCGGTTCGCCGCGTCTGAATTGGCGGATCGCGCTGACAGCATCCTCGCGGTGGCGGTGACGCCATCGCGGCTTGTCGCGGTTTTCGGCTGGGTTGTCGTGGCGAGCGGTGCGATTTCTGTTGCCTTTGGCGTCCTCTGGTTCGGCTTGTCCTGGCTTTTGGCCGTGTTGACTGGTGGTTTGCTGTTTCTGACGCACTGCTTGCTGGAGCGCCGATCCCGGCATGGCCGCGGGTCCGGGGTGTTGCGCGTGGTTCCCGGAGGGGCCTGGCGCTGGTCGGATGGGCACGAGGTCACTCTTGACCAAGCCTGGCAACATGTTTTTGGCCTCACGCTCACTTTTAATTATGGCCGGCACCCCCATAACCCTTCGGAAAGACTGACTTTGACGATCTGGCGCTCCAGTGTGCCTCCACCCATCTACCGAAAGTTGTCGGTCGCGGTGGCTTGGCAGCGCATGCAGCCCAGGCGAACCTTTATCAGGGAACCTGTGTGACAGAACGCGATGTGGATGCCGAACTGGTTGCCCGGGTGCAGGGGGGCGACAAGAAGGCTTTCGATCTCCTGGTCCTGAAGTACCAGCGCAAGATTATGCGTCTGCTCTCACGGATGATCCGCGACCAATCGGAAATCGAAGACGTCGCCCAGGAGGCCTTCATCAAGGCTTATCGCGCGCTACCCCAGTTCCGGGGCGAAAGTGCTTTTTACACCTGGCTCTACCGCATCGCCATCAATACGGCGCGCAACTGGCTAGCGTCCAATAAGCGTCGCCCGAGTGCGCCATCTTCATACGAAAGCGAAGATGGTGAAACTTTTGACGAAACCGACAACCTAACTGACAACACCACGCCTGAATCGGAACTGGCCAGTCGTCAGATTGCCCAAACGGTCAACAAGGCGATCGAGGACTTACCCGAGGATTTACGCAATGCCATTGTGCTGCGCGAAATTGAAGGCATGAGCTACGAAGACATAGCGCAATCGATGAATTGCCCCATCGGCACCGTGCGGTCCAGGATTTTCCGGGCGCGCGAGGCGATCGCGGAGAAACTCCGCCCGATGATGGGCAATTCAGGCGATCGGCGCTGGTAAGGAGCACCGGCGATGCAAGATTCCGATCGACAAACCCCTGAGGCGACTGAAGACGTTGCACAGGAAGTCAATATTTCGATTTCTGCCTGGATGGATGGCGATGCCGGGACGGCGATGCCGGACTCGGTCTTCACCGAAGCCGGCCAGAATGCCTGGCAGGTCTATCACCTGATTGGTGACGCGCTGCGTACCCCGGAGCTGGTTCGGCCGGTCTCGACGCAGTTCCAGCAGCGATTGGCCAGCGCGATCTCTGCGGAGCCCTCTGTCGCCGCGCAGGCCGCCGACCCGTCTCTCGCGCAGGATGTCGATCGTAGTGCGGCGATCGCTGCGGTGTCGGCCCCGGCACAATTGCGTGCTGCCAGCCCGGCTCCTTCCTCTGAACCTGTTTTGACTCAGGCGGTGACTCCGCAACCCGCAAAGTCGGTGGCATCACCTCACCGGAACCCCTTGAAAACCGGTTGGCGGCTTGTCTGGCCCGGGCTTGCAATGGCAGCCGCCGTGGCTTCCGTTGTCTGGATAGCACGTCCTTTTTTCATTCCGGAATCCGGCGTGCCAGTCCAGCAAATGGCGAGCGCGGATCCGATCAGCACGACCTCGCCCGCGATCCGTGATTACGTCTCGGCACATCGCCAGATCGCTGGCCCGACGGGTGTGCGGCAGGCTTCCTTTGGCGCTTCGCGGTGATGGCGAGTGTGCGCGGAGCGGCTGAGTTCGGCCATGCGGCGCGGTTAAAACACGCCCGGCAGATGCGGTCGCTGGTTCTGCTGCCCGTCGTTTGTTTCGCCATGGGGGCGGCGCCGTCCGTCACGCAGGCTCAGCAGGGTGTTGCGGGGCCGCCGACAACCGCTGTGGTTACAGGTGGTTCGGTTGTCGCCACGCCGGTCGCCGATATCCTGCGCAAGATTCAGCAGGCTGCGCATCAACTCGATTACACCGGCGTATTCACCTACCAGCAGGATTCATCGATCGAGTCATCACGTATCACTCACGCGCACGACGGCAAGGATGAGCGTGAGCGCATCGAAGTGCTCGACGGCGAGCCGCTTGAATACGTCCGCGTCAATGATGAGGTCCAATGCCTGATACCCGGTCATCGCACGATTCTGATTGAGCGCCAGCGGGCCGACCGCTTCCCGGGGCTGCTTCTGTCGGACGCAAAGTCGATCGATTCCAATTATGGTCTGAACGTGTTGTCCGAACCCTATCGCGTCGCGGGCAGGGAGTGTCGGCAAATCGAGATCCGACCGCGCGATGCGCACCGTCACGGCTACCGGCTTTGCGCCGACAGTGAAACTCATCTGTTGCTCAAGGCGCAGACCATCGCGCATGACGGCAATGTGCTCGAGCAAATTTCTTTCACGCAGATCGAGATCGGTGGCCCGATTGCCGCCAGCCAGCTCGCACCTGGCTATGTCACCAAAGATTGGACACTCGTGCGCCCCCAGCTGAATCCGGTCAATCTTGCCGAACTCGGCTGGCGCATTCCCGCGCCTCCCGGCTTCGTGTCGACGTTGCAGGTGGCGCGCGTCTTTTCCGAAGACCGGCCTGTGAATCAGCTTGTTTTATCGGATGGATTGTCGACGATATCAATTTTTATTGAACCTTATCAAAATGCGCGGTCTGAATATCATGTTCCTGGCGCCGCGCGGATCGGATCCGTCAACGTGTTCGGGATCAAGGTAGCAAATTTCTGGCTGACTGTTCTGGGGGAAGTACCGGCCGGTACTCTGGCACAGTTGGCACAATCCATTCAGTATGTCCAGGCCACGGGCAAGCAATAACCCTTGCTGGCAAGGTCATTCACAACGGAGTTCATGATGCGGGAAATCGTTCAGTCGTACGTGGTTCGGCCGGCTCTTGGCGCGCGCCGCGCAGTCCTGGCCGTGGCGGTTGGCACGGCGGTCGTTGCCGGTGGTTTACACACGATGCAGGTGCATGCCCAGGCTCAGCCTCAGGCACAAACGCAAAGCCCCGCGGTCGCTTTGCCTGACTTCACGTCGATCGTCGAGAAAGCCGAGCCCGCAGTGGTCAACATCCGTACCACCGCAAAAGTTCCTACCCGCGCTGGTCGTGGCGGACAGGATCCCTACGAAATGTTCCGGCATTTCTTTGGTCCGGATGCGGTGCCTCCGGGCGGCGGCAAACCCGCGCCGGGGCCGCGTGGCGGCAAGCGCGGCGATCCGGACGAACGCACGGTGCCGCGTGGTGTGGGCTCAGGCTTCATTATCTCCGCGGACGGCTCGATACTGACCAACCATCACGTGGTGGCGGATGCAACCGACATCTTCGTCACGCTGTCCGATGGCCGCGAGTTCAAGGCTAAAGTGGTCGGCAGCGACGAGCGAACCGACGTCGCGCTGGTCAAAATCGACGCCAAGGACCTCACGGTTCTGCCGATCGGCGATCCGAAACTACTCAGGAAAGGTCAGTGGGTGATGGCCATCGGCTCTCCCTTCGGGCTGGAATCCACAGTCACGTCGGGCATCGTCAGCGCGCTGGGTCGCGACACGGGCGATTACCTGCCGTTTATCCAGACAGACGTCGCGGTCAACCCCGGCAACTCCGGCGGTCCGTTGCTGAACCTCAAGGGCGAAGTCGTTGGGATCAACTCGCAGATCGTCTCGCGTAGCGGCGGCTTCATGGGCATTTCGCTGGCAATCCCGATCAACGAAGCGATGAGTGTGGTCGAGCAGCTCAAGGTTTCCGGCAAGGTCAATCGCGGTCGCATAGGCGTTCAGATTGGAGAGGTCAGCAAGGAAGTTGCCGAGGCAATCGGTTTGCCCAAGGCTGAGGGCGCGCTGGTCAGTGGCGTCGAGGCTGATGCGCCGGCTGACAAAGCAGGTGTCCAGGCGGGTGATGTGATCACCAAGTTTGGCGACAAGAGCATTGGCAAGTGGACTGATCTTCCCCGAGTGGTGGGTCAGACCAAGCCAGGAACCTCGGTTCCGATGGAAGTCTGGCGCAAGGGCAAGATTGTCAAACTGACTGCCAAGGTCGGCGAAATGAAGACCGACGACAAGGTGGCCTCAGCCAAGCCTGATGCCAAGACGGAAAAGGTTGCCACCAAGGTGCTCGGCATGGAGGTGGTGAGCGTGGATGCCGACACCCTGAAAGAGCTGAAAATCAAGGGGGGAGTCCTGGTTGAGTCGGCGGAGGGTGCCGCGAGCACGGCAGGCATCGCTGAGGGCGACATCATCGTGGTCGTGAACGACACGGACGTCACCAGCCCCGAGCAGTTTGCCAAGGTGGTCGCCGGGCTCGACAAGGCACGGCCGGTCGGGCTGATGATCCGCCGCGGCGAGCAGACCCAGTGGGTGGCAGTCAAGCCAGCCAAGTAGGGCAAGAACGGCTAGAATAGCGGTTTGCCGCAAGAAGGGGGCGCACGGCGCCCCCTTTTCATGCAAGGTCCATTCCCACGCGCTATGCAGCACATCCGTAATTTCTCCATCATTGCCCATATCGACCACGGCAAGTCCACCCTCGCGGATCGCCTGATCCAGCGCTGCGGGGGGCTGGCCGACCGCGAAATGTCGGCGCAGGTACTCGACTCAATGGATATCGAGCGCGAGCGCGGCATCACGATCAAGGCACAGACCGCCGCCCTGTCGTACAAGTCCCAAAGTGGGCAGGTTTACGCGCTGAACCTGATCGACACGCCCGGACACGTCGATTTCTCCTACGAAGTCAGCCGCTCTCTCTCTGCCTGCGAGGGCGCGCTGCTTGTCGTTGATGCCTCTCAAGGGGTCGAGGCGCAGACGGTCGCCAACTGCTACACGGCGATCGAACTCGGGGTCGAGGTCGTCCCGGTGCTCAACAAAATGGATTTGCCGCAGGCCGACCC
>JADZBO010000020.1 GCA_020851995.1 Burkholderiaceae bacterium
CCTCGTGCGCCTGCGCATCGACGTGGTCCCGACCCTGCGCCGTAAAAAGTGTCATGCCATGCTCGGACCGCGTGACCAGCAGCGCCTCGAGGCTCAGCGACTCGCGCAGACGCTGCGCGCGCGCCATAAGATCGTCTTCGGAGCTCCAGACTCCCACGGCCTGCTGCATCTCGCTGCGATTCGGCGTGACGATCGATGCGCCCCGATAGCGTTCGTAATGACTTCCCTTGGGATCCACAAGTACCGGAATACCCCGCTTGAGCGCCATTGCGATCAGCGCATCGACGTGAATCAAGGACCCCTTGGCGTAGTCGGACAGCACCATGACATCGTGTGAGGCCAGCAACGGCTCGACTTCGGCATGGAGGGCATCGACCAGCGCAGTTCCGGGCTTTTCCTCGAAATCGATGCGCAGTAGCTGTTGCTGGCGTCCAAGCACGCGCATTTTGAGCGTGGTGGGATGATTCGGATCGCCAATCAGGTGTCCATGAACGCCACTTTCCTGCAAAAGCTGACGCACGTGCACCGCGCCCTCATCCTGCCCGACGATCCCGGCGAGCGTCGCGCGGGCGCCCAGGGCGACGGCATTGCGCGCCACGTTGGCGGCACCCCCAAGTCGGTCTTCACGGCGCGCCACGTGGACGACAGGTACAGGCGCCTCGGGTGAAATCCGCTCAACCTCGCCAAACCAGTAGCGGTCGAGCATGATGTCGCCCACCACCAGAACACGGGTTCGCGAAATCGCTTCAGACGGATACAGACTCATCGTGTTTTCATTCCAGTTCTTCAAGGCGCCGGGGCTTGTAGGTTTCCCAGGCGTTGCAGCCGGGGCACTGCCAGTAATAGCGCCGCGCCTGAAAGCCACAGGTACGGCAGGCGTAGCGGTCAAGACGTTGCGTATGACGATTGATCAACCGCCGAAGCAAGGCCAGATCGGGGCCATTGATCTCGCCGCCGAGGGCTCCGGTGCCGGCAGGCGACTTCGCCAGTTCGACCTCGAGGAGACGATCGAGCCCCAGCAAGGACGGGTGCGATTGTAGCGCTTGACGCGCATAGGTCCAGGCGTCCTCGGGCCCCTGCCGGTCGCGAAGCGCCCGGAACACCACGTTGAACAAGTCGAGTGAAGGGTATTGCTGATAGTGGTCGCTCAGGAGCACCACCGCCGCGTCAGCCTGACCGAGCGCCACGCAACAATCGTAGAACTGCTGAGCCATGAGGCCTGCGTACTCAGGGGACAACTCCAGAACCCCCTGAAGAAACTGGCGCTCGGCTTGCCGATCGCCCTCCGAGGCGGCAATGCTTGCCTTCAACATCGCGACGCGCACCTGCGAGGCTCCGCCACTTTGAACCGTATCAGCGGCACGCTGCGCCAGATCAAGCGACTGACGCGCCCCCACCATGTTCGGCGGACGCATGGCAAGTGCGGCCTGCGCCATCTCGCAGTGGTAGTGTACTAGCTGGGGAACAGGTTCATCGATCAGTTTGCGCAACCCTTCTACCGCTTCGATGGCCCGGGGCCAGTCATGTTCGGACTCATAGATGCGGATCAGCGCACGCAGCGACGGTAACGCGAAGGAGGTGTTTTTGAGAACGGCAAAAGCCTCTTCTGCCCGGTCGAGCATCCCGCCGCGCAAGTAGTCCTGTGCGAGTTCATGCTGCGCATGCTCACGCTGCCGGACAGGCAAATCGGCGCGGGAGAGCAGGCTCTGGTGTACGCGGATCGCGCGCTCCATCTCGCCGCGACGACGAAACAGACTGCCTAGCGCGAAATGGAGCTCGGTGGTTTCCGGATCAAGCTTCGCGACCTCGACGAAGGCATCAATCGCACGATCGGGTTCCTCGTTGAGAAGAAAGTTGAGCCCCCGAAAATAGGAATCCGGCAAATTGCGGGTTTCCGAAAGCATCTGGCGCACATCGAAGCGCGCAGCCATCCAGCCAAGCGCGAACAGCAGTGGCATGAAAATCAGCCACCAGGATTCAAAATCCACGGTTCAGTTCCAATCAGAAGGCATTCACAGGGGCGACAGTGGCACGATCACGTCGGGAGAAAGCTGGCCAGACTGCTGCGGCTGGTTTGCAGCCTGAATCCGATCGAGTTCCTTACGCAACCTGGTGGCTTCTCGCCGCCGCCGGATCGACGCAGGGACGGTCAGAAGCAGCCCGAACAGCGTCCCCAGCACGAATGTGGTCAGCATCACAACGATCAACGGGACACTGGAAATCGCGAAGCCGCCAAAGAATTCAACTGCGACGGGCGCCGTGTTCTTGAGCGCGAACATCAGAACGACGACGAACACGATCAATCGCAGAGCCCAGACAAGGTAGCGCATGACGCATACTCCTGAACGAAAACAGAATTGTAAGCGTCTGGCCAGGGACGTGCATAAAAAAACCGCCTCAAGGGCGGTCTTCAGACTGGTTGGGGGCCAGATCCACGCGCTCACGCAACTCCTTGCCCGCCTTGAAGTGCGGCACCTGTTTTCCAGGTACCAGCACTTGTTCGCCGGATTTCGGATTGCGCCCGACACGAGGTGCGCGGGCCGACAGCGAGAAGCTGCCAAACCCCCGGATCTCGATGCGCTGACCTTCGGCAAGCGCCTGGGTCATCGCATCAAGAACAGTCTTGACGGCGAAATCGGTATCGCGGGCAGCCAACTGAGAGTAGCGAGCCGCCAGCGCAGCGATTAGTTCAGACTTCGTCACCGCGATTAATCGGAGTCACGTGCCTGATCGAGCTTGGCCTTGAGCAGAGCGCCCAGATTGGTCGTGCCCGACGATGCACTGGCTTCGGAGAGTCGCTGCATGCTGTCTGCGGTTTCAGCGTTATCGCGTGCCTTGATCGACAACTGGATCGAGCGCGACTTGCGATCGACGTTGATGATCATGGCTTCGATGTTGTCGCCAGCCTTCAGAACCGTACCGGCATCTTCGACGCGTCCGTTGGAAATCTCGGAAGCGCGCAGATAGCCCTCGACTTCAAGCGACAGGGTGACCACCGCGCCCTTGGGCTCGACTGCCTTGACCGTGCCAGGCACCACAGCGCCCTTGTCATAGGTTGCCACGAAGTTGTTGAAGGGATCGCCCTCGAGCTGTTTGACGCCAAGCGAGATACGCTCCTTGTCGGTGTCGATGCCCAGCACAACCGCGTCGAGCTCGTCGCCCTTCTTGAAGTTGCGCACGGCTTCCTCGCCGGTTTCCGTCCAGGACAGATCCGACAGGTGCACCAGACCATCGATGCCGCCGGGCAAGCCGACGAACACGCCAAAGTCGGTGATCGACTTGATGGCGCCGCGCACTTTGTCGCCGCGCTTGAAGTTCGAAGCGAACTCTTCCCAGGGATTCTGGCGACACTGCTTCATGCCCAGGGAAATACGACGACGATCTTCGTCGATCTCGAGGACCATGACTTCGACTTCTTCGCCCAGCGTGACAACCTTGCGCGGGTCGACGTTCTTGTTGGTCCAGTCCATTTCGGAGACGTGAACCAGGCCTTCGATACCGGCCTCGACTTCGACAAATGAGCCGTAATCAGTGAGGTTGGTGACCTTACCGAACAGGCGGGTGCCTTGCGGGTAACGGCGGGCGAGGCCCACCCACGGATCTTCGCCAAGCTGCTTGACGCCCAGCGAAACGCGGCTCTTTTCCTGATCGAATTTCAGAACCTTGGCTTCGACTTCCTGGCCAACGGTCAGCACTTCGGACGGGTGACGCACACGACGCCATGCCATGTCGGTGATGTGCAGCAGGCCATCGATACCGCCGAGGTCTACGAACGCACCGTAGTCGGTGATGTTCTTGACGACGCCCTTGACGATGGCGCCTTCCTGGAGGTTTTCGAGCAGCTTCTGGCGCTCTTCGCCCATGCTGGCCTCAAGCACGGCGCGGCGCGACAACACGACGTTGTTGCGCTTGCGGTCGAGCTTGATGACCTTGAATTCCATGGTCTTGCCCTCGAAGGGCGTGGTGTCCTTGACAGGACGCAGGTCGACCAGCGAGCCCGGCAGGAACGCGCGGATACCGGCGGTCATGACCGTCAGGCCACCCTTGACCTTGCCAGTGATCGTGCCGGTGACGAGTTCGTTCTTTTCGAGCGATTTTTCGAGCGACAGCCAGGCCGACAGGCGCTTGGCGCGATCGCGCGACAGGATCGTGTCTCCGTAGCCGTTTTCGAGCGAGTCAATGGCGACTGAAACAAAATCGCCGGGGCTGACTTCCAGCTCGCCCTGATCGTTAAGGAACTCTTCGATCGGGATGAGGGCTTCGGATTTGAGACCTGCGTTGACGACGACGAAATTGTGATCGATGCGCACGACTTCCGCGGAAATCACCTCGCCGGACTTCATGTCCTGCTTCTTGATGCTTTCAGCAAACAGGTCGGCAAAGCTTTCGCCGCCAAAGGAAGAAATTTGTTGAGTTGACATGTAAAGGAGATCCAGGTGGCCTGAGGGCCGGGTAGCTCACTGTGGGCAGCGTCAACTGCTTGCAGTGGGGTTAGGGTGTAAAAACCTGCGGAGGGTGTGTGCCAACCGCGGGAACCAATGAAACTGCCAGGTACTGCGATACTGCTGTCGTTACTGGGATACTGCCGTCGTTAATGCGGTACTGCTGTCGTTACTGGGATACTGCCGTCGTTACTGCGGTACTGCCGTCGTTACTGCGGTACTGAATTCATGCGGTGATGCGTTACTGAAACACGCTGGCGATCCGGGAACAGCCGGCCGAATCAGCCACAGCGATCGCGGCAGACTGCGGACCATAGATCCAGAATTGCCTGCACGGTCTGGTCGATCGTGAGATCCGACGAATCGACCACATGCGCATCATGCGCAGCGACAAGCGGTGCGACCGAGCGACCGGTGTCGCGCGCGTCACGCTCGCGCATATCGCGCAGCAAGTCGTCTAGATTAGCAGAAATTCCCTTTTCGATCAATTGCTTACATCTGCGTTCGGCGCGCGCGCGCACGTCGGCAATCAAGAATATCTTTAGCGGCGCATCGGGGAACACAATTGTTCCCATATCCCGTCCGTCGGCCACGAGCCCCGGAGCCTGCCGAAACGCCCGCTGACGATCCAGCAACGCGGCACGCACACCCGGGTTCGGCGCCAGGAGCGAGGCGAGATTTCCGACGTGCTCCTGACGGATGAGATCGGCGACTTCAGCGCCCTCGAGCGTCACGCCCGCGGGATGAAACACAACCTCAAGCGCACGCGCCGCCTGCTCGACCGCATCGACGTCGGCGGGATCGACCCCGCGCTGCAGCACCGCCAGCGCAGTCAGGCGGTACAGTGCGCCGCTATCAAGCACGCCAAAGCCGAGCGTCTGAGCGACGCGGTGGGCAACGGTGCCTTTTCCTGATGCGGTCGGACCGTCGATCGTAATGACCGGCACGGCCGCGCCAGCAATGCCGTGCGGTAAGCGGGACTGATCGGCCGGCGCAGCCGCAGCGGCCGGATCAAATTGACTTGAGTTCATTTCAGGAGCCCGGCGTAAACATCGAAATAGGTCGGGAAGGTTTTGCTCACGCAGCCGGGATCGAGGATCCGCACCGCAGCGTCGCCGAAGGCGGCCAGCGACAGGCACATGGCCATCCGGTGATCGTCGTAGGTATTGATGCAGGCGTCGCGCCACTGACCTGGAGCAACCGGCGTCACGCGCAGCCAGTCAGGGCCGGAATCGACCCTGGCACCGACCTTGCGCAGTTCGGTCTGCATCGCCGCAATGCGATCGGTTTCCTTGACCCGCCAGCTGCCGATATTGCGCAGCGTGCACGGACCGTCCGCGAAGAGCGCCATCGCGGCGGCGGTCATGGCCGCATCGGGAATCAGATTGAAATCGGCATCGAAGGCTCGCAGGCGCTCGCCTTGCGCAACCCGCACGCCCGTCACCTCGATCGATGACGCGTCGCGCTTGAGTGTGGCGCCCATCGCGGCAACGGTGTCTGCAAAGGCGATGTCGCCCTGGATACTGTCAGCGCCCACGCCCACCACGCGCACCGGACCGCCGCCGATTGCGCCCAGGGCCAGAAAATAGGAAGCCGAGGACGCATCACCCTCAACAAAAATTGTGCCTGGTGAGCGATAGCGGCTACCCGGTTCGACCCGGAAGCCTTGCCATCCGAAGCGAACCACATGCACCCCAAAGCGGGCCATCAGGTTGAGCGTGATGTCGATGTACGGTTTGGAGATCAGGTCCCCGACGACGTCAATCGTCAGGGCGCGCCCGGTATGTGCCACTGCCAGTGGGGCAGCCATCAGGACCGCAGTCAGAAACTGGCTGGAGACCGACCCTTGCACACGAACACGATCGGCGAGTTCGCCGCAGGGGCTGATTTCGAGCGGCGGAAAACCTTCGTTTCCCAGGTACGCGATTCGTGCGCCCAACTCGCGCAAGCCATCAACCAGGTCACCGATCGGGCGCTCATGCATGCGTGGCACGCCGCGCAGCTGATAGCGCCCGCCCATGAGCGCGAGCGCGGCGGTGAGCGGACGAATCGCCGTTCCCGCATTGCCGAGAAACAGGTCGGCCTGCAGGACCGGGAACTGTCCTGCGCCACGAACACTGACGGAGTCGGCACTGTGCCTGTCGATCCCAACGCCCAGTTGTGCAAGCGCGGTCAGCATGACCCGCGTGTCGTCGGATTGCAGCAAGCCTTCAATCCGGGTGACGCCGTCGGCAAGCGCAGACAGCAGCAGTACCCGGTTGGAAATGCTCTTGGATCCCGGCAAAGTGACTGTGCCCGCTGCGTGACGCGCCCGGGGGAGATCGAGAAAACCGGCGGAGGTCATACCGCCGGTCCCTTCCAGCCGCGGCGGGCTTCGGCAGAAGTTTCGAGCATGTCGCAGAGCCAGGTGGCATCACCATCCTGCAGGGCCTGCTCCGCGCGGTCAAACACCGTGCGCAAGGACGAAAGTTCGTCCAGCATGGCCTGACGGTTGGCAAGAAAGATATCGCGCCACATTTCGGGCGAACCGGCAGCGATCCGCGTGAAATCGCGAAAGCCCGGCCCGGCCATTTCAAGACGAGCGGCAGGATCGGCACTTTGCAGGATGTGCTGCATGTAAAGCGCGGCAATCCAGTGCGGCAAGTGGCTGATCGCGGCCATCACGGCATCGTGTCCCGCCGGATCAAGGCGGATCACCCGGGCACCGCACACACGCCACGCCAACTCGACGCGTACGATGTCTTCGGGTCGGTTTTCAGCCAGGGGCGTCAGCATGACGCGTCGTCCGGCGTATAAATTTGCATCGGCCGCCTGGGGGCCTGACTCGTGGGAACCGGCCATCGGGTGCGCGGGAACGAACTGCCCGATGCGCGCACCCAGCCCGATACGGGCCGCCTCAACGACGTTCTGTTTGGTGCTGCCACCATCGGTAATCAGCGCGGTGTCCGACAGACTGGCGCCGAGTTCAGCGAAGATTGAGGGGAAGGCCCCGACCGGAGCTGACACCAGAATCAGGTCAGCGCGCTCGGCAGCCTCCCGCAGGGACACCGCCTCGTCGATGATGCCCAGTTCCTGCGCCTGGGCCAGGGTTTGCACACGGCGCCCTGCCCCAAGAACGCGACCGACCGCGCCAGCTTTACGCAGCGCGGCGGCAAACGAACCACCGATCAGCCCGACACCCACGACAGCTAGCACCGGAATCTTCAGGCCGGAGGGCGTGTGGGCCTGCGCTGCGCTCTGCGTCGAACCCAACGCGCTCATGCGTGCCGACTTCCCAGAATTTCCGTCAGAGCGCTGATGAAGCGCGCATTTTCTTCCGGCAGGCCAATCGAAACGCGCAGCCATTCGGGCAAGCCGTCGCCGGCGACCGGGCGCACAATGACGCCGCGCTTGAGCAGTTCAAGGTTAATGCGCGCGGCATCGCCGACCTTGACCAGCACGAAATTCGCATAGCTTGGCACGTAAGTGAGCCCAAGCTGGTCGAAAGCGGCTTGCAATTGCCGTTTGCCGCCCTGGTTGACCTCGAAACTGCGGGCCAGAAACTCAGCGTCCCCAAGCACGGCGATCGCGGCCACCTGCGCCAGTGTATTCACGTTGAACGGCTGGCGCACGCGATTGAGCAAATCGGTCAGCGCCGGCTGCGCGACAGCAAAGCCGACGCGCAGGCCGGCCAGGCCATAGGCTTTGGAGAATGTGCGGGACACCAGCAAATTGGGGTATTTCCGAACCAGCGCGACACTGTCAAAGCGCAGCGCGGGCTCCAGGTACTCGTTGTAGGCTTCATCGAGCACCACAGTGACCCGACCGCCATGGCGCTTCGCAATCTGCGCAAGAAATTGCTCGATCGCGTCGCCCGGCAGAAACGTGCCGGTTGGATTGTTCGGATTCGCGATATAGACCAGACGGGTGTCCGGCGCGATCGCCTCGAGCATCGCGGACAAATCGTGTCCCAGATCGCGCGCCGGCACCATGATGTGCCGGGCTCCGCGTGCCTGGGTTGCCAGGCGATACACAACGAAGGCATGCTGCGAATAGACGACCGAGGTGCCCGGCTCAAGCAACGCGTGCGCGACGATTTCGAGAATATCGTTCGAACCATTACCGAGCGTGAGCCAGTTCTGCGGTACGCCGTAACGCTCCGACAACGCAGCCTTCAGGTCGAAGCCTGCCGCATCCGGGTAGCGGCCAAGGCCTGCGACCGCCTGTGCAATCGCGGCTTGCGCGGACTGCGGCATACCGAGCGGATTCTCATTGGACGCAAGCTTGACGATGGCGGTGGGATCAAGTCCGTACTCGCGGGCGAGTTCCTCGATCGGCTTACCGGCCTGGTAAGGGGCAATGGCCGTGACATGTGACGGAGCGACAAGCGGGGAATCTGTAGATGACATAGCGATTGAAACGTTATGGACCAGGCGATTGAACGACCGCGCGACGGTTCGCCGCGCAACGAAACGCGGTTACTGCACCGGATAAGAACCCAGCACCTTGAAAAAGGCACACTTCAGTTGCAGCGCCGCAAGTGCCTTGCGCACCGCCGCATCTTCGCGATGCCCCTCGATATCCACGTAGAAGTAATACTCCCATTGCCCTTTGCGGGCGGGCCGCGATTCGAATCGCGTCATCGACACGCCGTTTTCGGACAAAGGCGAAAGCATTTCATAGACTGCGCCCGCGCGATTGTTGACGGCAAGGATCAGGCTGGTCTTGTCGCGACCGCTTGGCAGCGTGGGGATCTGGCCAATCGCAAGGAATCGCGTGCGGTTCTGCGGGTCGTCCTGAATCCCCTCGGCGATGAGCGCGAGACCCCACTTCTGGGCAGCGGCATCACTTGCAATCGCGGCCACCGTGGGATTCAGCGAGGCGAGTCGCGCTGCCTCCGAGTTGCTGGCCACCGGTTCGCGGGCGAGCGCAGGATAATTCTGGTTTAACCAGCCCTGGCACTGTGCAAGCGCCTGGGGGTGCGCCATCACACGGGTGACGCCCTGCATGGTGGGATCCTGCGCCATCAGGCAATGACGGATCAAGAGCGATCGCTCACCGTTGATCGTCAGGGGCGTGCCCAGCAGCAGATCCAGTGTGCGGTTGACGGCGCCTTCGGTGGAGTTTTCCACCGGAACAATGCCTACGGCAGCCGCGCCAGCCTCGACCGTGCGAAAGACCTCGTCGAACGACGCACACGGGACGCCCTGAATAGCGTGGCCGAGATGCTCGAACGCTGCCTGTTCGGAAAACGATCCGGAGGGCCCCAGATAAGCGACCTTGAGCGTTTGCTCCAGTCCGCGACAAGCGGAAATGATCTCGACCCAAACAGCTTCGACGGATTCTGACGGAAAAGGACCGCGATTTTTGCCCTGCAACTGGCGAATCACTTGCGCTTCGCGCTCCGGACGCAGCACCGCGCCATCGGCATTGTGTGCCTGCTTGATCTCGCCGACCTGCTGGGCGGTGCGCGCCCGCTGATTCAACAGATCGAGGATTTCGGCATCGATCTGGTCAATGCGATGGCGAAGAGGAAGTAATTGTGATTGCAGAGACTCAGCCATGGGTCCGCTCGAAATCCTTCAGATAGTCGATCAGTGCCTGCACCCCCTGGAGGGGCAAGGCGTTGTATATGGACGCCCGCATGCCGCCGACGCTCTTGTGGCCCTTCAGTTGCATGAGTTGCCGAGCTTCGGCGCCCCGGAGGAAAGGCTCGTCGAGCGCCGGATCCGGCAGGAAAAAAGGGACGTTCATGCGCGAGCGCACCGACGGGTGCACGGGAAGGCGATAAAAGCTGCTGTCGTTGAAATAACCGTACAGGGCATCAGCCTTGGCGATGTTCTCGCGCTCGATCGCTGCCAACCCGCCGCGATCGCGAAGCCATTTGAATACCAGGCCTGCAATGTAAATTGCATACGTCGGGGGCGTGTTGAACATCGAATGCTCCGCCGCGACGTTGGCGTAATCAAACGCGGAGGGGCAGACCGGCAGCGCATGGCCGATCAGATCACGCCGTACGATGACGATCGTCACCCCGGCGGGGCCGGCGTTTTTCTGCGCGCCAGCAAAGACCATGCCGGTTCGCTCGACGGGCATTGGCCGGGAGAGAAAATGCGAAGAGGCATCCACGACGAGATTGACATCCGGTGCACCGAGATCGGCCAAGCGGGGCCAATCCATGAATTCAACACCGCCGATCGTCTCGTTGCTGCAGAGGTGCAGGTAGGACGCATCGGGCCTGACCTGCCAATCCGAGGGAGCGGGAACCCACGTATAGGGTGCCTGCTCGCGACCACCGATGACTTTGCTGCTCGCTGCGGTCGCTGCGACTGCGGCATCGCCGTAGCGCTGGCATTCTTTGTGGCTCTTGACTGACCAGGTGCCCGTAAGGACGAAATCCGCCTTACGCGCCGGGCGTGTGGCCAACAGGTTCATCGGAATGATCGCGTTTTCAGCCGTTGCACCACCCTGCATGAACATCACGGCGTAATCGTCGGAGACGTTCAGCAGCGCGCGCAGATCCTGCTCGGCCTCGGTGCAAATCTGCACGAACTGCCGCCCGCGGTGGCTCATTTCCATGACCGACATGCCGCAGCCGTGCCAGTCCAGCATCTCAGCCGCGGCCTGCGCCAGCACGGATTCGGGAAGCGCGGACGGACCCGCCGAAAAGTTCCAGGGTCTCGGCATCATGTCACGCCTCAGGTGCGGATCCGTCGTCCGGGACAGCCGGCGGCGCCACACCCGGATCTGCATCCTGACTGGTCGCCCCGTCGGCCTCGTCGAGGTCGTCGTCCGCATCGCTTTCCACGACGCGACGCACGCCGGAGAGTGTGCTGCCATCATCCACATTGATCAGCGTGACACCCTGAGTGGCGCGCCCCATTTCGCGGATTTCCGACACGCGAGTGCGGACCAGTACGCCGCCAGTCGTAATCAGCATGATCTCGTCCGTGGGGTTCACCAGCACGGCGCCGACGACCTTGCCGTTACGTGCCGAGGTGGCGATGGCGATCATGCCCTTCGTGCCACGACCGTGCCGGGTGTATTCGGTGATCACCGTACGCTTGCCGTAGCCGTTTTCGGTCGCAGTCAGAACCGATTGACTTTCATCGCCCGACACCAGCATTTCGATGACGCGCTGTCCTTCCTCGAGCATCATGCCGCGGACGCCGCGCGCGTTGCGTCCCATCGGCCGCACATCATTTTCGTCGAACCGCACGGCCTTGCCGGAATCCGAGAACAGCATGACATCATGGGTGCCGTCGGTGAGTTCGGCACCAATCAGGAAATCGCCCTCGTCCAGATCGACCGCGATGATGCCGGCCTTGCGGGGATTGGAAAAATCGGTCAGCGGGGTTTTCTTGACGGTTCCGCGCGAGGTTGCCATGAAGACGGTGTGATCGTCGGTGAACGCCTTGATCGGCAGCACCACCGTAATCTTTTCGCCGTCGACGAGCGGGAACATGTTGACGATCGGTTTGCCGCGCGAAATACGTGTGCCCTGAGGAACTTCCCAGACCTTGAGCCAGTAAACCCGACCGCGATCCGAGAAGCACAGCAGGTAATCGTGCGTGTTGGCAATGAAGAGCTGGTCGATCCAGTCGTTTTCCTTCATGGCGGTGGCCTGCTTGCCGCGACCGCCGCGCCGCTGGGCGCGATATTCGGACAGCGGCTGGCTCTTGATATAACCACCGTGAGACAGCGTCACGACCATGTCGGTCGGGGTGATGAGATCCTCGGTGTCGAGCTCGGTGGCATTGAGCTCGATTTCGGAGCGTCGCGTATCGCGGGTACCCACGGAGAACTCGGCCTTGATGGCCTGGAGTTCTTCGGAAATGATCGTCGTGATGCGCTCGGGCCTGGCGAGAATGTCGAGCAGATCGGCAATGTTTTCCATGACCGATTTGTATTCCCCGACAATCTTGTCCTGCTCAAGACCTGTCAGGCGCTGCAGGCGCATGTTCAGGATTTCCTGCGCCTGGGTTTCGCTCAGGCGATAGAGACCGTCGGCCTGAAGTCCGAAGGAGTCCGGCAGATTATCCGGTCGGTAGGCCGCGCGCCCACCGGGCGCCTGCGTATCGGCGCGTGCAAGCATTTCGCGCACCAGGGAGGAATCCCAGGTGCGATCCATCAAATCCTGACGCGCAACGGGTGGAGTTGGCGCGGCTTTGATGATCGCAATGAAATCGTCGATATTGGCCAGGGCCACGGCAAGCCCTTCAAGCACATGGCCGCGTTCGCGCGCTTTGCGCAACTGGAACACCGTGCGACGCGTCACGACCTCGCGGCGGTGCAGCAGGAAGTACTCGACCATCTGCTTGAGATTCAGCAGACGCGGCTGGCCATCGACCAGCGCGACCAGGTTCATGCCGAACGTGTCCTGCAACTGCGTGTGCTTGTAAAGATTATTGAGAACGACCTCGGGCACTTCGCCGCGCTTGAGTTCGATCACCAGACGCATGCCATCCTTGTCGGATTCGTCGCGGATATCCGAAATGCCCTCGATCTTCTTTTCGTTGACCAGTTCGGCGATGCGCTCCTGCAGTGTCTTCTTATTAACCTGGTACGGCAGTGCATCGACCACGATGGACTGGCGATTGCCGCGTTCGAGATCCTCGAAATGGGTCTTGGCGCGCATCAGCACCCGGCCACGCCCCGTGCGGTAACCCTCGCGCACACCGACGATGCCGTAAATAATGCCGCCCGTCGGGAAATCAGGAGCCGGGATGCGCTCGATCAGGTCATCGATTGAGCAATCGGGATTGCGCAGACAATACAGACAGCCCTCCACGACCTCCGCGAGGTTGTGGGGCGGAATGTTGGTGGCCATGCCCACGGCAATGCCGGAACTGCCATTGACCAGCAGGTTGGGCAGACGCGAGGGCAACAGCAACGGCTCGTTTTCGCTGCCGTCATAGTTAGGGCCAAAATCGACGGTTTCCTGGTCGATATCGGCGAGCAGTTCGTGCGCGATCTTGGACAGACGGATTTCGGTGTAGCGCATCGCCGCGGCGTTATCGCCGTCGATCGAACCGAAGTTACCCTGGCCATCGACCAGCATATAGCGCAGAGAGAAGTCCTGCGCCATGCGCACGATCGTGTCGTAGACCGCCTGGTCTCCGTGTGGGTGGTACTTACCAATGACGTCGCCCACGATACGGGCGGACTTCTTATAGGCGCGGTTCCAGTCATTGTTGAGTTCGTGCATCGCGAACAGAACGCGGCGATGCACCGGCTTGAGGCCGTCCCGGACATCCGGGAGCGCACGCCCGACGATCACGCTCATTGCGTAATCGAGGTAGCTGCGGCGCATTTCTTCTTCCAGCGAAATTGGAAGAGTTTCCTTGGCGAAGGAATCCATAAACTCAGCGACAATAGACAACGGTGGAGCCTGCGGAAAAACGCCGGAGGCTAAACCAGTCATTCTACACTGCGAGCCACCCGAGCCGGGCTCTCAAGATGACTGCGCGTCTTTGTCCTTCCCAAGGCGAGCCAGGCTGTCAAAATCCGGTTGCAAAAAACAAATTTCGGAGCATTTCGATTAAATCCGCAGGTCTTGTTGCAAAAAACCGACAACAATTGCCCTCGGAGCAAAGAAATCTGGCAAACCTAGCCCCCCGACCCTACGAAGACCCACCAAATCTGCGCAAATGCCGTAACATTCAAACCAGCACGCAGGAAACCCAGTGTGTAATTTCTTTGAACCTGCTCTTGGCGTTGCTATACTGGCCCCGTTTCCTGATATTTGCGGCGGGGGTTCGCTGCGAGTCACTTATCCAGCTTTAAGCTCAACGAGGAGAAACATGAACAAACCCTCCAAATTCGCTCTGGCAATCGCCTTTGCTGCTGTTACGGCATCAGGCATCGCTTACGCGCAACCCAAGACGAATGACAATTGGATGAACGGGCAAAACCAGCTCGTTTGGAAGAATGGCACCAACGAACTCTGCTGGCGCGATGCTTTCTGGACCCCCGCAACCGGCTTCCCCGGCTGCGACGGCGTCCCCGTTGCCAAACCCGCCGCTCCCAACCCGATGGCCAACAAGGTGACGTTTAACGCCGACACCTTCTTTGACTTCGACAAGTCCATCATCAAGCCCGAAGGCAAGAAGCTGCTCGACCAGATCGCTGCACAAGTGCAGACGATCAACCTCGAAGCAATCATCGCCGTCGGTCACACTGACTGGATCGGTACGGCCGAGTACAACCTGAAGCTGTCGCAGCGTCGCGCTGCCGCAGTCAAGGCGTACCTGGTTTCGAAGGGTGTCGATGCCAACCGCATCACCACCGAAGGCAAGGGCAAGGCTAATCCGATCGCCGACAACCGTACGGCAGCCGGTCGCGCCAAGAACCGCCGCGTTGAAATCGAAATCGTCGGCAGCCGCAAGTAATTCGGTTTGCACGACCCGGACGGGTACCGTTTGAGCGGTGCCCGCCCCGATTGAAAAGGCCTCGCTTGCGGGGTCTTTTTTTTCGTCCATAATTTTTCGTCCATAATATTGGGCATCGTTCTTTCCGATTCATGTCGTTTACTGACAAGCCATCATGACCGCAACCGCCGACCACGCTCCTTCCAGCAACGTAGACCAGGCAGAACTCGACAAGTTCAGCGCCCTTGCCTCCCGCTGGTGGGATCCGAACAGCGAATTCAAGCCTCTGCACGCCATTAATCCGCTGCGGTTGAACTGGATCACAGACCTGTCTGGCAGCCTGGCGGGCAAAACCGTGGTCGATGTCGGGTGTGGCGGTGGCATCCTTGCCGAAAGCATGGCGGCTGCCGGCGCCACAGTCACCGGCATTGATCTGGCGGAAAAATCACTGAAGGTCGCCAAACTGCACGGCCTGGAGTCGGGCGTGTCGGTCGACTACCGCACCATCAGCGCAGAGGATCTGGCGCGCGAACAGCCCGGTCAGTTCGATGTGGTGACCTGCATGGAAATGCTGGAGCATGTCCCGGATCCCGCCTCAATCGTGCAGGCGTGCGCGACCATGGTCAAACCCGGCGGATGGGTCTTCTTTTCGACGATCAACCGCAATCCGAAGTCTTTTCTGATGGCGATCGTAGGCGCCGAATACGTGCTGCGGATGCTGCCGCGCGGAACACACCAGTGGCAGAGCTTTGTCCGGCCCAGCGAGCTGGCCGAAGCAGCGCGCGCGGCGAATCTTGAACCCGTGCGGCTCGCCGGAATGAGTTACAACCCGATCACTGAGCGCTACGCGCTGAATCAGGACACCAGTGTCAATTACCTGATGGCGACTCGCCGATGAGCACGCTGATCCTGTTCGACTTTGACGGCACGCTGGCCGACACAGCACCCGATCTGGCCGCAGCGGCAAATCGCCAGCGCACGCGCAGCGGATTGCCCCCCCTGCCGCTCGACCACCTGCGTCCGTACGCATCGGCTGGCGCACGGGGCCTGCTCAGGGCCGCGCTCGACATGACACCCGAGCACCCCGAGTACGAAGCCCATCGCCAGCAGTTTCTGCAAGATTACGCGCAAGCCATGACTGTGCATACGCGACTGTTTGACGGCGTGACGCCGCTGCTTGAGCGTATTGCCGCCGAGGGGATGTCGTGGGGCATCGTTACCAACAAGGTCACTTATCTGACCAAACCGATCGTTGCCGCGCTCGGACTGGAACAAAATTGTGCAGTGCTTGTCTGTGGTGACACAACCGAACACGCCAAGCCCCATCCCCTGCCGCTGCTCCATGCCGCGCGCGAGGCGGGTTTTGAACCGCGCCGATGCATCTACATCGGTGATGATCTGCGGGATATCCAGGCCGCCCGTGCCGCAGGAATGCGTTCGGTAGCAGCCGCTTATGGGTATTGCGGTCCGGATCATCCGGTGCATACGTGGAAGGCCGACCGCGACGCCGAATCGCCCGAGGCCCTCTGGCCTGCCATCCAGCAACTGATCGTGCAATAAGCTGCCCTGCAGCCCACTGAAAGACTCACCCACCTAGCTGCGCACTAAAAGACTCACGAATTGTTGAACTCTTTTACCGGTGGGCGGTCTTACTTCCCAGATTGTTCGTCTACAATCGACTTACTGGGGCCGATCCGGATTCGACGTGGGTCGCGAAACAGTGCAGGGCATGTCGAGCACCAGTTCGCTCGTAAATCCACTGGAAAACTATAAACGCCAACGACGAGCGTTTCGCTCTGGCCGCTTAAGCGGTGAGCCGCTGCACTGATTTGTCTTTGGGTCAGGTGGGGTAACCCACAGCAGCGTCATTTACAAAGAATCGGGGTTTGCCGGGTCACACGGTCCGCCCTTAACACTATGTGAATCGCCAAAGGCCGGCCTGTCGGTTGGCTAAGCCCGAGGTTAAACAAAAAATAAATCGACTACACATGTAGAACTGCCTGCAGAGGGCTCGCGGACGGGGGTTCAATTCCCCCCGGCTCCACCAATACCGCACATACCAACCCTTCGGGGTTGGTATTTTTTTGCCCGTTCCCCCTGTGTTGGCGCGGTTTCCGGCCTTGTCCTCGTGAGCATGGCCCTCCAGAAGTCGCCGTTCCGGGCGCGCATTCCGCCGTTTTTCTCTCTCTGTTCTCTACAGCCCTCGATGCACTGGCCGAGCAAGCCCAAGCGCTCAAGATGGGGTAAGAATGAATGAGTTCGAACTTCACCGTCATCTACGATGGCCATTCCTCGCTCCGACCTCGCTCCCCGAAACTGGCCCGAAGTCCGCAAAGACCACAAATTAGCTCCATATAGATCAAAAAGTTACGCGCGGACGAATCAAGATGGGATACGAGTAGTGCCAGCCATCTCTATCCTATGCAGGGCTGTGGCGCAGACCGCCATGAACTGCGCCACTTTCCGGGCTAAATCTGGCGCAGTTTGATAAACTGCGCCATAATTGCGCCACAGGTACTTCGATCGGCGCTACAACGCTATGTCATCCACAACAGACTTACTAAACAGCATCCGGGCATCCGAGAACGGATTGACGCTGGCCGAACTGCTGACCGCGCACCCTGACATTGCCAGGCGAACAGCACAGCGCTTGATCGCGAAGCTGATCGATAGCGGCCAAGTCGTCGCGCTGGGTGAAGGTCGGGCCCGTCGCTATTTTCGTGCAGATGCCCAACCTGGCAGCGGTATACCGGCCACCAGAGTCGATAGCTTCCCGCATTTTATTCCCCTATCTGCCGACAGCCAGGACATCCTTGCCTATATCGATCAGCCTCAGGAAGCGCGCAAGCCGGTAGGCTATCAGCGTGATTTTCTGGATGCTTACCGTCCCAATGAGACCTGGTATTTGTCTGCTTCGCTGCGCCGCCAATTACACAAGATGGGCAGAACCACTGACGTTGACGAACCTGCGGGCACCTATAGCCGCGCCATTCTCAATCGTTTACTGATCGACTTGTCATGGGCATCAAGCCATCTGGAGGGCAACACCTACTCCCGGCTCGACACGCGCGAACTCATTGAGCATGGCAAGGCCGCACGGGGCAAGGCGGCCATCGAAACACAGATGATCCTGAACCATAAGTCGGCGATCGAACTGCTGGTCGATAACATCGACAGTGCAGAGTTCAACCGCTACACGCTGATGAATTTGCACAGCGCTTTGGCGGAAAATTTGTTGCCCAATCCAGCAGATGAGGGACGAATTCGCCAGCACGCCGTCGATATCGGCAAAAGCGTCTATCGCCCACTCTCAACAGCACCGCAAATCGAAGACGCGCTGGAAGTGTTTCTGGGTAAAGCTAACCAGATTGAAGATCCGTTTGAGCAATCCTTCTTCATGATGGTGCATCTGCCCTACCTGCAGCCCTTTGCCGACATCAACAAGCGCACCTCGCGATTAGCCGCGAATCTACCGCTGTTCCGCGCGAACCTTTGTCCTCTGACTTTTCTGGACGTTCCGGAACAGGCCTACAGTCGGGCCATCCTCGGCGTGTACGAAATGACCCGCGTGGAGCTGTTGCGTGACCTTTACCTCTGGGCCTACGAACGTTCTACGCAGGAATATCTGGCGATCAAGCAAGACCTAGCGGAGCCCGATCCCCTTCGCTTGGCTTGGCGTGACGTCATCAAGCAGACCATCCGCGAAGTCATTACGCAGCCGGGACTTGAGCCGCTTTCCTGCATTCAGCGAGCCGTGGCAGAACGAGTTCCTGAGGGCGAGCAAGCAGGCGTGCAGGCACTGATTGTCGAAGAACTCCGCAGGTTGCACGAGGGGGTGCTGGCGCGCTGCGGTTTGCGACCGTCCGAATACACAGCCTGGAAGGCGGTTCATGGGCATTGACGGACGCGGGTTCGATTCCGTAAACGGAATCGAACTGGCGTCCTTTCTGATGTACTCGCCTGATGACCTCGGCCCGGTGTAACTGGTAGGATTGTCGGCAGCAAGGCTGGATTCCGCACCTTTCCGCAGGAGTTCGCAGCGGTTCTAAGGCGCTGAGTTATCTAGGTTTGGCGCAGGGTTCCGCCCCACCGAGACCCCGGGAGCGCATTCCTTTCGGATATTTCGATTATTCGTTTATTTCGGTTACACTTCCTTCCCATGATGCTGTTTGAAGCACCCAGGAGGCTGCCATGACCACTCTATCTCCCACCCATTCGTTGCCGACGGCCGAAGAAGTTGCCATCGCTCGCGAGAGCGGCCGGGCGCTGTCTGCCTACCTGCAGACCCGTGCGGAAACCCAGCAGATCGAGATCTTCGACGACAAGGGCGCGGCCCATCCGGTTCGCGTCCCGGTGTCGGCGCTGCGGCTGCTCGTGGACGTCCTGACCGAAATCGGTGAGGGCAACGCGGTCAGCATCATCCCGATCCACGCCGAACTGACCACCCAGGACGCTGCGGATGTGCTCAACGTCTCTCGCCCGTTCCTCGTCCAGTTGCTGGAGCGCGGCGAGATCCCGTTCCACAAGATCGGCACGCACCGTCGTGTCCGCTATCAGGACGTGATCGCGTACAAGGAGCGCATCGATGTGGAGCGTAGCAAGGCCCTCGATGCTCTGGCCGAGCAAGGCCAGGCGCTCAAGATGGGGTACGACTGAATGAGTTCGAACTTCACCGTCATCTACGATGCGTGCGTGCTCTACCCGGCCCCGCTGCGCGACTTCCTGATGCGCTTGGCACTGACCGATCTGTACCGGGCGCGCTGGACGGACATGATCCATGACGAGTGGACGCGTAACGTCCTGGAGCAGCGACCAGATCTGAAGGCCGAAGACTTGGAGCGCACGCGATCGCTGATGAACGCCCATGTGCGGGACAGCCTCGTTACCGGCTTCGAGCACCTGATCCCGGCCGTCGAATTGCCGGATGCCGACGACCGTCATGTGGTGGCCGCTGCCATCCACGGCGGCGCGAGCTTGATCGTGACCTTCAACCTGAAGGACTTCCCGTCGGAGCGGCTCAAGCCCTACAACTTGGCCGCCCAGCATCCGGATGACTTCATCTTCGATCTACTGGATCTGCACGCGGCCCGAGTATGCGAGGCGGCGGCCACCCATCGCCGGTCACTGAAGAACCCGCCCAAGACGGCCGACGAGTACCTCGACACCCTGCTCAAGCAGGGTCTGACGCAGACCGTTGGCCAGTTGCGGGAGTGGAAGGTGGCGATCTGATGGACGCGGGTTCGATTCCCAAACCGCCTGCATCTGCGAAGCCAGATGCAAAAAATCTCTCAACCAAGATATGTGTTGACCAAATCCTTGCTCTGTAACAATTCCTGGCCGGTTCCTTGCAAGACACATTCTCCGTTGCGCAACACGATGGCATGATGGGCATACTCCAGCGCCAGCATGGCAACCTGCTCCACGAGGACAACGGCAAGCCCTTGTGCGGCAAGCTGGTTCAATGTTTCCATGATCAGCCTGACGACCTGGGGAGCAAGACCCAACGAGGGCTCGTCAAGCATCAGCACTTTTGGCCGCATCATCAGTCCGCGCGCCACCGCCAGCATCTGTTGCTCACCCCCAGACAAGGCGGTTCCCTGGATGTGCTGGCGTTTCTGCAAGATCGGGAATCTCTCCCACTGCTGCTCCAGCAAGGATTGAGACTCATGACCTGAGATCCCTGCATTGGTCGCGCCAATCATCAAGTTGTCCAGCACACTCAAGCCGGGGATGATCTGCCTGCCCTGAGGAATATGAATCAACCCCATTCGCGACAACAAATGAGCAGGGCGTCTGATGATTGACTGGCCGTTGAACTCCACATTTCCGGAATCAACAGGCAACAAACCCGAAATGGCACGCAACAAGGACGTTTTGCCAGCGCCGTTGGCTCCGATCACCGCAACAATCTGACCGGAATCCGCTTGCAAGCTGACATCACGCAAGATCTGGTTGGGTCCGATGTGAGCGAAAATATTCTGCACTCGAATCACGACTGCGCTCCTGTCCCGAGATAGGCAGTGATCACATCGGCATTGGACTGAATCTCTGCCGGCGAGCCCTCTGCGATCAACTTGCCGAAATTGAGCACGCTGATACGATCGCAAACGGACATCACGAACTCCATGTTGTGCTCAACCAGCAGAATCGTCATGCCACTTTCTTTCAGGCGCTGGATGACATGCGCGATCTCCTTGGCTTCCTGTGCATTCATGCCGGCGATTGGCTCATCAAGCAGCAACACGCGAGGTTGCTGTGCAATGGCCCGCGCCAGTTCCAGGAGCTTGCGGTGACCATAGGGAAGCTCAGAGGGAATGCGATCTGCCAGATGATCTATTCCAAAAAAACCCAGTATTTCCAGAGCCAGCCGCCGTTCTTCGACTTCGACCGGCTGGCCAGTCAACCATGTCAGGAAATTCCTGACCATGCCATGCTTGCTCTGCACACCCAGCAATACATTGTCGAGGACACTCACCCCCTCGATCAGCTGCAAATTCTGAAATGTCCGAGCCATGCCCATGCGAGCGCGACTGGCCACGTCCTGACCTGCAAGGTTCTCCTTTCCCAACAATACCGCGCCTTCGTCAGGTCGATAGATGCCGGCAACCATATTGATGACCGTTGACTTGCCCGCCCCGTTTGGTCCGATCAAACCATGCACGCGTCCTGATGCCACCTCGATCGACACCTGATCCACTGCTTTGAGACCGCTGTAGCTTTTACTGATGCCCCTGACCGAAATCGAGGTGCTGTCGGCATGCAGCCGGGTCAGCATC
Source organism: Burkholderiaceae bacterium (assembly GCA_020851995.1). GTDB lineage: Bacteria > Pseudomonadota > Gammaproteobacteria > Burkholderiales > Burkholderiaceae_B > Zwartia. The sequence continues at coordinate 21,568 of JADZBO010000020.1, forward strand.
GCGCTCTCTTGCTTGTCGGACAGACCGTGATGCACAGGAGGCGCTTTGCGGGACCGGTCTGTCTTGTTGAAAAATTTCGCAAACAAGTCATCCAGCACGCCGGCGGCCCCTTTGGGAAAGGCCAGCAACACCACCAGCAGAATCGAGCCGTAGACCAGCAATCCATACTTGTCGATGCCTGCAATCAGCTCCACGATGCCAAGCAGAATCAGGGTGCCCAACAAGGGTCCCGACTTCGTTCCGAGACCACCCACGACCGCTGCGATCAACAACGCCACGCTTAACCTGACGGAAAAGGCATCACTGCCGACATAACCTGACTGGTGTGCAAAAAAAGCGCCGCCAAGGCCCGCGAGCGCCGCGGCAAAACCAAAAATCACCGCTTTCCAGCGATTGACATCAATGCCCACAGAGGCAGCAAACACCTCGGATTCCCGGATCGCTCGCAGGTTTCTGCCCGCCCGGGTATCGTTAAGGTAGTCCGCAATCAACTGCACACAAAGCAGCGCTAAGCCTGCCGCATAAAACAAAATGGTTGGACCGGACAGCCATGACAGCTTGCCAAACTGCGGGATCCCCATGAGACCCATGGTGCCCCCCGTCAAACCGACCCATCTCTGAGCCAGAATATCCAGGACATAGCCCACAGCCAATGTCGTCATCGCCAGATACAAGCCGCGAGTGCGAAGAGCAAAAACACCCACCAATGCTCCACCCATTGCGGCAATCACCGTTCCGAACATGACCGATAATGGCAGGGGCCAACCCAGCTTGAGCGAAGTCAGCGCCGACCCATAAGCACCCAAAGCATAAAAGCCCGCCTGCCCCAGTGACATTTGGCCCGAAAGGCCAAGCAACAAGTTCAGACCAATGACCGCAATGGCCGTGTAAAAAAAGGTTTGTGCCAGAAACACATAAAAACCATTGATTGGCAGCCAGGGCCAAATGGCAATCACAGCCAGACCGATCAGGTAAACGTAGCGATTGCGCTGCACACCGGCAGCATGAGGATTAGCGAACATCGGTCTGCCTCTCAGAAAACAGTCCGGAGGGCTTGATGGCGATGATCAGCAGAGCAGCCAACAACGGATACAAATCGCCAAAGCTGGAGTCGATGTAATTGGACGCCGACTCAAACACACCAAACAAAATGCCACCCACCAAAATGCCGACAGGATTGGCAAAGCCTCCGATCGCCGCCACGATCAGTGCCTTGATCGTAAAAACCAGGCCCATGTGAGGACTGATGGTGACCAGCGGGCCGATGAGGATGCCGCCGACGGCTGCCAGTATGGACGCCAGGACAAACACGCCTACTTTGACTAGCTGTGTGTTGATTCCCAACAGCTGAGCAGCTTCAGGATTGAAAGCGACCGCCTGAATGCTCTTGCCCCACTTGGTATGAAACATGAATCCATAAAACAGGAAAACGATGATGGCAGCAGCAAAGATGATCAGGATTTCTTCCAGAAACAATCCTGCGCCCATCACCTGGATGACATGATCGCGTTGCGAGCTGAACAGGGGTGCGGAGTACTGCGACGTTTTCCCAAACAAGAGTTCAATCACGTTCTGGACAATCAGGGCAATGCCCGCTGTCGTCAGGATCCAGGAAAACGCCCCGATCTTCAAAGTCTTTTTGCGCTCAAGCGGCCGGATCGCGATCCGGTCGAGCAACCACCCCATCACAGCCAACACCAGGAGGGTCAGCAACACGCACACGATGAGCGGCATGCCTGCCGCCCGGGTCGCGAGCATGACAAACGTGCCGACCATCAGAAAGTCGCCCTGACCAAAGTTGACTTTGTGTGTCGTCAAATGCGTGATGTATAAGCCGAGTGCCACAAGCACATAAATCGCGCCCATGGCCAGCCCACCTGATACCAGCTGGATGAGGTTGGAGAGTTGCATGGTTAGTTCAGCTTGTTGACGACACCGTCTTTCCAGACACCCAGGAAGACGTGCTCCCGATCCAGGCATTCATGGTCCGTGGCACTGAAGGGCTTGGCGGGGGTGGCTGAGATTGCCTGGATGCCATCGATGTTTTCCAGTGCGTTGCGAATGGCAGCCGGATCAGATTTGCCGACTTGATCAACCGCTTTAAAGACGATTTGTCCGGCGTCATAGCCCAAAGCCGCCACCACAGGCCAGCGATAGTCCTTGCCGTACTCTTTCTTCATTCTTTCATCGAACGCTTTCGCACGCGGGGCATTGATATCCAGCGCCTGACCCATCACCGTGCCTTCGATTGCATCCTTGCCCACGATTTCCAGCACTTTTTGTGATGAGAGTCCCCAGTTACCCGCCACAACAGGCTTGTAATTCAACCGTGGCATGGGCCGGAATGGCAACTCGAACGACTCGTGGAAGTTCAGCACCAGATCGGCCTGGGCATCCTTGAGCTTGACCATTTGGGGCGTCAGATCGTTGACGCCTGGCGCTGCCGCCTCCACCGCGACCAGGGTGACACCCCGAGCCTTCAGCCCCTCCTGGATTTCCTTGGCCGCGAAGTTTCCATAGCCGGTCGTGGAGTGAATCAAACCGATACGCTTGAAGTTTTTCACGCCCCAATCCAGCATCTGGTCGATCTGATACTTTTCCACCATGGAACAACGGAAGATATAGCTGGGCTTTTCGTTGATGAATTGGGCGGTGATGTTGGTGGCAATCGATGGGCCTGCGACCAAAGGCACACCCGCATTTTGCAGAATCGGGGCCATTGCCAGGACGTTACCGCTGCTGACCGTGCCGATGACCACCGGGACACGATCATTCTGGATGAGCCGCTGGGCCAGTGAAACGGCTCGTTGCGGGTTGGCCTCATCGTCGTACACCACCAGTTCGATCTTGGTCTTGCCGCCCTTGGCCTGATAGTCCTTGAGTGCAAGCTTGAGGCCTTGCAAATAGGACTCACCAAAATCGACAATCGCCGGAGGGCCACTCAAGCCTTCAATGACACCCACTTTGACCTGTGAAAAAGCAGTGGCACTGACCGTCAGTGCCACTGCGGTACCGGCAAATTTCAATGCAACATTCAGCAAATTCGATTTCATGATGTCTCCTGGTTTGTGCTGAAAAGCAATAATGAACCGCGTTGCTACTCTCCCTTGAACTTCGCTTCCCGCCTCTCCTTGAACGATGTGACACCCTCCTCCAGATCGTGTGTCATGGCGACATCCCTGAAGGACCTGGACTCCGCCTTGAGCGCCTCTTCCATGGTCATGCCCGTGGAACGCCGAATCATCTCTTTGGCGAAACGATGTGATAGCGGGGCTCTGGAGGCAAGCATCTGCGCATAATCCAGCGATTTGGTCAGCAATTCCGCCTGCTCATAGATGCGATTGACCAGTCCGATGCGATAGGCGTGCTCTGCATTGACACGCTCGCCTGACAGAATGATTTCCATGGCGTGACCCATGCCAATGATCTGAGGCAGGCGGATGAGGCCGCCATCACAGGCATGAAACCCCCACTTGGCATCCTGCAGGGCGAACTCGGCATTGGGAGAGCAAAACCGGATGTCACATGCCAGAGCCAGTTCAAAGCCACCGGAAATGGCATAGCCATTGATGGCAGCAAGAATCGGCTTGTCGATGTCCAGGTTTCGGGTGATGCCGCCAAATCCTGGCCCATTGGTGTATTTTTTTCTGAATAACGGCGCGGGAGAGCGGGCGAAATTCAAGGTGTAGGTCTTGAGGTCAGCGCCCGCGCAAAACGCCTTGTCCCCGGCACCTGTGACAACCGCCACCCGCGCGTCGTCATCGTCGTCAAATTCATTCCAGATTTCCACCATTTCATCATTGGCATCCAGATCCAATGAATTCATTTTGTCCGGACGATTGATCATGATCAGTCGAACATGACCGTGCTTTTCATATACAAAGTTGCTCATGACTGGACTGCCTTGAAAATGGGAGTGTGAGAATCATCATCCTGCAACGCGATGGCGACCACCCGATCGCCAACCTGATCACCCTCTTGCGGCATGAATCGTCCGGTGACACGAAAACCCTCATCCAGATCGACCACGCCCACGTGATACATGCCCTGTTCCCTGAATTTCAGGGGCGGCTTTCTGATGGTCGTCCAACTTGCCAACCGGCCTTTGCCACTGACAGAGACCACCTTGAAGTGTTTGCCCAAACATGTCGGGCAAAGATCGCTGCCGGCAGCCTCAAAGGCTCCGCAGCCCAGGCACTGCTGAAAATTCAGCGTGATGGATGAGCTCATTCGGCCACCCCCAGAATGTTGACCGTGCAGGCCACACCGGTTCCACCCAGATTGTGGGTCATGCCGATGCGCGCGCCCCTGACTTGATTCGGATGGGTGCCACGCAGCTGCTGCACCACCTCATACACCTGACCAACCCCTGTCGCGCCAACCGGATGGCCTTTGGCGAGCAACCCACCGCTGGGATTGATTGCCACCTCACCGTTAACCGCAGTTCGCTGTTCCCTGGCCCATTTGGCACCCTGTCCGCGAGGAATCAGCCCAAGGTCTTCGCTGTCGATGATTTCAGCGACAGAAAAACAATCATGCAGCTCGACCACGTCAATGTCTTTGGCTGACAGGCCCGCCATGGCGTAAGCACGCTGTGCCGCAGTCACCGTCGCATCAAACGTGCAAAGGTCGGCGTGATGCGCAATGCGCGGTGACCCGCTTGTCTGTGAAGACGCGAGCACCCTGATCCTTGGAGTGGCGTTCGCGGACAACAAGGCGCCTGAGGTCAGCAGCACGGCAGATGCGCCATCACTGGCTGGACAACAATCAAACATCTGAAGAGGATCCGCGATCATCGGCGAGGCCTGGATTTCCTCCACGGTCAGCGTTGCCCCCATTTGTGCCAACGGGTTGATCAACCCATTGGCCTTGTTCTTGATGACGACGCTGGCGACCTCTTCCCGCGTCAAACCATATTGATGCGCGTATGCGCGCCAGGCCAAACCGAACAATCCGGGAAACGTCAGGCCACTAGGTCCATCGTGCTCGTTATCCATCGCACAGTTCAGTGCCGAAGTGACCTGGGCGGTCGAGGCATGGCTCATCTTTTCGACCCCGACAACCAGCACGGCATCGCACATCCCCGATGCAATCGCCATCCAGGCATGGCGAAAGGCAATGCCACCCGAGGC
>JADZBO010000021.1 GCA_020851995.1 Burkholderiaceae bacterium
CCCGAGATGCCGTCCGCGGAATACCAGACGGCGTCGTATTTCTTGCCCCGGTTGGTGAACTCAAGTGCCAGGACGCGGCCGGCACCAACGATGCGGCCCTCGTGGCTGCGCATCTCGTAGACAACCCTGAACTGGTCACCGCGACGCAGATCGCGCAGAAAATCAATTTTGCTGCTGAGGATCTCGGCCATTTGCGAGGTCACGGCATCCGGGATCCCGGCCTGATCCGTCGCGGCGAACAGCGAGCGGCTGATCGTGCCGACTGCCACCTGTACGATCGAATCCGTGGATTGCTCGATTTCGGACGCCATGTAGCCGCCGATCGCGTTGGGGCGGATCTCAAGAATACGGGCTACGCCACGACCGAGGCCTTCGCCGCCAGGCGTGTGGACATAGCGCATCCATTGCAGATCGCCTTCCTGGCTGGTGGCTGCCTGCACGATGCGACCAGGAATCAGTTTGTACGCGGAGCGAGCCTTGACGTCGCGTGTCAGGAATGCGAGCAGCGATGGATCCCTGAGATCAAGGCGATTGAGGATGGTGGCCAGCGTATCGCCAGGGCGGACGCGGGTTTCAGCGATGAAGGGCTGGCTTGCCGGCGCGGGATCGTCTTCAGTCAGGGTCTGGGCCGGCGGAACGGCCACGACATCCTGACGGAGGGTTTGCTCAGGCGGTTCGATGGCACTTGAAGAAGGCGGAACCATGCCAAGCGCTGCCGCGCCGACGCAGAGGGCAAGCGTTGAAACGATGAGCGCGCCGCGCAATAAGCCGGTGCGGGCGGCGCGGTGACTGGAATCGATCGGGCGATGCGGGGCAAATACTGGGCGCTTCGCCTGGTCAGGCAATATGGTCATGCGGGGGAAATCCTGTGGAACTCAGAGGCGGCAGCGCACTTCCGGTGAGGGCGTGGCAGGGCAGGCCTAGTTTGCGTATGATGTAGTGCTGATCAGGCCAAATCTTAGCCGATTTTTTGAAGGTCGGTATCGGGATTAACCCACCGAAGCTCTAAGATGCCTGTAATTTCTTTTAAAATCATTTATCGCTTTATATGTCGCAGTCAAAATACGCGATCACCCCGGAAATCGAAGCCAAGCTGCGGATTGTCACGCGTGGCTGTGACGAATTGCTGGTGCAAACGGAGTTTGCGCAGAAACTCGCCCGCAGCGAGTCGACCGGCGTGCCGCTGCGCGTCAAGCTTGGCCTTGATCCCACCGCCCCCGATATCCACCTGGGTCACACGGTGGTTCTCAACAAGATGCGTCAGCTGCAGGATCTGGGTCACACCGTGATTTTCCTGATCGGCGATTTCACCTCGATGATCGGCGATCCCTCGGGTCGCAACAACACGCGCCCGCCCCTGACGCGCGAGCAGATCGAAGCCAACGCCAAGACCTATTACGCTCAGGCTAGTCTGGTCCTCGACCCGGCGCGCACCGAGATCCGTTACAACTCGGAATGGTGTGATCCGCTCGGTGCACGCGGGATGATTCAGCTTGCGTCACGCTACACGGTTGCGCGCATGATGGAGCGCGACGACTTCAGTAAGCGCTTCAAGGGCGGCCTGCCGATCTCGGTGCACGAGTTCCTCTACCCTCTGATGCAGGGATACGACTCGGTTGCGCTGAAATCCGATCTTGAGCTTGGTGGCACCGACCAGAAGTTCAACCTGCTGGTCGGGCGCGAGCTGCAAAAGGAATACGGCCAGGAGCCCCAGTGCATCCTGACCATGCCTTTGCTCGAGGGAACTGATGGCGTCGAAAAGATGTCGAAATCCAAGGGCAACTATATTGGCATCAGCGAAACGGCCGAGTCGATGTTTGGCAAGCTCATGTCGATTTCCGACACACTGATGTGGCGTTATTACGAACTGCTGTCGTTCAGCAGCCTGGAGGAAATCGCCGCGCTGCGCACCGAAATCGAAGCCGGTCGCAACCCGCGCGATGCCAAAGTCAAGCTGGCCCAGGAGATCGTCGGCCGCTTTCATTCGCGCCAGGCGGCCGAGGCAGCGCTGGCATCCTTTGAGGCCCGGTTCCGTGATGGCGCGATCCCGGAAAATATGCCCGAAGTCTCAATCGGCGGCGCACCGGTCGGAATACTCAAGGTGTTGCGCGAGGCAGGCCTGGTGGCCTCCGGCGCGGAGGCGCAGCGCAACATCGAACAGGGTGGCGTCCGCGTGGACGGCGCTCGCATTGAGGATCGGACGATGTCGCTCGCCCCGGGGACTTACGTGGTTCAGGTTGGCAAGCGCAAGTTCGCTCGCGTGACGTTGTCCTGAATCATGGCCTTTCGGGCCGTAGTGTGATCTGATTCTGTCTACTTGTGTCGGGGGCTGGTTCTTCAGACTCTGTCATTGATATCGGGAGCCATCATGAAACTCACCAGTCAGTCGTTCGTCGATCAGGGGCGCATGCCGACGCGAAATGCGTTTGGCAAGATCGATCCTCAGATGCACGTCGCGTTGGCGGATAACGCCAACCCGCATCTGAGTTGGGAGGGAGCGCCCGCGGGCACCCGATCGTTCGTGGTGATCTGCCATGACGTCGATGTGCCGAGTCGTCCGGATGACGTGAATCAGGAAGGGCGTTCGATCCCGGCGGAGCTTCCCCGCGTCGATTTCTTCCACTGGGTTCTGGTCGATGTGCCTGCCAGCACGCACGAAATTGCGGAAGGCGCGTATTCCCGCGAAATCACTCCGCGCGGCAAGGCCGGCCCGATGGCGCCGTTTGGCACGCGGCAGGGCGTCAACGATTACACCAGCTGGTTTGCGTCCGACCACGACATGAGTGGCGACTATTTTGGCTACGATGGCCCGTGCCCACCCTGGAACGACACGATTCTGCACCGCTATGTCTTTACGGTCTACGCCCTTGACATCGACCGGCTCGGGGTCGAAGGGCGCTTTTCCGGCCCAGATGTGATCGCCGCGATGCAGGGACACGTGCTGGACAAGGCGAGCATCACCGGCATTTACACGCTGTCCCCGGCACTGGCGGGCTGAGCGCGGCGGAGTCCATCGGACTCCGACCGAGTCCGGTCGAGGCTTGCATCGGGCGCTGTTGCGCGTGGTCATCGGGTGGTTTTGGCCGAGTTGCCGCAGCTGCCGGCAGGGGGTGCGTCTGCCGCAGTACACTATCGCATTCCCGAAGCGGTACCCCTCTCTATATATAGTCAGGAAAATTCATGTTTGATCGAACCCTCACCCTTGACCGTGTCGACCCCGAGGTCTGGGCAGCCATTCAGCAGGAAGACAAACGGCAGGAACAGCACATCGAGCTGATCGCCTCCGAAAACTACGCCAGCCCGGCCGTCATGCAGGCACAGGGCACGCAGATGACCAACAAGTACGCTGAAGGCTATCCAGGGAAGCGGTATTACGGCGGCTGCGAGTACGTGGATATCGTCGAGCAACTCGCGATCGATCGGCTCAAGGCATTGTTTGGCGCCGAGGCTGCCAACGTGCAGCCGAATTCGGGATCCCAGGCCAACCAGGCGGTCTACATGGCCGTTCTCAAGCCCGGCGATTCCGTGCTTGGCATGAGCCTTGCCGAAGGTGGCCACCTGACGCACGGTGCTTCGGTGAACGCTTCGGGCAAACTCTACAACTTTCACCAGTATGGTCTGGACGCCAACGAAGTGCTGGATTACGACCGCGTCGAGCAACTGGCAAAGTCCGAAAAGCCCAAACTCATCGTGGCCGGCGCTTCGGCGTATTCGCTGCGGATGGATTTCGAGCGGCTGGCGCGCATTGCCCACGATAACGGCGCTTTGCTGATGGTCGACATCGCTCACTATGCGGGGCTGGTCGCGGGTGGTGCGTATCCGAACCCTGTTCCGCATGCCGATTTCGTGACGTCCACGACGCACAAATCGCTGCGTGGGCCGCGCGGTGGCGTCATCATGATGAAGTCCGAATTCGAAAAGGCCGTGAATTCGGCGATTTTCCCCGGCATTCAGGGTGGTCCGCTGATGCATGTGATTGCCGCCAAGGCTGTCGCATTTCGCGAGGCAGCCTCGCCCGAATTCAAGGCGTATGCTGCACAAGTCATCAAAAACGCGCAGGTTCTCGCCGAAACACTGGTCAAGCGCGGCCTGCGCATCGTATCAGGGCGCACTGAAAGCCACGTCATGCTGGTCGATCTGCGCGCCAAGGGCGTAACCGGCAAGGAAACCGAGGCCGTGCTGGGTCAGGCTCATATCACGGTCAACAAGAACGCGATCCCGAACGATCCGGAAAAACCATTCGTGACCAGTGGTATCCGCCTGGGCACACCCGCCATGACGACGCGCGGGTTCAAGGAGGCCGAGGCTGAACTGACCGCCAATCTCATCGCCGATGTGCTGGACAATCCGCGCGATGAAGCCAACGTGGCGTCGGTGCGTGCCCGCGTCGATGCGCTGACTTCGAATTTCCCGGTCTACCGTTAATGTGAAGGGGCGGCCCTTGGTCGCCCAAGCTTAAAGCAGTCAGGCCGTCCATGAAGTGTCCCTTTTGCGGGCATCCCGATACGCAGGTCGTCGATTCGCGCGGCGGCGACGAGGGCGATTTCATCCGTCGCCGTCGGCGCTGCGGCTCGTGCGACCGCCGTTTCACCACCTACGAGCGACCCGAGCTGGCGATGCCCTCGGTCGTCAAGCGCAATGGCAGTCGGAACGAGTACGACGCCTCCAAACTCCGCGCAAGCCTGAGCCTTGCCTTGCGCAAGCGCCCTGTCAGTACCGACGATGTCGACGCCGTGGTCATGCGCATTGAAGACCGCCTGCTGACCAGTGGCGAGCGCGAGGTTTCCACCCAGATGCTGGGGGAGTTGGTGATGGCTGAACTGAAAAAACTCGACAAGGTCGCGTACGTGCGGTTTGCTTCGGTCTACAAAAGCTTCGAGGACATCGGCGAATTCGTTGAGGCCATCCGCGAAATGCAAGGGCCGCAGCCGCGGCGCACTAAATCGTGAGCCAGCAAGCAAATCCCGTCGGTACCCGCCATCGTCCTGATCAGGATGAGTTCTTCATGCGCCAGGCAATGGCCCTGGCCCAGCGTGCGCTGTACGTGCCCGCGCCGAATCCGCGGGTTGGCTGTGTGATCGCGCGTGACGGAAAATTGATTGCCCAGGGGGCCACCCAGCACGTGGGCGGCGCGCACGCGGAGATCATGGCGCTGCGGGATCTTGAAAGCCACGGGTTGAGTGCGGAAGGAGCGACGGTCTACATCTCGCTGGAGCCCTGCAGTCACTACGGGCGCACGCCCCCGTGTGTGGATGCGCTCATCAAGGCGGCCCCTTCGCGTGTCGTGTTTGCGCACTTCGACCCGAACCCCAGCGTGGCAGGCCGTGGATTGCAGGCGCTGAAAGCGGCCGGCATCGATGTGACGGTCGGCGTCTGCGCGGACGAAGCACTCGAAATCAATCCTGGATTTGTCTCGCGCATGACGCGGGGCGTGCCCTATGTCTGGCTCAAGGTCGCCGCATCCATCGATGGCAGGACGGCACTGCCCAATGGCGTGTCGCAATGGATCACCGGCCCGCAGGCGCGTGCCGATGGCCATCACTGGCGCGCGCGCAGTTGCATCGTGCTCACGGGTATCGGTACCGTGCGAACCGACAATCCGCGCCTCGATGTGCGCCACGTCACAACGCCGCGTCAGCCCCGGCGCGGGGTGATCGATCCGGGCCTCGACATCCGCGCGGATGCCGCTGTGCTGGCGGGCGGCGACGCAGTCATTTTTACTGCGAACAACGACCCTGAAAAAATCGACCGCCTGAGCGCGCAAGGGGCGCGCGTCGTGCTGGTGCCGGATGAGTCCAACCCGTCATCCGCCGCGTTACCCGCCGCCCGCAAGCGCGTGGATCTCATGGCGATGATGCGCTGGCTCGCCGCGAACGATATCAATGAAGTGCACGTGGAAGCCGGGGAAGGAATGAACGGCGCCCTGATCGCCGCGGGTTGCGTCGATGAACTCGTGCTCTACATGGCACCCATGCTGCTGGGCGACGGCAAAGGGCTTGCCCGCATCCCGGCAATCGCAAGGCTTGAGGATGCCGCGCGCTTCGAGTTCACTGACGTGACGCGCCTGGGATCCGATATTCGTATTCGTGCACGCGACATGGCGCGCTGGGCGGATTTACAGAGCAAACTTCACCTGGGCTAAGGTACCTATGTTTACCGGAATCATCGCGGCCATCGGTCGTATCGAACATGTGGAGCCTCTTGCGGATGGCGGTGAGAATGCCGGTGTTCACCTGCGGATCGACGCAGGCGGTCTGGCGCTTGATGATGTCGGTCTGGGTGATTCGATCGCCATCCAGGGCGCCTGCATGACCGTGGTGTCAAAACACGCTGGCGGATTTTCCGTGGACGTCTCGCGCGAAAGCCTGCGCCTGACGCGCGGTCTGGATGAGCCTGGCGAAGTCAATCTGGAAAAAGCGCTGCGCGTTGGCGATCAGCTTGGCGGGCACATCGTTTCGGGCCATGTCGACGGGCTGGGGGAAGTGGTGCGCTTCGAGCCGGTGGGGGAATCCTGGGAGCTCTGCGTACTTGCACCGCAATCGCTGAGCCGGTATCTGGCGTACAAGGGTTCGATCACGGTCAATGGCGTTAGCCTGACCGTCAACCGCGTGGAAGA
>JADZBO010000022.1 GCA_020851995.1 Burkholderiaceae bacterium
GGTTGGCGTCTTGCATTGTGTGCTTGGGGGTCAGAGGGTTGTCCGGCGAAAGTCAGGCGGGGGCGCATGAAAGCGTCGGCATGCAGTCCGATCTCAGGATTGCCATCGCCGCTTCCGGCGTGGCGTCAAGCCAGGGCGTGAATTGTTCCGGCGCAAGCACCACCGGCGTGCGCTTTTCGTCTCCCGGCTTGTGGAAACGGTTCATCACCGGATGCTGGTCCGCATTGACCGTCAGCATGGAAAAGGAGGCGACGACTTCGCCGGTTGCCGGATCGGTCCAGCGATCCCATATGCTGGCAATACCCAACGGCGCGGAATCTGCACGGGCGATTCGCCAGCGGACCGCCCGCCCTGACTCATAGCAGGGTTCAAAGAAATCGTCCGCCAGCGCAATTGCATACTGGCGGCGAAGCCAGGCGGTCCGGTAGCTCGGCTTTTCCGCCACCGTTTCACTGCGCGCGTTGTAGGTGTGACGGCCGATTTCGGTGCCCTTGGCCCAGGAGGGCACCAGGCCGAAGCGCGCCAGGCCGCACGCGAGGCGACCCGATGCGTGGCTTTTGAGTACGACGGGCGCCAGGTAGCCCGGGTAGGTGACCGCAGGATAAGCGCCCGCAAGTTGCACGCCGAACTGCTCGCGCACCCAGTCGACGTTTTGGGTTGGAGAGAATACAGAGCACATCGTGGCTGACCCGGACGGGAGGTTCTGAAGGTTCAACTCAGGCCAGAATATCACCTGGTGAGCCACCGGGTCTCTAGACTGCCTCTGATCGGCGACGAGTCGCCCAGCCGGAGAGACGGTCATGAGGAGTTCAACCACCCCCTTGCGCGCTGTCGTGGCGGCCCTGGTCGCTGCCGCCCTGAGCGTGGCCGTTGCGGCACAACTTCCTTACGAGCCTCCTTCCACCCAGTCGGCTCCGACGCATGCGCTAGACTGATGGGTTGTGCCACCCGGTGTGCGACGCGCACGCGCGGCGGCGTTGATCCGCGGGGGGCATGATGGCGCGAAAGGGGCACGTGAGCGAAACGCCGGCGACTGCGCTGCTGCGGGCGCACGCAATCGAATTTTCCGAGCACACCTATGAATATCAGGAGCACGGTGGCGCCATGCTTGGAGCCGATTCCCTGGGGCTGGATCCGTTTTGCGTGGTCAAGACGCTCATCATGCAGGACGAGAAGGCGATGCCGCTTGTGGTTCTGATGCACGGCAACCGGACAGTCTCGACCAAGAACCTGGCGCGGCAGGCCGGCGTCAAGTCGATCGAACCCTGCAAACCCGAAGTGGCGACCCGTCACAGCGGGTATCTGGTCGGAGGCACCTCACCGTTCGGCACCCGTAAGCGCATGCCGGTGTATGTCGAGCGCAGCATTCTCGCGTTGCCAGGAATCTGGATCAACGGCGGCAAACGCGGTTACCTCGTCGGCATTTCGCCCGCTGTGTGCAGCGAGTTGCTCGGCGCGATGGCCGTTGACTGCGCGCTGGATTAACAAGTTTTCAAAAAGTCGCCCACCCTGCACGCCCTTTACTATTAAAATCGGGCGCAGATCGCGTATCGTTCTGCGGACGATCACCGTCATAATAAGAATAACTTATCCTTTAGGCGCTGTTTTTGACAACTCTGATGAAGACTTTACGCTTGCTCAGCATTCTGTCCGTCTGCGCGGCCTTCGCGGCAACGGCCCAGGCAGGGGCACTCGAAGATATCCAGAAATCCGGCGTCCTGAAGGTATGCATGTGGCCGGATTACTACGGCATCAGCTACCGGGATCCGAAAACCGGGTGGTTGCAGGGTATTGATATTCAGCTTTCCGAGGAGTTGGCGAAGGATCTCGGCGCCAAGCTGGAATATTTTGAGACCGATTTCAGCAAGGTGGTGTCGGATGTAGCAGCTGGCAAGTGTCAGATTGCGATGATGGGGGTCGGTGTTCTGCCCTCGCGCGCCGAGCAGGTCGATTTTTCCGCTCCGTATCTGCGTAGCGACGTTTACGCAGTCACGACGCGTTCTAACCGCAATCTCTCGACCTGGGACGACATCGATCGGCCCGGACGCGTGATTGTCGTGCAGAAGGGTACCTTCATGGAACCCTTGATGCAGAAGCAACTGAGCCAGGCAACGCTGGAGGTCTCGGTCAAGCCCGGCGAACGCGAGCGTGAAGTCGAGTCGGGTCGGGCAGACGCTTTCATGACCGATTACCCCTACAGTAAGCGCATGGAAATGAATACCGACTGGGCCAGGGTGATCGCGCCGACCAAGCCGGTGCAACTCACCGATTACGCTTACGCGGTCCCCAAGTCAGACCCCGCGTGGCTTGCCCGGGTCAATGAGTTTGTGGCGGCAATCAAGAAGGACGGGCGTCTGGTGAAGGCCGCCACCCCCCACGCACTCCTTCCGATTGTGGTGAAGGACTGAGCCGTGGAATCGATGCTTTCCTCTGATTTTCACGTCAAGCCCAAGAAATTCCGGCTGTTTTTCATTGCATTGCTGGCGCTGCTCCTCGGGGTGATCTGGGGTGGCACCTTCTACGCCATGCGTCTCGTCCGGCAAAATCTCGAGTCATCGATGCGCAGCAGCATCGAAACCAATACCGTGGTGCTCGAAGAGCATGTCTCGCGTGCGCTGGATGCCGTGGGCGCACGGATGGATGCCGTTGTCGCCCTGACCCCGCGTTACCTGGAGCAGACGCCAACACAGGCTGCGGCCGCGCTCAAGCAACTCATTTACGACGACCGCGTGATCCGAAGCCTGTCTCTGGTTGACGCCAGACTGCGTGTGGTGGCAAGCTCCACGATGCGCAACAACGGTGTTGCGCTACCCGACGACTTTCTTCCCGAAACCAAAACACGACCTGGCTCGGCCGTGATTGATTTTGGCCGGGTCTTCCCCTATCGCGATCTCTATGAAGTCGGTCAGGCACCGGTCGCGGGGGCAGAAAATGCGTTCTGGATGGTTTCGTCGCCCGTGCGCGTCGGCGACGCGGTCTATCACTGGGTCGCAGCGCTCAATGTGGGATTATTTCTCAACCTGTGGGATCGCTCCAGCAACGATCCCGCGACGGCGATCACGCTCTACGATTATGCCGGCCAAGTCATCGCAACCAACCGGGAACAACCGAAAGTCGATTCGTCGGCGCTGAGCGCGGCGATTCTGGAGCAGGTCAAACAGCGGTTGCGGGGCTCGTTTGAATTCGGCCAGAGCAACCGGCTCATGGTGTCCTACCGGGGCAGCGGCGATCACTCCGTCATCATGGCCGTGACCGGTGATACGGTCATCCTTGCGCAGCAGCACGCGGAGAGTCTGGACACGTATTACTGGGCCGCAGGCGGATTGACGCTGCTGCTGATGTTGATCACGTTTGTCCTTTACCGCTGGTACCTCCGCTACGAACTTTCGATTTCCGAACTCTCAAACCAGGCTAAGGCCATGGGCGCGCATCTGATCATCAGTGAGTCAGATCCGGGGGGCAGAATCGTCGGTGTCAACGACGCGTTCCTGGCTGTGTCGGGATACACGCGGGAAGAGCTGATCGGCAAGAACCATCGCATGTTCAACTCGGGCATGTACGCAAAGTCGTTCTACATGGAGCTATGGGAAACACTCAGTGCGGGCAAAATCTGGAAGGGAACCTTCCGCAACATTAACAAGGCCCGCCGCTATTACTGGGTGCAGGTGACGATTGTTCCGTTTACCGATGCGTGGGGAAAGATCTCCCGGTACGTCGCCTTATATACCGACATCACCGATGCGATCGTTCAGTCCGAAAAGTTCCTTCGCGAGAGGCGTCTGCGCGAGGAACTCACCAGAATCAATCGCGAGCTGGTCAGTGATTCCAACACGGACGCGTTGACGGGCATTGCCAACCGGCGCGCATTCGCCTCGTTTTCGGACCAGATTATCAAGAACACGCATCATTCCGCTTACCCGGTTTCGGCGCTGATGATTGACCTCGATTTCTTCAAGACGGTCAATGACAGCTTCGGCCATGAGGCGGGCGATGTCGTGCTTTGGGAGCTCGCCCGGCGCTGGAGCACCGCCGTGCGCACATCGGACATGCTTGCGCGCGTGGGTGGGGAAGAATTTTGTGTTCTTCTGCACAACTCCAACAGCACGCAGGCCGTGATCGTGGCCGAAAAGATCCGCGCCATCACGTCGAGCCAGCCTGTTTATTATGATGACCCTGCCACCAAGCGCACGGTCGAAATTCCCATCACCGTCAGTATCGGTGTCGCGACAGCCGAGTCGCTGCGCGAAGTGGTCATGGATGAACTGTTGCGGGTCGCGGACGCGGCGCTTTACGAGGCCAAGCACGCTGGCCGCTACCGCGTCGTCGCCCGCAAACTGGAGTGATCAGGCCTGCGTCTCGCGGCATCCGCCAGCGCGGCCAGTGAATGAAAATGATCGTCCGGCGTGGTGGTTTTTTCGACGGTGAGTGCTCCACCCAATATTCGCGGCGCGCTGATTTAAAATCCCCCCAAGAAAAGAACAACCACCGGGCAAGCTGGCGCCCGGGTCACGGGGGACGGCAATGCAGGGTCGATATGAATTCCTGGCGCAGGATCGCATCATTTACGGGTTTCCTGCCGCGCAGGCCGTGTCGGAAACGGTTGAGGCACAGGGCGCCCGA
>JADZBO010000023.1 GCA_020851995.1 Burkholderiaceae bacterium
AACTCCAGCACAAAGCAGGTTAACCCTTGAAGATCTGACACATGAAGCGCTTTTCACTCCGCATGAACGCGGTGGATGCCCCCATTATTCCCGCGATCGGCGCATTGGTCACGAACAATCCAGGCACTATTTCACTTGGTCAGGGTGTGGTGAACTACGGTCCGCCGGCCGAAGCGATCGCCGCGCTTCCCGCCCTGATGGGCGACGTCCAGTTGAACAAGTATCAGGCGGTCATGGGTTATCCCGCTCTGGTCGAGGCGCTGCGTAAAAAGCTCGTCGACGAAAACGGGATTGACGTCGGAGCTGATGGCATGGTCATGGTGACAGCCGGCAGCAACATGGCGTTCCTCAACTGTGTCCTGGCGATCGCCGATCCCGGTGATGAATTCATCCTGCCGATGCCGTTTTATTTCAACCAGGAAATGGCAATCCGTATGTGCGGATGCACGCCCGTGACGGTTGCGACCAATGCCGACTGGACCCTGAATGTCGAGGCGCTGGCCGCCGCGATCACGCCGCGTACCCGCGCCATCGTGACGGTGTCACCCAATAATCCGACCGGCGCAGTCTATTCACGGGAGTCGCTCACCGCAGTGAATGCGCTGTGTGCGGAGAGGGGCATTTATCACTTTTGCGATGAAGCCTATGAATACTTCACCTATGACGGCGTGAAGCACTTTTCTCCGGCTTCGTTGCCCGGTGCGAATCGGCACACGTTCTCTTTCTACTCCATGTCCAAGAACTATGGCATGGCCAGCTGGCGTCTGGGGTATGTCGTATTTCCGTCGGACTTGTTCGACGCGATGAACAAGGTTCAGGATACCAACCTGATCTGCGCTCCGGTTCCTTCGCAGTTGCTGGCGCTGGAAGTCCTGAAATTCGGCCGCGCCTGGGTGCAGCCCAGAGTGGATGCCCTGGACGTCGTGCGCAAGAATGTGTTCCAGGTGCTCGCTTCGCTCGGGGATCTGGCGCAGTTCCCCCAGACGCAGGGCGCATTTTATGTGCTCATGAAAATGCCGGGCCTGTCGCCTGACCAGGATCCCCTGGCCTTTAATCGTGCGATGGCGCAAAAGCACAAAGTCGTTTCGGTTCCCGGTTTTGCGTTCGGTCTTACGAATACTGCCCACGCCAACTATCAGCGCCTGTCCTACGGTGCCCTTGAACCGGCGAGCGTCGCACAAGGCGTGGAGCGCTACGTGGCGGCGGTCAGGGATTGGTACAAAGTCTAGGGCACCGGATTAGTACAAAGTCCGGGGCGCTATTTCCTGCAATTTCGCTGGTTGATCGCCGTTTCCAGCGCGATGCGCAGGCCGCGAATTTCGGCGAGCGCATCCTGAGCGTCTGTGTTGGTGTCGAGGCTGAAGAGTCCGAGTCCCAGGGTCGCGAAAGTCGCAACGCCCACCAGATTGATGGCTGCGCTGGTCTGGTTGCTCTGTTTGATTGCCGCGACAAGTTCACGTTCGGCCGATACGTAGTCTGGGTAGGCCTCGATCAGTTCAGCGCAACTGGCAGCATCAATTTCCCGTTGATCGTCAGCATCCACGACACCGGTCACGCTGGTCGATGCACAGGCTGCGAGCATGAGCGTCAGGATGAGTGCGCACAGGGATTTTTTCGGCAGCATAGAGACGCCCATCAGTCAATGCAGCGAAATCCGGCGTACCCATTGCATCGCCAGCCACCCCGCCACGCGAGGACACAGAGTCCACTATGATCAATGTACTGCCTTTTTTGACCACTGAGGCCTCGTCATGCCGAATCCCACCGCAACTTGCCCCTGTGGCAATCTTGCCGGCAAGCGTGCGCTGTCCTATGCGCAATGCTGTGGCCGTTATCTCGACCACTTTGACACGGTGCCTGCACCCGACGCGCAGAGCCTGATGCGTTCGCGCTACAGCGCTTTCGTGCTTGAGCGGGAACACTATCTGCTGAAGACGTGGCACGCCACACACCGCCCCGCCAGAGTTGATTTTGATCAGCAGGTCAAGTGGCTGGGTCTCGAGATCCGTAACTACCGGTTGACCGACCCCGATCACGCCGAAGTCGAATTCGTGGCCCGCAATCGCCTGGCGGGCCGGGCGCTGCGATTACATGAAGTCAGCCGTTTTGTGCGGGAGGGTGACCGGTGGGTCTATGTCGATGGGGACGTCCGCGGCGCACGTGAAACGACAGATTGATTCGACGACGCAGTTTGACCGGTTGAAAAAATCATCCCATCAGGTGGTCTGATAATATTGGTTGCATGAACCCCAAACGCCTTATTGTCGCCATCACCGGTGCTTCCGGCACCCTTTACGGTGCGCGAATCCTGCAGGCATTGCAGCGCGCGGATGTCGAGATTCATCTGGTCATGAGCGACGCCGCGCGGCTCACCATGGCCTCGGAGACCGATCTCAAGCCCGATGACCTCGAATCGCTCGCGCACGTCGTGCATTCGCACCGAAACGTCGGTGCGTCGATCGCGTCCGGGTCATTTCAGTCGATGGGCATGATCATTGCACCGTGTTCGGTCAATACGTTGTCCGAGATTGCCTGGGGGATGACCGGGAACCTGATCTCCAGGGCCGCCGACGTTTGCCTGAAAGAGCGGCGACGCGTGGTGTTGCTGGTGCGCGAAACGCCGCTGCACGCGGGGCACCTGAAGTCGATGCTACAGGCCACCGAGAACGGTGCGATCGTCATGCCGCCCGTTCCATCCCTGTACACCCGGCCGCAGTCGGTGGACGATATCATCAATCACACGGCCGGACGCGCACTGGATCTGTTTGGCATTGAAACCGATCTGGTTGATCGCTGGACGGGAGTCGGCAGCAGGAAGTAGGTTCGCTCAGTCAAACCACTACTTCGACTTGCGTTCGAAAACATCCTTAAGGATGCCTGCGCGAGCCCGGTTCGCCTGCGCGCTCGGATGCTTGTCGAGTTCGTCGATATAGTATTTGCGCTCAAGATCCTCGTTGCGGGGGGCCAGGGTGAGATCGACGATCTCCACACCAAGACCACGCAATTTATCCAGGATTTTTTCGTTCGAATAGTGCGTGCCTTCGAACAGATCCTCGTCCGCACGGACGAAACCGATGATGAATTTCTGACCCCTTTCCCGGGAAATGCGCGCCATTTCGCCAATCAGGGCCAGATATCGATCGTAATCCGCATCGGTGACCTCCATCGGGCGCGTCGACAGATAGCGTTTATAGAGGTTCGACATGGAGATGATCTTTCCGAGGGGACCCAAGCCCGTCACCATCCTGCATCGTCCGGTGTCGACGACTTTGCCCTCGGCCGTGACCTCATACTTGGGGGATCCAGCGCTGAAAACGACCTTGCAGGCTGACCGTTGGGCATGCCACGGGGCAGTCAGCAGAAAGTTCACGGTACCCGAGGTGTTCCGGTCGCTTTGCATGATTGCCAGCGCCTGCTGCACTCCGTAACCATGAAATCCGTAGTTCTTGATCGGTCGCCCCGTGAATCGGGCGACGTAGTAAGGCATTGTTTCGTCATCCTTCAGACCCTCGCCGAAAGTGAACGAATCCCCATAGAACACAATCCTGTCGCCCGACTCAGGTACGTCTGGCGTGACTCGGTAACCGTCATCACCAATGGTGTAGATGGTGTCGTAGATCACGCGTCCATCCGGCGCGATGCGCTTGAATTGATGGCTGCCCTTGCTGCCAATCGCACCATAGGATGTGACTAGCCAGTAGTCCGGCGGTTCGATGACTTTGATCGCATCTGGCGGCGGCTTCTTTTCGAACATCGGCACAATGAATTCCGCCACTGCGACCGCCATCGAGAGCGATGCGAGAAACGTCAGGACCGTGCGCAGCGCGGTGATCCGCCAGGCCAGGACACCAAGCAACAACCCCAGCGCGATCAGCATTGCGCCGACATTACGGGACACATAGGCCCACGCGGCGATCAGCACGGGTAACGCGAGCATGAAAAAAACCGCGAAGGCGTGTACCTTGCGCGGTTGATTTCCCGAAAAATTCGTCGCCAAATTCACGTGTATCGACCCCGTTTCAACGTAGCGCAACGTCGTTGCCGGACGTCATGCGCGCGGATTTCGCGCGTCGACCGGCGCGGTCGCGCTTGTACGCTGTCATACTGCGTCCCCTGACGCCCTGGATTGTTGATCCTGCCCGACGCCCCGGAAGAACTAAAAGTGAAGTTTTATACTAAAGAGCGTTTGCGCACAGTATATTCTCCCGCAATCATGATGAAACAAGCCCGCATGAGTGGTAGGCGACCCTTTGCAGTCCATCACCGTGCTGTGAAATGGGCTTTGTGCCGAGTCCGCGTGCTGCTTGTCACCGTCTTGCTGGCAATGGTGCTTCCGGTGCAGGCCGACACCTTCAATTTTGTTGCGCTCGGCGATTTGCCGTACGGTTTTGACGCGTCGGCGGGGGCAAATTATCGGTCGTTGATCACCGCGATCAACCAGGTCAAACCACGATTTTCGGTGCATGTGGGCGACTTTAAGGCCGGGTATACCCAGTGTTCTGACGAGGAATTCGCGCGCCAGCGACACCATTTTGATTTGTACGAACAGGCCGTCGTCTACACCCCTGGCGACAACGACTGGACGGATTGCGGGCGCATCGTTGCCGGAAGTTACGATCCGCTGGAGCGACTGGCTAAAGTTCGCCGCGACTTCTTCTTCCCGGATCGCTCCCTCGGGCAGAAACCGATGACGCTTGAGAGCCAGTCCGTCGTGATGCCGGACTTTTCCAACTACGTCGAAAACCAGCGCTGGGTCGTATCCAGAACACTGTTTGTGACGCTGCATATCGTCGGCAGCAACAACCGCTTCGATCCCAGGGATCCACGCGCCGAAGCGGAGTTTCTGGCGCGGGATCGCGCAAACATCGCGTGGATCCAGGACGCCTTTCGTCTTGCGAAAAGCAAAGGGTATGTCGCGATCGCCTTTTTTCTCCAGGCCGATGTGCTGCTTGGGGGGGATCGCCATGACAATTTTCCGCCGAGCTCGGGGTTTCGCACGTCATTTGGCCAGACCCTGCTGCCGCTGGCAAAGGAATTCGGCAAGCCGGTTTTGATTGTGCACGGCGATAGCCACGACTTCACGGTGGACTCAATTTATATTCTGGAGGGTCGGAAACTAAACAACGTCACGCGACTCGAGGTGCCAGGGTCCCTGGTGACCAAGGCTGTCGATGTCACGGTCAACGAGCAAGCCGCTGAGCCGTTTTCATTTCGGCTGATTTCACCCAAGTAAGCCGCAAGCCCGCATCTTTTTGCAATTGGCTGGTGCAGAGTTCAACGCCGCCATGACCCAAAAGGCACGGTTTTAAGTGCCTGATCGCGTTGAACACTGCACTGGTGACTGAAATCCATGGGTCAAACTTCGCGATCCTGCCAGTCCTCCCAGGAAACATCATGGAGGTCGATGAATTTCCTGACGGCCGCTCCCACTGTCGGAAAAAAGGCCTCCTCGCCAAGTTGCTTGAAGAGCCCGAACCGTTTGAGTTTGTCCTTGACCGGATCCTTCATTTCCGCGAAAACCAGTTCGATGCCGACATCGTGCAGAGTCTGGTCGAGTTCGGCCACCACATCCGAGGCCGTCACATCGAGCCGCGTGACGGGCTCGGCGGCCACGACCAGCCAGCGCACCGGCGTGGGCGATGTCGTGACTGCCTCAAGGACACGCTGCTGAAAGAGCTCCGCGTTTGCAAAAAACAGCGGCGCATCCCAGCGAAACAGCACCAAACCCGGTATGCGCCTGGCATCGGGGTAACGGCTGATGTCGTGGTACCCCTTGATCTGATCGACACGTCCGAGCACCGCATAGTGCGGTCGCCACACCGACCAGAGGAATTCGATCACCGCAGCCGCGATGGCCAGGCCAATCCCCTGGATCACACCCAGAATCGCCACGCCAAACAGGCACCCCACCGAAAGTCGGAACTCCCAGCGTTCCATTTTGCGGATCCGCAGCAGATCAGGGATTTCGATGAGACCGATCGCCGATGCAATGACCACGGCGCCTAAAACACATTGGGGCAGATGTTTCAGTAAATCAGGGGCAACGACCAGCAATGCGGCCACGCCGACGGCGCCGATCACGCCTGTGATCTGAGTGCGTGCGCCGGCGGCTTCTGCGACCGGCGTGCGTGACGAACTGCTGCTGATCGGAAATCCCTGAAAAAAGCCAGCGGCAAGGTTGGCCGCGCCCAGACCGATCATTTCCTGACTGGGGTCCACGTATTTGCCGCTGCGCGTTGCGTACGCGCGCGATAGCACGCTAGTGTCCGCAAAGGAGACCAGCGCCACGGCGAAGCCGCCGATCACGATATGCACGAGATCCTCTGCCGCAATCCACGGGATCGTCGGTATCGGCAAGCCCTCGGGGAGTGCGCCAAGCACCGCGACGCCGGCAGTTGAATCCAAATCGAATGCGGCGACGATCAGCGTCGCGGCCACGACAGCGATCAGAATGCCTGGCACTGCCGGAAAACGTCGCAGCAGCAGAATCAAGGCCAGCGCCGAGGTTCCGATGAGCGTGGAAACCGGGTTGGCCTTGCCTTCAAGCAGCGCTTCCCAGATGTGCAACAGGGTCATGACCGGTCCGTCCTGTTCGACGGAAAACCCGAACAGCTTTGGGGTCTGGCTGACCAGCACCACCAGTGCGATGCCGTTCATGTAGCCGTAGCGAATGGGCTTGGACAGCAGGTCCGTGACAAATCCCAGGCGCGCGATACCCGCAGCAATGCAGACAAGACCGGAGACGATCGCCATGCCGGCGGCCAGCGTTGCGGCACGCAAGGGGTCTGCGCCGGACAGTGGCAGCGTGATCGCCAGAATGATCGCCGCGAGCGACGAATCGGGCCCGAGGACAAGGATGCGGCTTGGGCCGAAGATCGCGTAGGCAATCAGCGGCACGATCGTCGCATAAAGGCCGTAGATGCCGGGCAGTCCCGAGGCGGTTGCATAGGCGATGCCCACCGGCACCAGGATCGTGGTCAGAACCAGCCCGGCCGCGATGTCGTGGGGGAGCCACTTGACACGATAGGTCCGCAACATCTCCAGACCGGGAACCCAGCGTCGCCAGCTTCGTGGCGCAGTGCCGGCCAGTCGCCGGATGGCGACACGATTGTCCGGCGTTTCGCCCACCGCCTGATCGGGTGGTGGCGATGCGGACGACTCGGGCGGCGCGCTGGCGGAGTGAACGTCAGGAGGATTCATGGGCGGATCGCCATGTGAGGGGTAACAGCGATTTGATGCCTTGCAGCGGGATTGCCAGCGCGAGGCCGGCTGCCAGGCATCCGGCCCAGACATCCAGTGGCAACACATCCAGTCGGAGCATTGACGCCAGTAACGGCACGCGTGAGGCAATCACCAGCGCGCACAGCGTCAGCGCGAGTATCCAGCGAGTTTCGCGTGTGAGCCCACTCAACAGGCTCAGCGCCGAACCGCTCGTTCCGCGCAGGGGCAACAGCAGGGCGCCAATGGCGGCCACCAGCAGCACGAAGGTGCCGGTTGCGGCGCTATCTGCTTCGAAGCCAAAGTGTGCAAGCAGGGCATACGCGGCAATCGCGGCACCTGACACACATGCGCCCAGAATGATGCTTTGCAGAAGATCACGTCCCGCCAGCAAGCGCTGGCTGCGGTCGCGTGGCGGTTGCTCCATGAGGCCGGGACGGCCCGGCTCGGATTCGAACGCAAGCGAACACGCCGGGTCGATCACTAATTCCAGAAAGGCGATGTGGACGGGGGCCAGAATGATTGGAAGGCCGAACAGCACCGGCAGCAAGGCCAGCGCGACGATCGGAACATGCACTGCGATCGTATAGATCATCGCCTGGCGCATATTGACGTAGGTGCGGCGCCCGAGCGCCACAGCGCGCACAATTGATGCGAAGTCGTCCTCAAGCAGCACCAGCGAAGCAGCCTCGCGCGCCACGTCCGTGCCGCGTCCGCCCATTGCGATGCCAATATGTGCCGCCTTCAGCGCCGGCGCGTCATTGACACCGTCGCCGGTCATCGCGACGATTTCGCCGCGCTCCTTCAGCGCATTGACCAACGCAAGCTTCTGGTGGGGCTTGATGCGCGCAAACACGTTCACCCGGCCGACGCGATCGCCTAACGCCTGCGCGTCCAGTGTGGCAATCTGGTCACCGGTCAGGACATCGCTGCCGTCGATGCCAGCCTGCGCGGCGATGGCCATGGCGGTCGCCGGATGATCCCCGGTGATCATCACCACGCGGATCCCCGCCCGCTGGCATTGCGCCACGGTCTCCGGAACTTCCGCGCGCAGCGGATCCGACAGGCCGACCAGGCCCACCCATTCGAAGCTGATGTCGTGCTGGATGCCCGGCATCTGCAAACCAGCCGGCAGGGTCGACTTCGCCACGCCCAGCACCCGCAAGCCTCGCCGGGCCATTGTGGCAGCTTGCTCGCGCAGCACGGCGCAGCGTTGCGCCGGCAAGTGGCACAGATCCATCACGGCCTCCGGCGCCCCCTTGGAGGCGACGACGTTGCGGCCTTCGGTATCGTCATGCCAGATGTGCGTCATCGCCAGCATGCCGATCTCAAGCTCATACTCACGCACCAGAGCCCAGGTGGGATGCAGGTGTTCCGATCCTTCCAGCTGGATGGCGGCCAGCCGGTGGAACGCCTGCTCCATCGGATCGTGCGGGCTGATTTCACTGGCCAGTACTGCGTACTCGAGCAACTCGTGAAACGGCTCGGGCAGATCACCGCTGCCCAGGCGCTCCGTGCTCAGTTCCTCGTCGCCAATGCGCAGTGCGCTGACGATCATGCGGTTTTCGGTCAGAGTGCCGGTCTTGTCCACGCACAGGACCGAGACTTCACCCAGCGTTTCAATCGCGTTGAGCCGGCGCGTCAGTACCCGGTGAACCGCGATGCGGCGCGCCGCCAGCGCCAGGAACACGACCAGTATGACCGGGAATTCCTGCGGCAGAATGCCCATCGCCAGCGCGATGCCGGCGAGCACGCCGCCGGCGAGATCCCCGCGGGTGAGCCAGAACAGCACCACCAGCAGAACGCACAAGGAAATCCCGATGATTGCCACGCGGCGCGTCAGCAACGCCATTTCCTCCTGAAGTGGCGAGGTCGCCAGGGCAATGTCGTCAAGCGATTTGCCGATGCGCCCAAGTTCGGTTCGCTGGCCCGTTGCGGTCACGCGCATGATCCCCTGGCCGCGCACAACCATCGTGCCGGCATACAGAAGATCGTCGCCAGCCTGTTTGGACACTGGCTCCGATTCACCGGTCAGAAGCGACTCATTGGCTGCGAGTTCATGCGCCTCAAGCAGGACGCCATCAGCTGCGACGCGATCGCCTTCGCTGACAATCAGAACATCATCGCGCACGACTTCGGTACCCGGGATTCGCACGGCACGGCCATTGCGCATCACCAGCGCGCGCGGGCTGGACAGATCGCGCAATGCGCTCAGAGTGTTGTCCGTGCGCCTTTCCTGAAGCACCGTGACCAGCACGATCACCAGCACGAAACCCAGAAGCACCAGCGCTTCGCGTGCATCACCCATGGTCAGGTAGATACCGCCCGCGCCGAGCAGCAGCAGGAACATCGGTTCGCGCAGCACTTCAAGGACGATCATGACCAGACTGCGGCGCTGGCTCACCCCCAGCTCGTTGGGGCCGTCCTCGGACAGCCGCAAGGCGACCGACTGGTCGTCCAGGCCCACGCGAACCTGCGCGTCGCGTTTGATTGTCACAGTCGGATCCTCAAGCGTTGCGATGCGCACAGACGCGGCTTCGGGCAAGAATTCATTCCGTCCTGACCCATGCGGGTGTGTGCATTATTGCTTCTATCGTACCCCTACACCGCCACGCTGCGGCGCGGGTAAACTCCAGCGATGCGTGTGAATATTTTGCAACAGTCTCTTTCACGGACAGGTAGCCATGAATCCCTACATCGATAAAGACCTCGCCATGCTCGCCGGGCACGTGCGCCGTTTTGCCGAAGAGCGCGTCGCACCCGGTTTCCAGCAACGTGATGTGACCCGCGTGCTTGATCGCGGACTCATGCGCGAGATGGGTGAACTCGGGTATATCGCCCCCGAGTTACCCGAACAATACGGAGGGCTGGGCATGGGATGCCTGGCTGCCGGCGTGATTCACGAGGAAATCTCGCGCGCTGATCTCAGTCTGGCGTATGTCAACCTGCTCGGATCGCTCAACGGGCAGATTCTGTCACAGCACGGCAGGCCGGAGATCGTCGACCCCTGGCTGGTCCGGCTGATCCAGGGCGATGCGCTGATCGCCATCGCGCTGACTGAACCGGGGGGCGGCTCGGACGCCGCCAATTTGCGACTGCATATCGAACGCGTGGGGGACGACTACGTCATCAACGGCGAGAAAACATCCATCTCGGCAGCGGATCAGGCTGACGCGATCGTCGTCTTCGGCCGCACCGGTACCCCGGAATCCGGAGCGCACGGCGTCACTGCGCTGCTCGTGCCCACGGATGTCCCGGGCCTCACGCGCACGCGTTTTGACTGCCATGGACAACGGGCCATTGGACGCGGATCCCTGTTCTTTGAGAACGTCCGTGTTCCGGTATCGCACCGCCTGGGCGACGAGAACCAGGGGTTTGTCCAGGTCATGCAGGGGTTTGACTACTCGCGCGCGCTGATCGGCATGCAGGTCCTTGGCGTGGCCCGCATTGCCCTTGAGGAAACCTGGCAATATGTCACTGAACGCAAAGCGTTTGGCCAGCCGCTGTCGGCCTTCCAGGGGGTGTCCCATACTCTGGCTGACGCCGATACCCAGGTCGTGGCGGCGCGCCTGCTGTGCCTGCAGACTCTTTGGCTGAAGGATCAGAAGCTGCCGCATTCCGCTGAGGCCGCCATGAGCAAATGGTGGGCCCCTAAACTCGCCTATGAAACCGTGCATCAGTGCCTGCTGATGCATGGCCATGGCGGCTATGACCGTGGGCTGATGGAGCAGCGCCTGCGTGACATTCTGGGGTTTCAGATCGGCGATGGTACCGCGCAGATCATGAAGACCGTCATCGCGCGGGCGCGGGCGGGGCGCAAGGCGGTACCGGCCTGAACCCGGGTTGTCGGTCAGCTCCTGGCCGGCAGACTCGCTGTCGGTAGACTCCCGGCCGGTAAACTTCCGGTCAGTAGAGTCCTCATCGGTAGAGTCCCCGTCGGTAGGCGCCCGGCCGGTAAGCTCCCCGTCGTTAGACGCCCCTCAGGCGCTCCTCGGGTGCACACGGAGAACGCGTATGCGAATCAAGCTGTTCGGTGGGTTGCGACCGTTGACGCGCGAGCGACTGGTGCGTGATGGCTTTGCCGGCGTTTCGCTCGCGGCCATGGATATTCCGCAGGTGCTTGGCTATGCGCGCATCGCCGGAATGCCCGCAGTGACAGGCCTGTACACCGTCTTTCTGCCCCTGATCGCGTTTGCCGCCTTTGGTGCTTCGCGCCATTTGGTGGTGGCAGCCGATTCCGCGACCGCGACGATCATGGCGGGCCAGCTATCCCTGATGGCTCCCGCAGACCTCGCGCACTACGCCGATCTTGCGGCGGTGATGACGCTGATGGTGGCGGTGCTGCTCGTGATCGCGCGAATTTTTCGGCTCGGGTTTCTGGCGGATTTCATGTCGCGTACCGTGCTGGTGGGGTTCCTGTCAGGTGTCGGCATACAGGTCGGGATCGCGATGCTGGGCGTAATGTTTGAAATCCCGGTGAACTCCTCTCGCACGCCCGAACAACTGTTCATCGTGGTCACCCATCTGATGGACGCGCACGGCCTCTCGGCCACCCTCGCGCTGGCCGTCACACTCAGCGTGCTGCTGACCGGACGCTACTGGCCCCGTTTTCCAATGGCTTTCATCGTAGTGGCGCTCACGATCTGGGCAAGCTGGGCGTTCGATTTCGAACGACTCGGGTTTTCGCTCGTCGGCGAGGTGGCCGGTGGATTGCCAATGCCGCGATTGCCGCAGGTGACGTGGGGTGAAACCGTCCAACTCATTCCCGCCGCGCTTTCCTGCTTTGTGATGATCGTTGCCCAGAGCCTTGCAGCAGCCCGGTCGTATGCCGACCAGTACCGTGAGGAGGAGGATGTCAACGACGACATCCTTGGCCTTGCCGCGGCCAACTTCGCCGCAGTGGCGGGTGGCGCATTCGTCGTCAACGGCAGCCCGACGCAGAGCGCGATGGCGGAGACCGCCGGTTCGCGCAGCCAGTTCACCCAGGTGGTGTTTGCCGTGGTGGTCCTGGTGGTTCTGTTGTTCTTCAGCCAGACGCTGCGTTACCTGCCGCATTGCGTTTTGGGCGCAATCGTCTTCACCATTGCTCTGCACCTGGTCAAAGTCAAAGATCTTCGCCATATCCGTCGGGAAAGTCCGGGCGAGTTCGGGTTGGCGCTGACCACGGCCGCCGCGGTGGTGTTTGTCGGGGTCGAACAGGGAATCCTGCTCGCGATGGCGTTGTCCATCCTGCGGCACGTACGCCATAGCTATCGTCCGCATACCCAGGTTCTGGTGCCCGATGCGCAGGGCGTCTGGCGCCCCCAGCCCGCGGTGCCAGGGCTGGAAACCGCGCCGGGACTGCTGATTTACCGGTTCGGCGCTGATCTTTTCTTCGCCAATGACAAGTTTTTCGCAGGTGAAGTGCGCCGGCTGATTGCCGCCGCGCCCGATAAG
Organism: Burkholderiaceae bacterium; assembly: GCA_020851995.1. Taxonomy (GTDB): domain Bacteria; phylum Pseudomonadota; class Gammaproteobacteria; order Burkholderiales; family Burkholderiaceae_B; genus Zwartia. Next base: position 12,655 of record JADZBO010000023.1, read on the forward strand.
GTCCAGACACTGCTGATTGACGCGGGCGCGATTTCGGATCTGGACTATTCGGCCGCGTGCGCGCTGGGCGAATTGTGCGGGAATCTGCACGATCAGGGCATTCGCGTGGTGTTCGCGCGGGTCAGCAGCTACTTGCGTGCCGATATGCACCGGCACGGCATTTTTGAGGTGCTCGGCGAGAGCAATATCTTTGCCACGCTGCATGAGGCCATCGTTTCCGTGCATCCGCAGAGCAGGCTCACCTCCTGAGCCACCGGGCCTTCATAATGGGACCCGATTCCTGATACCGATCACCTGATTTTCACCCGTCGAATGCCACAATCCTTGCGACCCGGCTTCATCGCCCTGCACAGCAACCGGTCTGAGAATCTAGTCGAGGCCATCGCGCAATGGCTGGCCGCGAACCCCCTCGGGCCGCTCGAAGAGGAGGTCATCCTTGTTCAGAGCAATGCCATGGCCGAATGGCTCAAGATGGAACTGGCTAGCCGGGGCGGGGTATGCGCGGCAACCCGTGTCGAATTGCCCGCCCGGTTCCTGTGGCGCACCTACCGGCAAGTCCTTGGGCGCGACGCCGTCCCGGCGGATTCGCCGCTGGACAAGATCCCCATGACGTGGCGCATCATGAAGCTGTTGCCCGACCTGCTGGGGCTCCCTGAATTCGCGCCAGTGCGCGGGTTCCTGCGTGCCGACGAACCCGATCGTACCCTTCAGCTTGCGGCTCGCCTGGCCGATCAGTTCGATCAGTATCAGATCTACCGCGCGCGCTGGTTGGGCGAATGGGCCGCGGGCCGCGACGTCCTGATTCCGGCCGACGGCAAGCCGGTGCCGGTGCCGGCCGATCAGAGCTGGCAGCCGGTGCTCTGGCGTGCCCTGCTGGATTCACTCGAGCCCGGGTATCGCGCAGTCATCCGGCCACAGCTTGAAGACCGGTTTCTTGCCCGACTCGAACGCGACGAACCTTTGCCCGATGCCGTCGCGCGCCGGATCACCGTATTTGGCGTCAGCCAGTTTCCGCTTTCCAGCCTCAGGGCGATTGCCGCGTTGTCGCGCCATCGCCAGGTTCTGGTGGCCGTGTTTAATCCGTGCCAGTTTTTCTGGGCTGACATTATCGCGGGAAGCGAGTTGCTGCGATCCACCCGTCGGCGTCATGCATTACGTGGCAACCTCGATCTCTCGTCCGTCCCTGAACAGGAAATGCATCACCACGCAAATCCGCTGCTCGCCTCCTGGGGACGCCAAAGCCGGGATTTCGTACGCCAGCTCGATGCCTTTGACGACGCAGAGCGGGCGCGCCGCGATTTCGACATGCTCAAGATCGATTTCTTCGACGATGATTCCGGACAGCAGCCCACGCTGTTGCGGCAGGTGCAGGACAACATTCGTGATCTGGTGCCGGTTGCGGATACGCAGGCCCGGCACATCGTACTCGCGCCTGGCGACCGTTCGATTTGCTTCCAGATTGCGCACAGCAAAGTCCGCGAGCTTGAGATCCTTCACGATCACCTCCTGGGTCTGCTGGCCGATCGCGGCGCGGCGAAACCCGGGCAGGAGCCCCTGCAGCCGCGCGACATCGTCGTGATGGTTCCAGACATCGAACAGATGGCTCCTGCGGTCCGTGCCGTCTTCGGTCAATACCGCCGCGATGATCCGCGACACATTCCTTTTGATATATCCGACCTCGGCGCCAAAACCACCACGCCGCTCATCGGGGCGGTCGACTGGTTGCTGGCACTGCCGCAGCAGCGTTGTCGCATGAGCGAACTGGTCGATCTGCTTGAAGTACCGGCGATCGCAGCACGGTTCGGCATTCGCCAGGACGATTTGCCCCGCCTGACCGCCTGGATGGTCGGGGCAGGAATCCGCTGGGGCCTGGACGCCGATCATCGCGCAAAGCTGGGTCTTGCAGCTTGCGGTGATCAGAACAGCGCGCTGTTCGGACTGCATCGCATGTTGCTCGGCTATTGCAGCGGCCTGCCAGCAGACGAGGGCAGCGACACCAGTTTCCACGACATCGAACCCTACGCCGAACTCGGCGGGCTGGATGCCGCGCTGGCCGGGTCACTGGCGCACCTGTTGCAACTGCTCAGGGACTGGTGGTCACAGGCAATCGTCGACGCGACACCCGATGTGTGGGCCGAGCGCGGCCGGCATTTGCTCGCGGCGATCGCTGCGCCCACCGGGGATGCCGACCGGCAGGCGATTCAGTCGCTTTCCGACGCGCTCACAACCTGGCGCGATGCCTGCGAAAGGGCGGGGTTTACGGACGCGCTTCCCCTGGCAGTGGTGCGGTCGGCATGGCTCAATGCGCTGAACCTGCCTTCCCTGAGCAAACGCTTCCGGGCGGGCGGCGTGACTTTCTGCTCGCTGATGCCCCTGCGCGTTGTCCCGTTCGAAGTCGTATGCCTGCTGGGCATGAATGACGGCGATTATCCGCGTCACGTGATGCGCAGCGATTTCGACCTGATGGGGCTTGCCGGCATGGCCTTGCCCGGAGACCGCTCGCGGCGCGACGACGACCGTCAACTGATGCTCGAAGCGCTGCTGTCAGCGCGGTGGCAGTTCTATGTGAGCTGGTCCGGGCGCAGCGTGCGCGACAACAGTGAACAACCCGCCTCGGTACTGGTGTCCCAGCTGCGTGATTACCTGGCAGCAGGTTGGGGGCCGGAAGCGGTCAGCGCGCGCACGCAAGAGCATCCTTTGCAGCCCTTCAGCCGGCAGTATTTCGAGCGGGGATCAACGCTTGTCACCTACGCGCGTGAATGGCGTGCCGCGCACGATGCCATCGCCGCAGGCGAACCACCGACCCCGGTGCCGCCAGATTCGCCGTCTGCGTCATTCTCGCCGGATCGTACAAACCCGCTCACCATCGTCCAACTCGCGCGGTTCCTGCGCAATCCTGTCAAGGCGTACTTCAAGATGCGTCTGTCCGTGGTGTTTGACGACGACGAGCAGGAAGACACCGACGAAGAGTCCTGGGGCATTGCCGGACTGGATCGCTACGGACTCCTGCAGGAACTGCTGGATCAGGCTCCGCCCGACGCGTCGGCCGATCAGTTGCGCGCGTATGTTGCGCGCGCCTTGCGCCAGATGCGCCTGGCAGGGCGTTTGCCGATCAGCGGGATGGGCGAATTTGCGTTACAGGAACTCGACCAGACCGTGACGCCGATGCTGATGGCGTGGTCGGCATTGTGCCGGCGTTACGATCACCCCGCGCCAAGGCAATCGGCGCGCATCGAGGCCGCTGGTGCGGTGCTCGAGGATTGGCTTGAGAACTTGCGCTATGGCGACCCGGTTGCAGGTCAGGCACCGGCCGATCCGCAGCCGGTTCCGCAGTCCGACTCGCAGCCCGACTCGCAACCTGACACGCACCCTGACACGCAACCTGGCACGCAACCTGACACGCAACCTGACACGCAACCTGACTCGCAAACCGACTCGCCAGCCGTCTCACCGGCAGGCAGTCAGGACCAAGCCTATGTCTGGCTTCAGCTGGAGCCAGTCCGACTCTGCGACCTGACCCATGGCAAGGTCAAGGATCTGCGCCCTGAAAAGCTGATCGGCGTCTGGCTGCGCAGCCTGTGTTGTGCCGTGGCGGGCATCAAGGCGACTGGTTTTGTGGTCGACCAGAACGCGGTCATCGAAATCCACCCGGTCGACCCGACGCGTGCGCGGGCGACGCTGCAGGACCTGCTCGCGCTCTGGGTGGCAGGAATGTCCGCGCCGCTGCCGTTGCCGCTCGCAACCTCAATTGCCGTTGCGCGTCAGCAGAATGCCATCGCGACGTACGAAGGTGGCTACGACAACGAGGGTGAAGTGCAGGATATGTGTTTTGCACGCGTTTTTCCCGACTACGAAGCGCTTGAACTCGATGGCGAACTGCAGCGCCTCGCGCCACTGATCCACGGCCAGCTGATTGCCTGGATCGGATCGCACTGTGTCGCCACCGCGCACCAGGTGACACCATGACGACGTCAACCGAGTCCCGCGCCATCCAGACGCTGGTTGCCACGCGCTTTCCGTTGCACGGTAGTCGGCTGATCGAAGCGAGTGCCGGCACCGGGAAAACCTTCACCATTGCGGCGCTCTATCTCCGTCTTGTCCTGGGTCACGGCGATGCGCAGGCTTTTCCCCGTCCGCTCGGCCCTTCCGAAATTCTGGTGATGACGTTCACGCGCGCAGCCACGCGCGAGTTGTCCGATCGCATCCGCAAGCGATTGATTGAAGCTGCCCGGTGCTTCCGCGGCGAGTCAAAACCGCAGGATGACGACAGCACGCTGATTGAATTACTGGCCGATTACCCAGAAGGCGACGCCAGAAGCGCAGCAGCCTGGCGCCTTGCCACTGCAGCCGAAGGCATGGACGATGCGGCCGTCTACACCATTGATGCCTGGTGCCAGCGGATGCTGCGCGAGCATGCGTTCGATAGCGGCAGTCTGTTTGATGAAGCGCTCGCCGCCGATGAGGACGCGATGCGGATTCAGGCCAGTCAGGATTACTGGCGACAGCAGTGTTACCCATTGGATGAGGCGCAACTCGAACTGCTTCTCGGAATATGGAACGGCGTGGATGCGCTGATCAAGGATATGCGTGCGCTGGTCGACCGGGACATTGACGATCCCACAGCCGCAGATCCGCTTGCCCAGGTGCTGGACCATCATCAGTTGTTGCGGGTTGCGAAAGTCCGCGACCTGAAGTCCGGATGGGATATCCGGGCACGGGAAATGCAGGACTGGATTGTTGCGCAAAGGCTGGCTGACAAGGCCGGCTGGAACGGCACGCAACTGCGTGACGACTACGTCGAGAACTGGATTTCCAGGCTGACGGCCTGGGTTGCCGACGACACCGCGCTCGCACGCCCGGATCTGGGCAAGGGTTGGTGGCGATTGACGCCTGACGGCTTAATGGAAGCACGCAAGAAGCCGTTCGAGGGGACGATCCCCCCGGTTTTTCATGCGTTCCGGGAGCTTGACGCGCAGCTCAATGACCTGCCCGACACCACGACGCCGGTGCGTGCCCACGCGGCAACCTGGGTCGCGCGTCGCATCGCCCATCTCAAGCGGCAGTCCGGCACTTTCGGCTTTGACGATATGCTGCGCAGGCTTGAGGCCGCGCTTGACGGCGAATCCGGAGAACGCCTGCGCGAACGCATCATCAGTCAATATCCCGTTGCACTGATCGATGAGTTCCAGGATACGTCGCCGAGACAATACCGGATCTTCGACAAAATTTACCGCGTGGCCAGCGACGATCGCCAGATCGCGCTGCTGCTGATCGGCGATCCCAAGCAGTCGATTTATGGTTTTCGTGGTGCGGACATCTACAGTTACCTCTCTGCGCGTCGCGCGACCAGCCCGCGCCACTATGTCCTGGAAACCAACTACCGGTCGACCGAACCGCTCGTGCAGGCCGTGAATCATTGGTTCCTCCGGGCCGAGGACTCACCCGGCGAGGGCGCCTTTCTGTTCAGAAACGGCCGCGACAATCCGGTGCCTTTCCTGCCGGTTCTGGCCAGGGGCCGCAAAGATCGGTTGATCGATGCCACAGGTGTTGTCCCTGCGCTCGAGATCGTGCACAGCAACGAGATCGTCAATGCCACCACGATTCATCGTCGCTTCGGCGAGTTGTGCGCCCAGCGCATTGTCGAGTTGCTCAATGATCGTGAGGCCGGATTTCAGTCCGACGCCAAGCCCTTTGCGCCGATCCGGCCGGCCGATATCGCGGTACTGGTGCGTACGGGCACTGAAGCCAGCGCCGTGCGGCGCGCGTTGCGCCGGCGCGGCGTGGCATCCGTCTATCTGTCCGACAAGGATTCCGTATTCGAAAGCGATGAGGCACGGGATCTGTTGCGATGGTTACGCGCGGTCGCCATGCCCGCAGATGTGCGACTGGCGCGCGCCGGGTTGGCGATTGAACTGATCGGCTTCGATCTGGCAGAACTGACAGCCTTCGCGGCAGACGACGAAGCCTTCGACCGGCAGACCGAGCGGTTACGGCAACTACTGGTGGTCTGGCAATCGCAGGGTATCCTTGCCATGCTCCGCAAGACACTGCATTTGTTTGATTTGCCGGCAAAATGGCTCTTGCGTCCTGATGGAGAGCGCCGGTTGACCAACATCCTGCATCTGGCGGAGTTATTACAGACCGCCAGCGCAACACTCGACGGCGAGCACGCATTGATCCGCTGGCTTGCCGTGCAGTGTCAGAACGCGGGCAGCCGGACGGATGAGCAGATCGTGCGTCTGGAAAGCGACGCCGACCTTGTCAAAGTCGTGACAATCCATAAGAGCAAGGGACTTGAATATCCCTACGTCATGCTGCCATTCGTCACCTGCCACAAGCCAGTCGACAGCAGCAAGGCCCGCTACCTGGAGCTCGCGGGCGATGAAGGCAAACGCCGCCTGCTGCTCAAGTTCGGTGCGGCCGACGTTGCGGTCGCGGATCATGAGCGTCTGCGCGAAGATCTTCGTCTGCTCTATGTCGCCCTGACGCGCGCCAGTCACGGGTTGTGGGTGGGCTTTTCGGCTGTGAAGATCGGTCGGGGTTCAAACTGTCAGGCGCACCGCAGCGCGGCCGGTTATCTGATCAGCGCCGGCGAGGTTCTGGAGGGCGAGGCATGGGGCGAGCGAATCAATGCGTTTGTTGAAGGGATGAGTGCGGTGCGCGTCAGCCCCGCGCCGCTTCAAAGCAGCGTGACTCCTTTGCTGCGTGCCGAAGAGCGGAGCGATCTGGAAACCGCCACCCTCTATTCGGCACGTTTCGACCGAAGCTGGTCAATCAACAGTTTTTCCGCACTGGTGCGCGACAAGGGGGAGGCTGCGTCGCGGCTGTCGCTGGCGGTGATAGAGCGACCGGCCGATGACGAAGTGCCGTTTGCCCCTGCCACGAACGCGGCCGACGATTCCACACCGGGTGGCGAGCCAGGCCCGTTGTCGCTATCGGGGGCCGCCGTGCCACCGATGCCGGTGAAGCCGTCCAGCCCGCGCCACGGGTTTGTACGTGGCGCGTTGGCGGGCAACTTCCTGCATGATCAGCTTGAATGGCTTGCCGGCGAGCAGTTTGCACTCGCCGGTAACGCGGCGCTGGCAGAACGGCTGAGCAAGCGTTGTGAACGCGCGGGTTACCAGCGGCAGGCCGCCGATATGGTCGCCTGGCTGACGGACGTCGTATCCACGCCGCTCAGGGGGCCGGGTGCTTCGCTTGCCAGCCTGGATCGCGTCATCCCGGAAATGGAGTTCTGGCTTCCCGTGCGCGACATCAACGCGGCCACCCTTGACCGGCTCTGCCGTGAACATTTGCTGGACGACGCCCCGCGGCCGGCGCTGGCCGACCGGGAGGTGCACGGCATGCTGATGGGCTATGCCGATCTGGTGTTCGAACACGAGGGGCGATTCTGGGTGCTTGATTACAAATCCAACCACTTGGGTCACCATGACGCCGACTACGACTCCGCGCGCCTAAGGGCATCCATGGCCGAGCATCGCTACGACATGCAGGCGGCGATCTACCTGGCCGCGCTGCACCGGTTGCTGCGCAGCCGACTTGGATCGCAATACGACCCGGCCCGCCATCTGGGTGGCGCGGTCTATCTGTATTTGAGGGGCATCGATGGCCCCGAGCGTGGCGTGTGCCTCCTGACGCCAACGCCTGCGCTGCTCGATGGGATCGATGCCATGCTCGGCCCACTGGGGGGGCAACCATGATGCCCGCCACGGCCGATCTCCTCCGGCGCCTGGACGATTGGGCCGCGGCCGGCTGGCTGCGTCGCCTGGATAGTGCGCTCGCAACCTTCGTTTCTCAACTGGATCCGCATGCGCCGCCCGCACTGCTGGCCGCCGTCGCCGTGCTGGGTTGCATGGAGGGCAAGGGGCATACCTGCCTGCCGCTATCCGGACTGGTGCACGCGCCCACCGATCTGCTCGGATGGCCGCAGGCGCAGCGCGACGAACTTGAGGCGCTATGGCGTAGCCTGCCTGGTGATCCGGATGGCTGGCTCGATGCATTGCGTGCAAGTCCGGTGGTTGAAGCGACCGGGGCCGGCTCACCGGGCAACTCCCGCTCGCCCGACGCCTGCGCGCAAGGCGAGGGCGTCGCCCCGCTGGTGCTCGACGAAACCGGCGAGCAACCCCGGTTGTATTTGCGACGTTACTGGAACCACGAGCGCGCCATCGCGGCCGCCGTGCGGTTGCGCACTGCGCAGCCGATAGTGGTTGATGTGCCGCGTGCACGCGCATGGCTGGATCAGCTGTTCGACCGGGCCGCTCCTGCCGATGCCCCGCCCGATCGCGTCGATTGGCAGAAGTGCGCCTGCGCCCTCGCACTGCAAGGGCGATTCACGATCATTACGGGTGGGCCCGGCACCGGCAAGACGTATACGGCGGCGCGCTTGCTGGCGCTGCTGTTCGCGCTGGATCCGGCACCCGAGCGCCTGCGCATCGCCCTTGCAGCACCCACCGGCAAGGCTGCGGCGCGCCTGAAGCAATCCATCGACGGTTCGCTGACAGAACTTGCCGGCAAGCTTGCCGGCCATCTGAATCTTGCCCGCCTGACCGAACGCATGGGCGCGGCGCGGACACTGCATGCGTTGTTGGGCGCGACACCGGATTCGCGCAACTTCCGGTATACCGCCCGTCATCCGCTCGATCTGGACGTGCTGATTGTCGACGAGGCCTCCATGGTGCACATGGAAATGATGGCGGCACTGATGCTGGCATTGCCGCCCAATGCGCGGCTGGTCCTGTTGGGCGACAAGGATCAGTTGTCGTCGGTGGAGGCAGGCGCCGTGCTTGGCGATCTGTGCCGCGGTGCGGTGGACGGAGGATACGATGCTTTGACGTGCGATTATCTGGAGCAGACAACCGGCCAGCGGATTCCCGCAGGATTGCGTGCACAGGGGTCGCAGGTGACGTCGCTTGCACAGCATACCGTCATGCTGCGCGAGAGCCAGCGATTCGGCGGGTCGATCGGCGATCTTGCGCGTGCAGTCAACGATGGCGATGCCATGCTTGCCCGCAAGGTTCTGAATTCGGCAAAGGACCTCGTGGTCGAATTGCGCGAGGGGCAGACTCCGGCGGCCGTCATTCAACTGGCCGCGCAAGGTCGCGCGCGTGCGAGTGATTGCTATGCGGGCTATCTGCGCCTGATCAAAGAACGCGCCGCGTCGCGCCAGACCGGGTCCGATGCGCATGCGTCGTGGGTGGCCTCGGTCTTGAAAGCGTTTGATCGCTTTCGGATACTTTGCGCAGTCCATGAAGGGGAGTGGGGCACAAAGGCCCTGAACCGCACCGTGCGCGCGGCGCTCGCCAGCGCAAAGCTCATCCCGACGAGCGGTGAGTGGTATGCCGGCCGTCCGGTCATGGTGCTGCGCAACGATCGCGATCTTGGCGTTTCGAACGGCGATGTGGGTATTGTGTTGCCTTCGGCAACCGACGCCAGCGCCTTGCGTGCCTATTTCCTCGATGGCGATTCGCAGCGGTCAGTGGCCGTCAGTCGTCTTGCGCACATTGAAACCGCCTACGCGATGACCGTCCACAAGAGCCAGGGATCCGAGTTCGCCCACGTGGCGCTGGTATTGCCGCCAGGCGCGGGGGAGTATCTTACCCGCGAACTCGTCTACACCGGAATTACCCGGGCACGGACCAACCTGACACTCTTTGACGCTGGCCAAGGCGTGCTCGACGCCGCGATTGGTCGCCGCACACAGCGTGCCAGCGGGTTGAGTGACCTGGCCTGAGCCCTGTCGGTTCGCTACCACGTCACCAGGCTGGCGCGGTTGTCGCAGCTTTCACGGCAACTGCGGCATCTAGGACATCTAAGAAATCTAAGGCATCTACGGCATCGAAGGCATCGAAGGCATCGAAGGCATCGAAGGCGCGCGCCATAACCCTGCGTCGGAGATCCCGGAAAATCTACGGGGAATCTTCCGGAAAATGACACGCGCACGCTTGCCCGACGCCGACTTCAGCGAGTTCGGGGTCGACCTCCACGCAAACCTTCGGCAGGCGCACGTCGCCCACCTGCGTGGTTTCGACACCGTCGCGCCCGCTAACCGCCCGGGCGCGCGGACAGCGCGGATGAAAGCGACAGCCCGATGCCACATCCGTCGCTGAGCCGATTTCACCGATCAGCGCGACCCGCTTGCGGGTGCGCTCAAGGCGCGGATCTGGCAGCGGCACTGCGGAGAGCAGCGATACGGTGTAGGGGTGGCGCGGCCTGGCATAAATGGCGTCGCGATCGCCCATCTCGACGATCCGCCCCAGATACATCACCGCGACGCGGTCGCTGATGTGGCGCACCACCGCCAGGTCATGCGCGATAAACAGGTAAGCCACGCCGCTGCGTGCCTGGATCTCGGATAACAGATTCAGAATCTGCGCCTGAATCGAGACGTCCAGCGCCGACACCGGTTCGTCAAGCACGATCAGCGCAGGATCCAGCACGATTGCGCGCGCGATGCCGATGCGTTGCCGCTGGCCGCCGGAGAATTCGTGCGGATAGCGATGTGCCACTGATGGGTCAAGCCCCACACGCCGCATGGCGTCGAACACCCGCTCGCGACGATCCGCGCGCGGCACGCCGTGCACAACCAGAGGTTCGGCAATCAGCGACTCGATATTCATGCGCGGATCCAGTGACCCGTAGGGATCCTGGAAAACCATTTGCATCCGGCTGCGCACGCCCCGCATACGCGACTCCGATAGCGATGCGATATCGCGTCCCTCGAAGAGAATCCGGCCGGCAGTGGGCTGAATCAGCCTCAGTGCGAGGCGGCCCAGGGTACTTTTGCCACTTCCCGTTTCGCCGACGAGACCGAGTGTTTCACCGGGCCTGAGCGTCAACGATACATGGTCGACCGCCCGCACGGCGCGCGTGCGCTTGCCGCCAAACTCCTTGGAAATATCTTCCAGACTCAGCAGCGGTGCCTTGTCCTGTTGGTTCATGGCAACCCCCCGTCGCCCGACAGGCGTTGCCAATACAGACAGGCGGAGAGGTGGTCCGGATCAGGTGCCGGGACGAGTTCGGGGCGACGCACCGAACAATCGTCGGCGCGCATGTCGCAACGGGCGGCGAATGCGCACCCCCGGGGCAGATTGGTCAGGTTGGGCGGCTGGCCGGAAATCGGTGTGAGTTTGGTGCCCGGTGTTTCATCGAGCCGCGGAATCGACCGAAACAGCGACGTCGTGTAGGGATGGCGCGGTTCGGTGAACAAAGGATCCACTGCGGCGCGTTCAACAATGCGCCCGGCGTAAAACACCGCCACCTCATCGGCATGGCGCGCCACGAGACCCAGGTCATGGGTGATGAGCACCAGTGCCATGCCGCTTTCTTCGCGCAACTGGGTCAGAAGCTCCAGAATTTGGGCCTGCACCGTGACGTCAAGCGCGGTGGTGGGTTCGTCGGCAATCAGCACGCGCGGCCCGAGCGCGATCGCCATGGCAATCAGCACGCGCTGACGCATACCACCGGAAAACTGGTGCGGATAGTCATCGAGGCGCCGCGCAGGCGACGGGATATGCACCCGCTCGAGCAGAGCCACCGCACGTTCGCGCGCCTCGCGCGGGCCGATCGGCAAGTGCGCCCGCAAGACCTCCGAAATCTGGCTCCCCACGGTGAAGACCGGATTCAGCGCGGTCAGGGGATCCTGGAAGACCATCGACACGGCTGTGCCGCGTAAAGTGCGGAGTTGCTCCGGTGTACTGGCAAGAAGATCCTGGCCAGCAAGCAATGCCTGGCCTGCGGTGACCCGTACCGCTGGCGGCGCGATTCCCAGCGCCGACAGAAAGGTCATGGTTTTGCCAGAGCCCGATTCGCCAACGACGGCCAGCGTCCTGCCGGCTGACACGGAGAGCGAAACGTTGTCCACCAAACGTGCGGAGCCTCGGGGCGTCTGCACTTCGGTCACCAGACCGCGCACATCCAGCACGACATCGGTCGCCGTCTGTGTGGCTACGGCAAGCTCCGGGCGCGTATCCGCAATCGCGTTTGTCACAATATCCTCGCCGTCTGACGCCGCATCTGCGGATCGAGCGCATCGCGCAAACCGTCGCCGACCATGTTCAGCGCGATCACCATCGCGGCGATGCACAGGCCAGCGGAAATCGAGATCAGGGGATTGGTCGTGATGGCTGCCTGACCGTCGGCAATGATGTTGCCCCAGGTCGGCGTGGGCGGCTTCACGCCCAGACCCAGAAAGCTCAGACCGGCTTCGGCCAGAATCGCCGAAGCAGCGCTGAGCGTGGCGACCACGATGACCGGTGGCAGCGCGTTCGGAATCACGTGGCGCAGCAGGATTCGCGTCGTCGTCAGGCCGATCGAATGCGAGGCCTCGATGTAGGGGCGCGGGCGGATCGTCAGCGCCACCGACCGCATCACCGACGCCACGCGCGGCGTGTAGGCGATCGAAACCGCGATGATCACCGAATCGAGGGATGATCCTTGCGACGCGACAATGGCAAGGGCCAACAGAAAGCCGGGAAACGCCATCAGGATATCGTTAAACAGATTAAATATCCGGTCGACCCAACCGCCCAGGAAGCCCGCAAGTCCGCCGACGATGGTGCCGATGATCAGCGTCAGCGTCACCACCCAGAAGGCGACCAGCAACGAGACCCGCGTGCCGAAGATCAGCCGGGAGAGCACATCGCGGCCGAACTGGTCAGTGCCCAGCAGGTGCTTGACGCTCGGATCCTGCAGTGTGCTGACCAGGCTGGTCTTGGTCGGAGAATACGGTGCAAGCCACGGTGCGAGCAGGGCGACCAGCACCAGGATCAGCAGTATCGATGTGCCGATGACCAGGCTCGGGTGCCCCGTAAAGCGCCGGATCGTGGCCCGGCGCCGTGCGCGCCGGTCAAACTCGGCGTCTGCGGAATCTGCTTCAGTGTTCATGCTTGGGCTTGTATTCCTGCTCTTGCTGGTGTTCGGCACGTTGCTGCTCATGACGCGCGCAGCCTCGGGTCGACAAGACCATAGCTCAGGTCAAGCGCCGCGTTAATCAACACTACCAGCGACGCCAGGACAAGCACACCCGCTTGCACCAACTGATAATCGCGCGCCTGAATCGCCTTGAGCAGCATCGAACCCAGCCCCGGCCGGCTGAACACCGCTTCGATCAGGATCGCATTGCCAAACGACCAGGCGAAGGTGACGCCGATGACTGCCAGGATCGGCACCATGGCATTGCGCAGCGCCAGCTTATAAATGACACTGTGCTCGCGCACACCCATGGCGCGTGCCACGCGGATGTAATCCTGCGAAAGCACCTCCAGCATGGCCGAGCGTGTCAGCCGCGCGATGTAGGCCGCTGTCGAAATCCCAAGCACGATCGCCGGCAGCATCACGTGATGCGCCTGAGTGAAAAAATCCGTCGCGTTGCTGGAACCCAGCGCCGGAAATAACGGGATCCAGTAGGCGAAGACCAGAATGCCCGCGAGCCCCACCCAGAACACCGGAAACGAAATCCCCGCGAGCGCCGCCATCATCACCGTGACGTCGATCCAGGTGCCTTGACGGATGGCACAGACGATCCCCAGCGGGATGCCGATCAGGATCGCGATCGCCAGCCCCGACAGCGCCAGCACAGCGGAAGGCGGCAAGCTGGCCAGCACCTGCGAAAGTGCCGGCTGACCGGTCACCACGGATGTGCCAAGGTTACCCGAGGCCGCGTCGGCGATGAACATCGCGTACTGCCGCCAGAGCGGCTCGTCCAGTCCGAGTTTCGCGCGCAGAACGGCGACCGACTCCTTGGTTGCGTAGTCCCCGAGCATGGTGGTGGCGGGATCGCCGGGGATGCTTCTCATCAGAAAGAAAGCAACCGTGACGATCCCGATTCCCGTTACCAGCACGCGCAGCAAGGTTCGTGCTACATGACCCAGCACCGGTTAACCCTTGAACGTGACGCCGTAGGTATTCACCGTAAACAGTGAGTTCTGCACCAGGCCCTGAACCGCATCCGTATGCGCCATGAACAGACGATCCTGGTAGATCGGGATCACCGGCTGGTCTTCCGCCGTCTTGCGCAGGATCTCATGGTAGACCGCAATACGGGCCTTGTCATCGAGCGTGCGCGATGCCTTGGCGAGCAGATCATCGACCTTGTCATAGCGCGAGGTGTTAAGCCCGGGCGGAAACGACTTGGTCGAGTACAGCGAAACGAGCGGTGAATCAGGATCTGGTGGGCCGACCAGCCCTGTGATACAGCTTTGCACATCGCCCTTGGCGCGCGCCTGCCCGTAGGCAGCACGCTCCAGCACCTGAACGGTCGTGTCGATGCCGACTTCCTTGAGGTCTTCGGCAAGCGGCACCGGAATCTTGTCGTAAGGGCTCAAGCCCACCGATGTCAGCGTGAACTTGAAGCCTTTTTCAAGGCCTGCCTCTTTGAGCAGAGCCTTCGCCTTGGCCGGATCGTAAGGGTACTTCATCACATCGTCGGTGAATTCGACGAAGGCGGGTGTGAGCACCGTGTTTGCCTCGCCCTTGGTTCCCTTGAAGAAGCCGTCGATCAGGGCCTTGCGGTTCATGGCGTGTGCCATCGCGCGGCGCACCCGGACATCATCGAGCGGTTTGACCGTCGTGTTGAGAACCAGGTTGATGGTGTTGTTCGCCAGGCGATCCATCATCGTGATGCCCTTGGCCTTGCTGAGGCGCGCGATAATCTCTGGCTGCTGCATTGCGAAGAAGATGTCGATTTCGCGTTTCTCCAACGCGATTGCCGCGGCGGTCTCATCCTTGATCACACGGAAGATGACGTCGTTGACCTTCGGCGCGCCTTCAAAGTATTCCTTGTTGGCGATCACCCGCGTTTCACTGCCCGGGGTCCATTTGTCGAACACGAAGGGCCCTGTGCCAATCGGCTGCATGGCGTACTTGTCACCAAT
>JADZBO010000024.1 GCA_020851995.1 Burkholderiaceae bacterium
CGACTAAATCAAATAGAAGATTCGCTGTGCAAATAAGTACGGTCGGATTGCAGGGGACACACATGATGACGTACGCCGGTCGATATGCCATCGCGCGCCGCGCGAGCGGACGGCCGGTCTGCCCATGGGCTACACAACCGGGCGGAATGCCAGCATGAGCGCGGAACGCATCGGCGCCCTGTTCTGGATTCTCTTTGGCGCAGCGGGCATTCACGGTGCCCTGGATCTCGGGCTCGGCACAATGGAAGCCCCGGGCCCGGGATTTCTGACCTTCGTCGCGGCCGCGTTCGTTTCCCTGATGGCCGTGATGGTGCTGATTCAGTCGTACCGGCATGACGCGGCCGCCCAGGTGCGCGTGGCCGATCTCTGGCGTGACCTCAAGTGGGGTCGGGCCATCGCGATCGTGATGCTGACGATCCTTTTCATCCTGTCCTTTGAAACCGTCGGGTTTTTCGTTTGCAGCTTTGTATTGCTGGCGGTGATCATGCGCTGGCTCGAAGGCGTGGACTGGAAGACATCGCTCGTCGTGCCTGCAATCGCTGTCGCAGGCACGCACTTTCTCTTCCAGACCATTCTCAAGATTTCGCTTCCAGCGGGAATCCTGGGCTTCTGAACCACGGCAAACACCTATGGACTTGGCAGACAACCTCCTGACTGGGCTCGCGGTCGCGCTTCAATGGCACAACGTGCTGTTCTGCTTCATCGGAGTGCTCGTGGGCACCCTGATCGGGGTGTTGCCAGGCCTGGGCCCGGTCGGAGCCATGTCCATTCTGTTGCCGGTCACTTTCGGCATATCGCCGGTCACCGCGATCATCATGCTCTCGGGCATCTACTATGGTGCTCAGTATGGTGGGTCGACGACCTCGATCCTGGTCGGGATACCGGGCGAAGCCGCGTCCGTGGTCACCACGCTGGACGGGCACCAGATGGCGCTTCAAGGCCGGGCTGGCCCGGCACTTGGAATCGCCGCGTTCGGTTCATTTATCGCAGGCACCCTGGCCATCGTCGGACTCATGCTGCTGGCACCACCGCTTGCCTCGCTCGCACTGCGCTTTGGTCCGCCGGAATACTTCGCGCTCATGATCATGGGCCTGATCATTCTGACCTATCTGGCGCAGAAATCGATGACAAAATCGCTGATGATGGCCGGCGTCGGCGTCATGGCGGGCGTAGTCGGCCTCGACACAATGACCGGGCTACCGCGTTTCACGATGGGGATTCCCGATCTGCTCGACGGCATCGGCATCGCGCCGCTGGCGATGGGTCTTTTCGGCATTTCCGAAATCCTCCTGAATGTGGAGCGAACCATCAAGCAAGGGGTGGTCGTCACGCAGGTCAGGAACCTGCTGCCCAACCGCGAAGACTGGCGCCAGTCTTTCATGCCGATCATGCGCGGATCATTCTCGGGCTTTCTGCTCGGCATCCTGCCGGGCGGCGGCGCGGTACTCGCATCGTTCATTGCCTACGGCACCGAGAAGCGACTCTCCAAGACCCCTGAGCAATTCGGTCATGGGGCGATTGCCGGTGTGGCAGCGCCCGAAGCCGCCAACAATTCGGCCGCACAGGCCGCGTTCATTCCGCTGCTCACGCTCGGCATCCCGGCCAATGCCGTCATGGGTATCCTGCTGGGCGCGCTGATGATCCACGGAATCACGCCAGGCCCCATGATGATCCAGAAGAACCCCGAACTCTTCTGGGGCACGGTGACCAGCATGTATCTTGGCAACGCGATGCTGCTGGTGCTTAACCTGCCGCTGATCGGACTGTGGGTCCGGCTGCTGCGGGTTCGCTACGCGGTGCTGTTCCCGCTCATCCTGTTTATCGCGCTGATCGGCGCCTATGTCATCAACGGCAGTGAAATTGATCTTTACCTGATGCTGTTCTTCGGCGTTGTTGGGTACCTGATGCGCAAGTTCGAGTACGAACCCGCCCCTCTGATCCTGGCCTACGTACTGAGCCCGATACTGGAGTCTGCGTTGCGCCAGTCGCTGATTATTTCCGGCGGCAGCATGGGCATCTTCCTGTCCCGCCCGATCTCCGCGGGGTTTCTGGTCATCTCGGCTGTCCTGCTGCTGACCGCCATCATCCCGGGCATCCGTCGTCGTCGCAACATGCTGGTGGCGAAGGCCGACGACAACGCGTAATGGCAACGCACCCATGATCCTGAATCAAATCGCCGAGCGCGCTGGCGGGTGGGACGCTGAGGCGGATGTCCTCATCGTTGGATTTGGCGGCGCGGGCGCTGCCTGCGCAATCACCGCTGCGGATGCCGGTGCCCGCGTGCTGATCCTTGAAAAAGCCCCTGAAGGCGAAGAAGGCGGCAACACCCGCGTGGCAGCGCAGGGCTACCTGAACCCGTCGTCACCCGAGCGCGCGGCCGTCTACATGAACGCGCTTTGTGGTCCCTACACGGTGCCCCAGGACATGATCGCGGTGTGGGCCGACGAGATGTGCAGGAACAACGACTGGCTGCGCTCGATTGGCGGCGATCCGCAAGAGCACCAGCACCAGCCAGCTGGCATCGAGTTCCCGGAGCTTCCCGGATCGGACTGCGTTCACAAATACCACCACGGCGATATCCTCGGGTACTCCAAGACCTGGGAGATGATCGCCCAGGCTGTGCGTGAGCGTCCAGTCGGGATCCGCTATGCGTGCCCGGCGAGGCGGCTGATCCAGGATCCGCAGACCGGGGAAATTCTTGGTGTGCAAGCCGAACAGGCAGGCCGGACACTGCGCGTGAAAGCAGCGCGTGCGGTCGTGCTCACCTGCGGCGGTTTCGAGAACAATCAGGAAATGATCCGCAACTTTCTTCCGGGAGTGCCGTATTGCTACACATCGGGCACCCCCTACAACGAAGGCGACGGCGTGCGCATGGGGATGGAGGTCGGCGCCGACCTCTGGCACATGAACAACTTTGCCGGGCCGTCCATGGCGCTGAAGGTGCCGGACTACCCGGCAACGTTCTCCATGGTGCCACTGCACTTTTCCCACGAACCCGCGGGCGCCATGATTGTCGTCGGACCGGACGGCAATCGCTTTACCGACGAAAAGTACAAGCTGCGCCACGGCAAAATGTGGCAATCAGGCAAGTGGATGCCGTTGCGCCCGCCCTGCCCCATGTACATGATTTTCGACGAAACGCTGCGCGCAGCCGGTCCGCTCTATGACGGCAAGCCCACACATGGCTGGACGCAGGTCATGAGCCGCTACGCCTGGAGCGAAGACAACCGCGCCGAAATCACGCGGGGCTGGATCAGGTCAGCACCAACGCTCGATGCGCTGGCGCGCATGCTGAATCTGCCCGCAGGCAGCCTCGACCGATCCGTTGAACGCTGGAACGCACTGTGCGCGCAAGGCGCGGACACCGACTTCGCAAGAACGAAGATGTTGGCACCCTTTGATGCAGGCCCCTACTACGCCGTCGAAATCTCACCGACGATGCTCAATACGCAGGGCGGCCCGCGCCGCAACGCCCAGGCGCAGATCGTGCGACCCGACGGCTCCCCGATTCCGCGCCTGTATAGCGCAGGGGAGCTCGGTTCCATCTATAGCTACATGTACCAGGGCACCGGCAACATCGGCGAATGTTTCGCCTTCGGCCGCATTGCCGCGCGGCACGCCATGACGTTGACGCCATGGTAGTCATTGCCGGACGCAAGGTGACGCCCCCCGGCCATCTGCACAGCAGGTGCGCCGGGGCTTTGCGCACCGCATCGCACCGCCCTTTGCGCCCCGCCTCGCACCGCCCCCTGCGTTCAGACCGCGGGCTTGGCGTACTTGCCAGTGAGCTGGGGGGTGTGCACGCCCTCAAGCTTTTTTTCCTGGCGATCGAGACGGGTTTCGCGCGCCCAGGTGCGCTTGAGGTCATCGCGAACGCTGATATGCAGCCGGCCCAAACCTTCGACCTCGAGCTCGATCTGGTCACCGTCCATGAAGGGATTCAGGCCACGATGATTGGTGCCAGTCGCAAGCACATCGCCAGGTTCGAGTGTGTGAATGGAGCTCACCCACTCGATGCAGCGCGGAATCTTGTGTGCCATGTCGCTGGTGTTGAAGTTCTGCATCAGAACGCCGTTGTTCCAGAGCCGGACCTGCAGATGGCCGGGATCCGGGATCTCGTCGGCGGTGACGATAAAAGGCCCTATCGGCGCAAAGGTGTCGCGCGACTTCATCTGGAAGAAGACGTTGCCGTCCGGGCCCAGGCCACGCGCCGATCCGTCGATGAAGTTCAGATAACCGAAAATGTATCCCATCGCCTCACTGGCGGGGACCTTGGTCGCGCGCTTGCCAATGACCAGCGCCAGCTCGGCCTCTCCTTCGAATATCGTGGCTCCGACGTCGGGCAACACCATCGTGTCGCCGTCGCCAATCACGCCAGTCGATGCCTTGTGAAACGCATTGATCGGGGCAGGCGAGCTCCGCGTGCCGTCCTCCATATAGTTCACAGCCATGCAATCGATGTTGTTCGGCCTGGGCAGCGGAGGCCTGATTCGAACGCCCGCCAGCGGCACGCCCGTGCGGGATTGCACGGCTGCCTCGATTCTGCCGCGGTAGGCGTCAAAACGCTCGATCAGACCACTGATCAGGTTGTGGGGCCCGGTGTGCGGAATATCGGAAACGAGGTCGGTCACGTCCACCACGTGGTCGCCTTTGAGCACGCCAAGCCTGAAGTCGTCGAAATAAAGAATTTTCATGTGATGTCTCCGGAATTTTCTATTGATCGGCGAAAACTATACCAGTACGAGTTCTGCCGGTTTCTCCGAAAACACTATTCGGAAAAATCGTCTGTAACGCGCCTCGCCACCTGTCGGTTCCGGGGTCACGCCATAGGGGGATTGTGATAGGATAAACGGGGGGACGGGCACGGCCCGCACACAGATAAAAGAACAACGATTCGACGAGACATCCGCTTCATTCTGGACGATTATTCGCCGATGTTGCCGCGCTTCATGTCGTAGTGCATTCAGAGTCATATGCCTTGAGCATATCCGGAGGATTTTATGGATTTCGGTTTTACAAAAGAACAGGAGAACCTGCGCAAGGAGGTTCTCGAATTTATTCGGGTCAATATGACCCCCGCGGTCTACGCCGAGATGGATGCCGCCGAGGAGGCAACCGAAAGCACCTCGCAGGAACGCCACCCGGGAAAACGCGGCCCTCTGCTGCAGGCCGTCTTCGACAAGATCGGCGAGCGCGGCTGGCTGGGCTACAGCTACCCGAAAGAATATGGCGGTCAGGACGGCGATCGCGTCGGCCAGAACATCATCGAGGAAGAGTTCCTGCGTGCCGGCATCCAGGTCAGTCTGGTCGGCAGCGGCGCGCCCGCAATCATGGCGGTCGGCACGGAGGAGCAGAAGCGCTACTTCCTGCCCAAACTCATCAAGATGGAGTACTCCTTCGCGCTGGGATTTACCGAACCGCACGCGGGTGCGGACCTCGCCGCCCTGAAGTGCCGGGCCAAGCGCGATGGCGATCACTTCGTCATCAACGGCCAGAAAATGTACACGACGTCGGCGCATTTCGCGACGCACATCTACCTGATGGCGCGCACCGACCCCGATGTCGGGCGTCATGACGGGATCTCGATTTTCCTGATCCCGATGGACACCCCGGGAATTACCGTGCGTCCGCTCTGGACCATCCAGAACAATCCGCGCGCGCCCCGCGGCACGACGTACGGCGAAGCGCGCAGCAACGAGACGTTCTTTGAAAACGTGCGTGTCCATGAATCAACCCTGCTGGGCCGCGAAAACCAGGGCTGGCGTGTCGGTTCGATGGGGCTGAACCTCGACCGCGTCGGCGCCGCCCGTTACCTGCGCTCGGTGCGTCGCGACGAGGACATCGTCAACTTCGTGAAATCCAACAAGTTCGGCGACTACACGCCTGCCAGTGACCCGGCCATCCGCGACAAGATCGCCGAAATGTGGATCGAGGCCCAGGTATGCCGCCTCATGACACTGCGCAGTATGTCCATCGTCGAGCACGGCGGAAATTTCACCTACGAAGGTTCGGCCGAAAAAGTCTGGTCTCCCGAGCACGGCGTGCGCTGCACCGAAGCCATCACGCAGATGCTTGGACCCTACGCGACGCTGCTCAATGGTTCACCGCGCGCCGTCGAAAAAGGCGTGTTTGCGCACAACACCATGGGCGCCTTCCAGTCGGGCATCAACCACGGCAGCGTGCAGATCATGCGCGACCAGGTTGCCAAGCGGGGGCTTGAACTGCCCTCGCAGCGCCGTAGTCAGAAGGCCAAGCAGTAGGACGGATCACGCCTCGGGTGTGCGCATTGCGTGCTGACCCAGCGTTGTCCAAACCGGCAATCGACCGACCGAACACAAGTTGCTGAACGCATAAGACAGGATAGAACATGGATGTGCTACTGAACGACGAAGAGAAACTGGTTGCCTCAAGCGCCCGCGAATTTCTGCTGGGTGAATGCTCGACGGCCCTGGTACGCGAAATGGAAGAAGACAGGCTTGGCTACTCGCCCGAACTCTGGGCCAAGAGCGCCGAGATGGGATGGCCCGGCATGTGTCTGCCGGAGGAGTACGGTGGCCAGGAACTTCCCCTGACCTACCTTGGCCTCGTCATGCAGGAATGCGGACGCGCGATGGCTCCGATTCCGCTGCACAGCACGGTCGTGACCGCGATCACGCTGGCGCGCGCCGGCTCGCCCGAGCAACGCCAGGCGATCCTGCCCGGCGTGTCGGAGGGCAAAACCATCCTCACTTGGGCCTTCTCCGAGGTCGATCCGCGCTACCTGCCCGAAACCGTCAAGATGACGGCCCGTGCCGACGGCGATGATTTCGTGCTCAATGGCAACAAGCTGTTTGTCGACAACTTCCTTGCGGCCAGTCTGTGCCTGGTCGCTGCGCGCACTGCGCCGGCCTCCGATCAGGGAGCCGGATTGTCACTGTTCCTGGTCGATACCAAGGCCGCCGGAATCACCGATATTCCCCTGCGCACGCTGGCCAAGGATCGCCAGTCGGAAATCGTGTTCAAGGACGTGCGCGTCCCCAAGTCCAGCCTGGTTGGCAAGCTCAACGAAGGCTGGCCGGTCATGGAGCAGTTGCTGGATCTCGCCACGATCCTCGTCTGCACCCAGATGCTCGGCGCAACGCGCATGGATGCCGAAATGGCCATCGAGCACGCCAAGTTTCGCGAGGCCTTTGGCCAGCCGATCGGCGCGTTCCAGTCGATTCAGCACACCTGCGCGGACATGATTATTTTCATCGATGGCGGCGAGTTGTTGTCTTACGAAGCACTGTGGAAAATGGACAACGGCCTGCCAGCCCAGGTCGAGGTCTCACAGGCCAAAGGGTTCTGCAACGAGAAATGCGAAGCCGTCGTGCGTAATTCACAGTCGGTTCACGGCGGCATCGGCTTCATGATGGAATTCGATCTGCATCTGTGGCTGCGCCGGGTGAATGCCTGGGCCATGCGCCTGGGTACCGCCTATGAACACCGCGCCCGGGTCGCCCACGCACTGCTGGATTTCCCCGGCCGTGTTGTCCTGGGTCAGCCTGTTCCGCCGGTTTCAAATTAATCCTCAATCAATCGGAGCGGTAAAAATGAAATGTCTCGTGTGCGGAAAAGTGATTGACACGGCTAGCGCCGATTCCAAGACAGGTGAAACCGCCTTCGGCGCCAAGGAAGTCGATCCGGCCAAGGGCACCCGCCAGTTTCACGATGGAGAGTGGTATTACTTCGACACGCTGGCCTGCCGCACCAAGTTCATGGTCGCGCCGCAGCGTTACCTGACCGGTAAAGCCTGACCCAGCCCCGGGTTCGCCCCCACCGGGCGGTCCGGCAAGGGTTCTGGCGCCGGCCGGTGCCGTTTGCGGCCTGGTCCCGCATCGGGTTTTCTGTTTGCAAGGCGCTGCGCGCGCATTCCTGCAAGGTCTCTTCTGCGCGGCGCAAAGATTGCGGTAGCCAATCATCGAGGAGATAGCGTATGTCAGCCCTGACCGAATCGCTTAAAAAGTACATCGGATTGCAATCCGAGACTGACGTGGCCTGCGACACCGTTGAGCGCGGCGCCGTTCGCCGGTACGCCCAGGCGATCCAGAACGAAGACCCGATTTTCGATTCGCCGTGCGAGAACAACGCCCGCTACGGCGGTCCCGTTGCTCCGCCCCTCTTTCCGACGCATATGTTCAGGCGGCCTTTCGGCGCGCCGGATCCCATCCAGGATAACGTCAATAATCCGGACTTCGACGGAATTGTTGCCGCCACCAGTTCGCAAGGGCTGCCCGCCATCGAACCACTCAAGGGCTACGCGTTGCTCAACGGTGGGTCTGAAATCGAATTCTTCCGCTACGCCCGCCACGGCGAAACAGTCAAGCTGCAGTCGCGCTATGCCGACATCATCGAAAAGGAAACGAGCAAGGGACCGATGATTCTGGTCATCACCGAATCGGAATACCGCACAGCCGAAGGTGAATTGCTGATCCGCACCCGTCGCACCCAGATTCGGAGAAAATAGTCATGGCACTCGGCAAACCCCTGTACTTCGAAGACGTGACCGTCGGGCAATCCATCCCGACTCTCGACAAGGGGCCGTTCACGACAGCGCACCTGATGCGCTGGTCGGCGGCCATGGAAAACTGGCACAAGATCCACTACGACGAGCGCTTTGCAATCGAACACGACAAACTGCCCGGACTGCTGGTCAACGGGTCGCTCAAGCAGCAGTATGTCATGCAACTGCTTGCCGACTGGGCCGGTCCCGGCGGCTGGGTCTGGAAGGCCAGCTTTCAGTTTCGCGCGATGAACCAGGTTGGCGAGGCGCTGCGCATCTGGGGCAAGGTGACCGGCAAACGTGAAGCGCCTGACTTCGGCATCATCGATATCGAACTCGGTATTCTCAACCAGAACGACAAAGAGTCGACCCCGGGCACTGGCACCATCGCGCTGCCTTACCGCGGCGGCAAACCCCTGCCCTATCCCTTCGTGCCGCCGGCGCTGTAGGCGTGGATACGGCCCACCCGGCTGGCGCGCTCGACGGGTTGCGGGTCCTCGATCTCGGCCACGGGATCGCGGGTCCGTTTGCCGCACGCCTGCTCGGCGACTACGGCGCGGAGGTCATCAAAGTCGAAAAACCGGTCACTGGCGACTTCGCGAGAACCCTGCCACCGTTTGCGCCCGACGTTCAGGCACCTGAACAGAGCCTGCTCTTTCAGTACCTGAACTGGAACAAGCGCAGCATCGCCCTCGACCTGCGCGCGCCCGCCGCGCATCCCGTGATCCGCGAGTTGGTGCGCAGCAGCGACATCGTGATCGAAAGCTTTCGCCCCGGCACCCTGGCGCGCTGGGGTCTGTCCGTCGACCAGTTGCTGGAATGGAATCCGCGTCTGGTCGTCACCTCCATCACCAATTTCGGGCAGGAGGGGCCGTACGCACAGTACCGCGCCAGCGACCTCGTGTTGCAGGCGATGGGCGGCATCATGCAGATCAGCGGCCAGGCCGATCGGGAGCCTCTGAAGCACGGACTGTCACAATCGTACTATTGCGCAGGTTTGAACGCGGCCTACGCGTCGGTCATGGCGGCCTGTGCCGCGCAGACGGATGGGATCGGCGAGCATGTTGATCTCTCGATCCAGGAATGCCTGGCCTCCGAGCTCGTGCTCAATGAGTCCTACTACGCATTTCTCGGTGCCGTTCAGGGGCGTCGCGCCGTAGTGCAGGATCCCTTTGCCGGCGAACCGATTCCCGCGCGCAAGGGCTACATCGCCTTTCAGACTGGCGGCGGTGCGCCCTTCGACACGTTTGCCGAACTGTTCGACCGGCCGGAGTTTCGCGAGCCACGGTTCTCGAGTCCGCCACAGCGCGAACAACGCGTTCCGGAAGTGCGTGCGCTTCTGGAGGAATGCGTTGCCAATCGTGACGCGAAGGAAGTGTTTCTCGCCGGACAATCAAAGCGACTGCTGCTGGGCATGGTGCAAAGCGCGCAAGATCTGCTTGACTGCGAACACCTGCGCGACCGCAAGTCCTTTGCGACCGTGTCGCACCCTGCGACCGCGACGGAAATCACCTTCCCGTTCGAGCTCGGAAAGATGTCGGCCACCCCGGCCACACTCAGGCGCCGCTCCCCCCTGCTCGACGAGCACCGCGCCGAAATTCTCGCCGGGCTGACGGGCCTGGACCAGACGCAACGGGCTGCGCTGGATGGCGTCACGCCACCCGCTTCGCAACCCGCTGCGCAACCCGCACCGCATGCAGCCGCCGGGGAGCCCAACCATGGACAATAAAGCGACTTTGCC
The DNA here is from genome assembly GCA_020851995.1 of Burkholderiaceae bacterium. Lineage (GTDB taxonomy): Bacteria > Pseudomonadota > Gammaproteobacteria > Burkholderiales > Burkholderiaceae_B > Zwartia. Next base: position 10,263 of record JADZBO010000024.1, read on the forward strand.
GATGACCGGCATGCGCGTGCTGGATCTCTCGTACGTGTTTGCCGTCCCTTATATGGCGGGACTGCTCAGCGACCTGGGCGCCGACGTTGTCAAGATCGAAGCGCCCCACAAGCTCGACCAGACGCGCGGGCGCGCCTTCGGCCCCTATCTCGACAACGATCCCGCAGGCGACCCCTGGAACCGCTCCGGCATTTTCTACGTGGTCAATCGCGGCAAGCGATCGCTGGTGCTGGATATGAGCAAGCCCGAGGGTCGGGAAGTGTTCCTGGATCTCGTGCGCAAGAGCGACATCGTGCTGGAGAATTACACGCCACGCGTGATGCGCAAGTGGGGCCTGAACTACGAGGAGCTGCGCAAGATCAAGCCCTCGCTGATCATGCTGTCCAATACCGGCTACGGCTCGACAGGGCCATGGTGCAACTTTCCAAGCCAGGGCACGACGCTCGAGGCCACGATGGGCATCACCTGCTACACGGGCTACGCCGGGGACAAGCCGTGGAAGGTCGGCCAGTCCTATCCGGACTTTCTTGCGTGCTGGTCGGGCCTGACCGCACTGTGGGCGGCAATCCGGCACATGCGCAAAACCGGCGAAGGTCAGTGGATTGACGTCGGCATGTATCAGCTCGGCGTGGCGCTGATCCCAGAACCCATCATCCAGAAGCAGGTCGACGGCACGGACATGCCGCGCATCGGCAACGAACACCCTGAGCATGTGCCCAGCAACGTGTTCCGTGCCAGGGGCGATGACCAGTGGATCGCGCTCACGGTCGAAACGGACACCCAGTGGGCCACGCTGGCCCAGTTGATGGGCCAGCCAGCGCTCGCCACCGATGTGCGTTTTGCCCACGCAAAGGACCGTCGGGAGCATCGCGAGGAGGTCAATGCCCTGGTGACGGCCTGGACACTCGGACAGGACAAGACGGCGCTGACGCAAACCCTGCAGTCCAGAGGAATCGCGGCCGGCCCTGTACTCAATAGCCGCGAGTTGCTACTCGATCCGCACCTGCGCCAGCGGGGCTTTTACGAGCGCGTTGAGCATCCCGAGCCGATCGGTATGCGGCGCATCATCGGCCGACCTTACCGGCTGCGATTCAGGAAGGCGCACATCCAAAAGCCCGGGCCGCGTTTCGGCGACGGCAACGACAGCGTATTGCGGGAGATCGCCGGGCTGGATGACGAACGCATTGCGGCGCTGAAAGCGGCCGGAATCGTCAGCGACCTGCCGACCAACCCGGGCTTGTCGGGCAAGATGGACACCGAGGGAATGCTCAGGCTGCGTACGCTGGTCGCCGTCGACCCCGATTACCGGGACATCATGGGAAAGGCCGAAAGGCCCGAGCCTCCCGACAGCAAGGGAGCGTCCGATGCGCACTAGAAGATCCGTGCGCAGGCACAGCGCCTGGCAACTGATTGCGACCGTCTTCATCGCTGCGATCACGGCCCCCGCTTCCAGCCAGTCCAACGACTACCCCAGCCGCTCGATCACGTTCATCGTCCCCTACGGTCCGGCAGGATCCACGGACCCCGTGGCACGCCAGTTCGTCTCGCAACTCGAGAAAGTCCTGGGCGTGGATATCAATATCGAGAACAAGCCGGGCGGCTCGGGTACTCTCGGATTCGGGATCGTCATGCGGGCCAAACCCGATGGCTACACGATCGGGCTGGGTACCAACAGCATTCTGGCGTATCAACCCCTGGTCAACCCAGCGCTCACCTTCAAGACGCCTGACGATTACCAGCCAATCGTGAAACTGGGCGAAACGCCGGTCGTGCTGGTCGTGCGCGCGGATTCGCCCTGGAAGACGTTTGACGAATTCATGGCACACGTGCGTGCCAATCCTGGCAAAGTGCGCGCCGCGGTCTCGGGCAAGCGCACGGTGCCCGATCTGCTGGCACGGGAATTCAAGCTGAACGCAGGATGACCAAACGTCAGGGCTACCTCTGGGCCGGCATGTTCGGCATTCTGCTTTGCGCGGGATATTTCGCGGCTGCCTCGGAGTTACCGCTGGGCACGATCGACGAACCAGGTGCGAGACTGTTTCCGCTGCTGGTCAACGCGCTGCTCCTGATCGCCAGCCTCGCGTGTGTGCGCGAAGCGCTGATGAGCCCGGGCATGGGCAAAAAGCTGGCGTTTCCCGTCGGCGCGGACGCAAAGCGTCTGTTCGGGCTGGTGATACTGCTGCTGGGCTATTTTTGCGCGATGCCGTGGGTCGGCTATCTGCTCTCGAGCCTGGTCTTCGCCACCCTGCTGGTGCGGCTGCTGTCGGGCGCGGCCTGGCTGCGCTGCATCGTCTACGGCGTGCTGATGACCGCCCTCACCTGGCTGTTCTTCATTTATTTCCTGAAAGTGCCCATGCCTTCCGGTGTGATCGTCTTTTAGCAGGGAGTCCGACGGAATGGATGCGCTGAACGGAATTCTCTATGGCCTGGGCGTTGCCTTTACCTTCAACAACCTGCTGGCGGCACTCGTCGGTGCGCTGGCCGGGACACTGATCGGCGTACTGCCGGGCCTTGGGCCCACCGCGGGCATCGCCATGATCCTGCCACTGAGCTATTCACTGAATCCCACCAGCGGCCTCATCATGATGGCCGGTATCTTCTACGGTGCGATGTACGGCGGATCGACGACGGCAATCCTGATGAATATGCCCGGCGAATCGGCATCGGTCATCACCTGCATCGACGGTTATAAGCTCACCAAGAAAGGCCGGGCCGGTGCAGTGCTCACCATCGTCGCGGCCGGTTCGTTCTTTGGCGGCGTGCTGTCTGTCATTGGCGTGATGCTGTTCGCCCCGACGCTTGCGGAATTCGGTCTGATGTTCGGACCGGCAGAATTCTTCGCGCTGACTGCGGGTGGCCTGTTGCTGTTTTCACGCATATCAGGCGGCAGCTTCGCGGCGGGCATCTTCCCCATGGCGATCGGCCTGATGCTCAGCACGATCGGTCAGGAAGCCGTGACCGGTCAGGATCGGTTCACGATGGGCATCCCCGATCTTGCGCTTGGCGTCGAGCTTGTCGCGCTGGTGGTCGGGCTCTACGGCGTTGCTGAAATCATGAGTGTGGTCGAGACCCTGCATACGCAGCCCAAACCCGTCGGCGTGCGCTTGCGCGAGCTATTTCCGTCGCGCACCGAGTGGCGCCGTTCGTTGGCGCCCTTCGGGCGCGGCACGCTGCTGGGCTTTCTATTTGGTCTGCTGCCCGGGCCCTCGGCAACAATGGCCAGCTTCGCCTCATACCGGCTCGAAAAGGGCGTATCGAAGCACAAGGACGAAATCGGCAGCGGTGCCATCGAAGGCGTGGCCGGCCCCGAAACCGCCAACAATGCCGCAGCCACCTCGTCGATGGTCCCGTTGCTCGCGCTTGGCATTCCGTTCAGTTCCGTCACGGCCCTGATGTTGTCGGCCATGATGGTTCACGGGGTGCAACCCGGGCCCACCATGATGGCAAGCCACCCGGAGGTCTTCTGGGGCGTGATCGCTTCGATGGTGGTCGGCAATGTGATGCTGGTGATCCTGAACGTGCCGCTGGTTGGCTTATGGGTGAGCCTGCTGCGCGTGCCCAACCATGTCTTCCTGCCCCTCATCCTGATGGTCGCCACGATCGGCTGCTACAGCGTGCGCAACAGCATGATCGATGTCTTTCTGCTGCTGGCCGTCGCGGTGATCGGATGGTTGCTGCGCAAGCTTGATTTTCAGCTTGCGCCGATGGTGGTCGGGCTGGTGCTCGGGCCGCTGATCGAAAAGCACCTGCGCGAGGGACTCTTCCTGAGTCTGGGCGAACCGTCGTATTTTTATTCCAGCCCGCTCGCGGTCGCGATCTGGGTTGTTGCACTGGTCGTGCTGTGTTTCGATGCCGCGCGCAAGCTGGTCGCCAGGATGTTCGGGTTCAAGGCCGAGCGGATATTCCCCGAAGGCGAGGAGTGACCGGGTGCAACAATGCGTTAATCGTTCTTCGCGTCAATCAGCTTGACGATCGAAGCCCATTTGGCAACCTCGTTGGCGATAAACAGCGTCGAGGCATTGGAGTCAAGGTTCGACACCACCATGCCAAGCTCCGCGACCTTCGCTTCGATCTCCGGACTGCGCATCGCGACACCGATTTGCTTGTCGAGCCACGCCATTGCGTCGGGCGGTATTCCCGCAGGAGCCACCACGCCGAGCCAGCCGTCAATAGCGTAGCCAGGCAGGCCCGCCTCGTCGATGGTGGGAATATCCGGAAACACCGGTGAACGCTTGACACCCGTGACGGCCAGCGCACGCACCTTGCCGTCCTTGATCTGCGGCGCCGCAGTGGTGATCGCATCGAACATCACTTCAACGCTGCCGCCAATCACGTCGACCATCGCCGGACCCGCGCCCCGATAGGGCACATGCTTCATGTTGATGCCCGCCATCTTGTTGAACAGCTCACCGGAGAAGTGCGGCGTGGTGCCATTGCCGGACGAGGCAAAATTCAGCGGCATCGTACCCGAGCGCCCGAGCGCGATGAGCTCCTTGACGGAGGTCGCGGGCACCTTGGGATTGACCACCAGAATGTTGTTCGAGGTGCTCAGGATACGGATGGCTGCGATATCCTTCTTCACGTCATAGCTCGGCTTGGTCGGCATGCTCATGTTGATGGCGTGCGAGGTAATGATCATGCCGATGGTGTAGCCATCAGGTTTGGCACGTGCAATTGCCTCCATGCCAACGTTGCCACCCGCGCCCTGGCGCGTCTCCACCACAACAGGCTGGCCGCCCAGTTCGCTGAGCTTCTTGGCCACGATGCGCCCGAGAATATCGGTCGCGCCGCCAGGGGGGAAGGGAATGATCATGCGAATCGGCCTGTCCGGATACTCGGCCATTGCGGGGGTAGGTGCGCCCGCGAGCGCCATCACGGCGGTGGCCGTCAGCATCGATGTCAAAATTGCGGTGCGAAATTTTTTCATATGAATTCTCCTGATCGGCGCAACATCACGTCAGTGTCTGACGCAACAGCATCGTACATATTGGTTCAGACGCGACCGGACTCAGCGCCTGCTCCGGTTTGTTGAGCACCGGAGGACTTGGCGTCCACCGGCCGAATCATCACTTTTCAAGCGTTGGCTCATGCACCACCAGATGCAGCCCCAGTCACGGGAACCCAGCCCTTGTCCAGCCCGACCACCCCGCTGTCAGCCAGCGCCTCGATGCGCGCCGCGTCGTATCCCAACTGCGCCAGGATCTCGGCCGTATGTTGCCCGAGCCTGGCCGGAGGCAACCGCACCGCTCCGGGCGTTTCGCTGAACTTGATCGGCAGACCCGCCATCGACATCATGCCAAGCCCCTCAAGATCAATATGTTCGATCATGTCGCGCGCCTGCACCTGGGGCTGGACAACCACTTTGTCGACCGTATTGATCGCAGAGCATGGCACCTCGTTGTCTCTGAGCTGCTGCTCCCAGTAGGCGACCGGATGATGTTGCATCACCTCCTGAATCATTTCAATCATCAGGGGCCGGTGCTGCGAGCGGCCACGCGCATCGGCAAAACGCGGATCGTCGATCCACTCCGTGCGCTCAAGCGCAGTACACAGCCCGCGCCACATCCGCTGGTTGAATGCCGACACGATGATCCAGTTGTCGCTCGCGCGGTAAGCGCGGTAGGTCGGGCTGCCCAGCGAGCCGCTGCCGCTCGGGCCGGGAATCTCGCCGCTGGCGAAGTGACGTGTCAGAAAGTGCGCCAGCATCGAGACCTGCCCTTCAAGCAACGAGGTATCGACCCGTTGACCGCGACCGGTGCGATGCCGGGCCTCGAGCGCCATCATCACCCCGACCGTCGAGAACAGACCCGCGCCGATGTCGGCCACCGACATGCCCATCTTGGCGGGACTGCCGCCGGGCTCTCCGGTGATGCTCATGCCGCCGGCATACGCCTGCATGAAGAGGTCGTTGGCAGGCTCCGTGGACAAGGGGCCGGAGGCACCGAAGCCGCTGATGCCGCAATAGATCAGGCGCGGGTTTGCCTTCGACAGGCTGTCCCAGTCCAGGCCAATGCGATCGAGTGCGCCGAGCCGGTAGTTGTGCACGAAGACGTCGGCGTCCTCGATCAGGCGTCTGGCAATCGCCACGCCCTCCGGCGACTTGAGATCAAGCGCAAGACTGCGCTTGTTACGATTGGCCGCTGCGTAGTAGTAGCCCATCGCGTCATGGAAGAACGGCGGCCAGGAGCGACTGTCGTCGCCAACCTCGGTACGCTCGATCTTGATGACGTCTGCGCCGTAGTCGCCCAGCATCATGGCGCAGAACGGGCCCGCCATGGCCACGCCAATCTCGACGACCTTGATGCCGGTCAGGGGAGAATTCATGTCAGTCGGTTCCTTTCAAATCAGTCGGAGTCCGGCGCAACCCGCGCTCAGGTCGTGCGATCCATTCCCCGCGACCAGGTCGAGGGCGTGCCGTCAAAGCCAGACTCGGCGCGCTTTTCCAGCCAGTAGCCGTAATTGTCGGGAACTTTGGAGAAGGTGTTTTCTTCGCCGAGTTTCTGCGCGGCATCGAGCGCCCAGTTCGGGTTGTGCAGCAGTTCTCTCCCCAGCGCGACGAGATCAGCCTGCCCGCTTGCCAGAATGCGTTCGGCCTGGTCGGCATGGATGATCAGCCCGACGGCCATGGTGCGGATGTCGGCCTCGCGCCGCACGGTCTCTGCGTAGGGTACCTGATAGCCGTACTGCGGCTTCGCGACGTTGGCGGTGATGGATTTTTCCGTCATGCCGCCGCTGCTGCAATCGATGACGTCGACACCATGCGCCTTGAGTTCACGCGCCAGCGCGACGGTATCGGCGAGCGTCCAGTTCGCCTCGTCGACGGCAGAGGCTCTGAAAAATAGCGGCTTGCCCGCCGGCCAGGATTGGCGCACACGGTCGGCCACTTCAATCGCGAACCGCATTCTGTTGTGCAGCGATCCGCCATACTGATCCGTGCGGAAGTTTGAAGCCGACGACAGAAACTGGTGGATCAGGTAGCCATGGGCGCCATGGAGCTCAAGGACGTCGAAGCCGGCGCGGTTCGCGCGATCGGCCGCACGCCCCCAGAATTCGATCTGTTCGCGGATGTCCGCGAGCGTCATTTCGCGCGGCACGCTGGCGCGCGGACTATGCGCCTGTGCGCTCGGGGAAATCAGTTCCCACTCCTCACCGTGGTCGACGCCCTTCTGAGAGGCGTCGAGCGGCGCGCGCCCCTCCCAGGGCACCGAATTGCGCGCCTTGCGGCCAGAGTGCCCCAACTGAATGCCCACCGTGGCGCCATGTGATTTGACGAAGCTGGTGATCCGCTGCAAGGGCGCGATGAACTCGTCCTTCCACAGACCAGGATCGCGCGGCGTGGTGCAGCCACGCGGATCGACCTTGGTCGACTCCATGAACACCAGCCCAACCCCACCGATTGCGAATTTTCCCAGATGAATGAGGTGGAAATCGTTGACGCATCCGTTGACTGCGGAATAGGTCAGCATCGGCGCCAGCGCGATCCGGTTCCTGATGGTGACGTCGCGGATCTGAATCGGCGAAAACAAATAGCTTTTCACTGGCCCCCCTCGGGCGTGGCGCGACAGTTAGCGCCAACGTGCACCCGGCCTTTGAGGCGGCCCCTTGCGTCACGCATTCTGTCAGTCGTTATTATAATTTGCTGTGCAAATAGCTTACTCACTGCTAAGCTATCGTACCTGACCACTTTTTCAGGTGCAAGTTGATTTTGTCGTCGCCGGTCAAACGGCTTCGATTCCGGTACAGACTTGAAAAAATCGCCTTCAGCCGCTGCGTCGGCCTCCCCCGTCGTCGTCACCAAGGATCGCCAGTTCGTCACGGCGCTCGCACGCGGCCTTGAAATCCTCACCTGCTTCACGGCTGCCACGCCGGAGCTCAGCGGCTCTGAAATCGCCAAGCGAACCGGGCTTGCGCAACCCACCGTCTGGCGACTATGCCACACGATGCTCAAGATGGGCATGCTCGTGACAGTTGCCGGGGATAAATTGCGACCTGGTCTGCCCGCCCTGAGGCTTGGCCACAGCGCGATCGCCGGGCTTGGGTTACTGGACCTCGCCCGGCCGCACCTGCAGGATATTGCATCACGCTTCGGCGCTGCCTGCGGCCTGGCCACGCGCGACAAACTGAACATGGTGTTCGTTGAACGACGCGAGGGACAGAATCAGCTGTTACTGAACCTGCGCGTCGGATCGACGGTCCCCATTGCCACCTCCGCGTTCGGCTGGGCATACCTTGCCGGCGTACCGGCCACGACCCGGACACAGATCATCCGCGAGATCCAGCGACACGATCCCGGGGTTTGGGCCAGCGCCAAACCGGCCTTTAACCGTGCGCTTGCCGAATACCGCGAGACCGGGCTGATCCTCAATGCCGCCGTGTTTCACAAGGCCTACAACACGCTCGCAGTGCCCATTGTCCTGGCGGATGGATCGGTGCCCTACTGCCTGAACTGCGGCTCGGCGGTATCGACTCTTTCCGAAAAAGTGCTGCGCAAAGAGGTCGCACCCAGGCTGCTCGAGCTCGCCGGACTTCTGCAGGATTTTCTCAACGCCAGACCCTGAAGCCCGCGTCATCGAAGGCGTCGATACTGGTGTCTTCGGCCTGACAGGAAAACTCAGGAGCGGCGACTGGCGGATCACTCAAACCAAACCCGGGCAAATCGGGCGCGATGACACGCCGCGCACCAGCCAGAGCATGAATGTTATCGATCCAGTGCACCCAGCCGCCGTGTCCGCCATGCAGCAACAACAGGGGCTTGCCCTTGCCCGCTTCCACGAAATGCATGCGACCGCGTGGTGTCAGCACTTCGCGATGCGTGAAATCCTCCGGACGTGCCATAACTACTTGGCTTCCAGGAATTTAAGCAAATCGGCAAACTTTTCCTGGTAGAAGTTCAGCTCGGCCTTCATGTCCTCAGGCCCTTTGATATCGACGAGGTAGCCGTGGGCGACCGCGAAATCGCGGAATTCATCGCTGCGCGCCGTCGCAAGCGAGGCAGCGACCAGCTTCTCGCGCACCGGGCCGGGAAGACCCTTGGGCGCGATGATGTTGTAGACCGCCTGAAGCGATGCATCGTACCCCGCGTCGACCACCGAGGTCGCGTCGGGAAACAACGGGTACTGACCCTTCATGAAGACGGCCAGTGGACGGATCCGGCCCGCCTGCACATGGCCCAGGGCGCCGGGACCGAAACCAACCGTCGCCTCGACCCGACCACCCAGCAGGGCAACCAGAGACTCGCCGCCTCCGCCGGTAAACGGCACCGACACCAGGCGGATATTCGCCGCTTTGTTCAACTGTTGCACGGCCAGATCAGAACTCTCGCGGCGACCCGACACGGATACGCGGATCTTCCCGGGACGCCGGCGCGCATCCTCGATGAATTCCTCGAAGGTCTTCCAGGGAGCGTCGGCCTGAACACTGAGAACGGCAGGCAACTGCACCAGCTTCACGATGGACTCGTAATCGCCGGCATCTTTGTACGGCAACTTGGTATTGACGAGTGGCTGGTATGCCAGTGCGCTGTAGGTGCCCAGACCAATCGTGTAGCCATCGGGCTTGGCACGCACAACCGCGCTTACGCCCAGCGTGGCGGCACCGCCGGGCTTGTTCTCGATATTGACCGTCGCCGGCAGCAGTTTGGCGAG
>JADZBO010000025.1 GCA_020851995.1 Burkholderiaceae bacterium
GAATCGCGGGAGTACCGCCCGCAGGTCGTTGGCATCACCGGAACCAATGGAAAAACCACGGTGACCGCGCTCACGCGGCATCTGCTGGAGGCGGCGGGCATCCGTGCCCGCGTCGCCGGTAACATCAGTCCCTGCGGTCTTCATGCACTCATGGATGCGCTCGATGCAGACAATCTGCCTGCCGCGTGGGTTCTGGAACTGTCAAGCTTTCAGCTTGAAACGACCACCAGCCTTCGTCTTGACGCGGCCGCGGTGCTCAATGTCACGCAGGATCATCTCGACTGGCACGGATCCATGCAAGCGTACGCAGCCGCGAAGGCTCGTATCCTGGGCATGGCGCAAGTATGTGTTGTCAATCGCGATGACCCGGTGGTCATGGGGATGGTGCCGTCAATTGCTGTGGCCAATGTGCGCAGTTTCGGTCGCGATACGCCAATGCTCTGCGCCGATCTTGGCATTGAGAGCAGCCACGAAGTGAACTGGCTGGTCAGCGCCGAACCTCTGGATTTCGAGGATGACGCCCCGGCGCCGACGCGGCGCAAGAAAAATGCCCTCCCGCCAGAGCGCAAACCTGGCCGGCTCTCGCGGCTCATGCCGGTCGACGCGCTGGCTATCCGGGGAATGCACAACGCACTGAACTGTCAGGCCGCACTGCTGCTGGCCCGCACGTTGGGGGCTGGCTGGGGGCCACTGCTGCGAGCCGCATGCGACTACGTCGGCGAACCTCACCGCATGGCCTTCGTCCGTTCTGTCCGCGGTGTGGACTTTTTCAACGACAGCAAGGGCACCAACGTCGGGGCGACGGTCGCCGGTCTTGAGGGGCTGGGTCGAAAATCCGTGCTGATCGCTGGTGGTGTCGGCAAGGGCCAGGACTTCTCACCGCTTGCCCCTGTTGTCGCGCGCCATGCCCGCGCGGTGGTTCTGATCGGGCAAGACGGACCGATCATCGAAGAAGTGCTTGCCGGAACCGGGGTCGATTGCATCACGGCGATCTCAATGGATCAGGCGGTGGCGCTCGCCTTTGCACGTGCTCTCGACGGCGATGCAATTCTGCTGTCGCCCGCCTGCGCAAGCTTTGACATGTTCCGAAACTACCCACACCGGGGTAGCGTGTTCGTCGACGCAGTCAACGCGCTGGCGCTCGAGCAGGGGGAGGTCGCATGAGCCTCTTTGCAGAGCTGACCAACAGTGTGAATGCCGTGCGACCAGGGCGCACGACGATGCGTAATTATGACCTGCCTCTCGTGGTGGCCTCACTGACGCTGGTGGCCATTGGCTTGCTGATGGTGTATTCGGCCTCAATTGCGCTGGCTGACGGGCCCCGCTACGCCAACTATGGCCGCTATTATTTTGTCGTGCGCCATGCCCTGTTCGTCATGGTCGGTCTGTTCATCGCTTCTCTGGTGCTGACGGTTCCAGTGCGCACCTGGCAGCAGTTCACACTATGGGTTTTTGGCATCGGTGTTGCACTTCTGGCTTTGGTGCTTGTGCCGGGGGTCGGGCGCGAGGTGAATCACGCGGTGCGGTGGTTGCCCCTCGGGCCGATCAATTTTCAGCCCTCGGAACTCATGAAATTTGCCGCGGTTCTCTTTGCGGCCGACTATGCGGTGCGCAAGCAAAACCACATGAATAGTTTTGTCCGCGGATTTCTGCCGATGGCGATCGCGATGGCAGCCGTGGCAGCGTTGTTGCTCAAAGAGCCAGACCTCGGCGCGCTCATGGTGATCGTCGCGATCTCGATGGGCATCCTGTTCCTCGGCGGCATCAATGGACTGATTTTTTCCGGACTTGCGGGCGTGCTTCTGGCGACGTTCTCACTGGTCATCTGGGTGGTGCCCTGGCGCCGCGCCCGGCTTTTCGCCTATCTGGATCCCTGGAACCCCGACAATGCGCTGGGGAGTGCGTATCAGTTGTCGCATTCACTGATGGCGATTGGCCGGGGCCACTGGATCGGGGTGGGCCTTGGTTCCAGCGTGGAAAAACTGCACTACCTGCCTGAGGCGCATACCGACTTCATCGTTGCGGTGATTGGTGAGGAACTCGGATTCGCCGGAGTGATGCTGATGATCACGCTGTTCGCGGTTGTGGTGCAACGTTGCTTTGAAATCGGTCGGCAGGCGATCGCGATGGAGCGCGTCTACAACGGCCTGGTCGCGCAGGGTGTCGGCATCTGGTTTGGTGTTCAGGCATTCATCAATATTGGCGTGTGCCTTGGCCTGTTGCCAACAAAGGGGTTGACCTTGCCGTTGGTGAGTTACGGCGGATCAGGGATTGTCATGAACCTTTGCGCGCTGGCGGTGGTCGCGCGCGTGGATCTCGAAAATCGCAGCCTGATGCGGGGAGGTCGCGCGTGAACGACAACGCTCCGGTGATCATGATCATGGCTGGTGGAACCGGCGGACACATCATGCCCGGGTTGGCGGTGGCCGATGTGCTGCGAGGTCGAGGCTGGACGGTGCGCTGGCTTGGCAACCCTGAGAAAATGGAAGGCCGGCTGGTGCCCGCCCGCGGATATCAGCTGGTTCCACTGCAATTCGCCGGCGTGCGGGGCAGCGGGGTATGGTCCAAAGTCCGGGCGCCATTCCTGCTTTTGCGCGCCATTGCGCAAGTCTGGAGTCAATTCGGCAGCATCCGTCCCAGTGTCGTGCTGGGGATGGGAGGCTACGTGGCCTTTCCGGGTGGCGTGGTATCCGCGTTGCGCGCCCGGCCCCTGGTCCTGCATGAGCAGAATGCGATCGCGGGCATGAGCAATCGCTGGCTTTCGCGTGTTGCGCGACGGGTGCTCGCCGGCTTTCCGGGCGCACTTGCTGGCGCTGAGGTCGTTGGTAATCCGGTTCGGCAGGAAGTTTTCGCGCTGCCTGATCCGGTGGTGCGCTATGCAGACAGGACAGGGCCATTGCGCCTCTTGGTGGTGGGCGGAAGCCTTGGCGCGGCAGCGTTAAACAGTACGTTGCCTCAGGCGCTTGCGCTGATGCCCGTGCATACGCGACCACAGGTCATTCACCAGGCCGGCACGCAGCACATTGAAACGCTCAGGGCCGCCTATGGGCAAGCGGGGGTGGAGGCCGATTGTGTGACGTTCATCGACGACATGGCGGCAGCGCTGGCCAACGCAGATTTACTGGTTTGCCGGGCAGGCGCGATGACGGTCGCTGAGGTCGCCGCGGCAGGCATCGCAGCCTTGTTCGTGCCGTTTCCCCACGCGGTGGATGACCATCAGACTGCCAACGCGCGGTTTCTGGCCGATGATCACGCAGCCTGGCTGCGGCAACAGAGAGACCTGACTCCCGAATGGCTTGCGCAGTGGCTCGGTGAACGCACTCGGGAGGAACTTGCGGACATTGCGGCGCGCGCTCGCGCGTTCGCGCAGCCAAGGTCGGCGGAGCGTATCGCCGATATTTGTGAAGAACTCGCCGGGGCCAACCCATGAAGCATCGCATTGAACACATCCATTTCGTCGGCATTGGCGGCTCTGGCATGAGCGGCATCGCCGAGGTGCTGCTGAATCTCGGTTATCGCATTTCCGGGTCCGACCTGACCGAGTCGGTGGTGACACAGCGCCTTGCGGCACTGGGTGCCACGATCTCTCTCGGTCATGACGAGGCCAATGTGGCGGGCGCGGACGCGATCGTGACATCAACGGCCGTGGCAAACAACAATCCGGAAGTGATCGCGGCGCGTCATGCCCACATCCCGGTAGTGCCCCGCGCCCTGATGCTCGCCGAACTGATGCGGCTCAAGCGTGGCATCGCAGTGGCCGGTACACATGGCAAGACCACGACAACCAGCCTGGTGGCCAGTGTGCTGGCCGCTGGCGGTCTGGATCCGACTTTTGTCATCGGCGGCACGCTGAAATCTGCCGGCGCCAACGCCCGCCTGGGGCAGGGCGAATTCATCGTGGTTGAGGCCGATGAATCGGATGCATCGTTCCTGAATCTGTTGCCGGTGATGGCGATCATCACCAATATCGATGCCGATCACATGGATACCTATGGCCACGATGTGGCCAGGCTCAAAAGCGCGTTCATCGAATTCACGCAGCGACTGCCTTTCTACGGCAGCGCGGTGGTCTGCGCCGACGATCCCTATGTCCGTGAAATCATTCCTTTCATTTCGAGGCCGATCACCACCTACGGTATCGGGGAGGGTGCGGAGGTTTGCGCTGTCGATCTCCGGGCCACCGGGACGCGCATGAAGTTTGACGTGCTGCGTCATGGACGCGACGGAGACTTGCCGCGCCTGTCGGTTGATCTGAACCTGCCCGGACGCCACAACGTACTCAATGCACTTGCGGCGATCAGCGTGGCGACCGAACTCGGCGTGCCGGATGAGGCGATCTGCGAGGCACTTGCGGGTTTCCGTGGTGTCGGTCGCCGCTTTACACAGGTTGGCGATATCGCTGTTCCGGGCGGTGGCGTATTCACGCTCATCGACGATTACGGTCATCACCCGGTTGAGATGGCTGCCACGCTGGCAGCGGCGCGTGGCGCCTGGCCAAAACGGCGCATCGTGCTGGCGTTTCAACCGCACCGCTATACGCGCACCCGCGATTGTTTCGAGGATTTCGTACGCGTGCTGAGTTCTGCAGACGCCGTTCTGTTGACTGAGGTCTACTCGGCCGGCGAGCCTCCGCTGGTCGCCGCAGATGGTCGCGCTCTCACGCGTGGCGTGCGTGTCGCGGGCAAAGTCGAACCGCTTTTTGTCGAGGATGTGTCGACGATGCCGGAAGCGATCCTGAATTTCGTTCGGGATGGCGATGTGGTCGTCGTCATGGGGGCCGGCTCGATTAGTCGGGTGGCCACGCGTCTCGGGAGCATGAAATGACTGCGGCGTTCGGGAAAGTCGGTGTTCTTTACGGGGGCAAGTCCGCCGAGCGCGAGGTATCACTGATGTCGGGTGCTGGCGTCTGCGAAGCGCTGCGCAGCCGCGGCGTGGATGCCCACCTGTTCGATACCGGTACGCGCGGGATGGTCGAACTGGCGCAGGAGCGTTTTGACCGCGTGTTCATCGCGTTGCATGGACGCTATGGTGAGGATGGCACGCTTCAAGGCGCCCTGGAGTTACTGGGGATTCCCTACACGGGCAGCGGCACTATGGCATCGAGCCTGGCCATGGACAAGATCATGACCAAGCGCGTCTGGCTTGAGGCCGGACTTCCCACGCCGCGCTATGTGGCGATCGCGGACGAGGTGCAGGTGCCGTCAGCGCTTGAGATGATCGGATTGCCGATGATTCTGAAAGCGCCCCATGAAGGCTCGACGCTGGGGATTGTTCGGGTGAGCGTTGCCGAAAGCGCGTTGCCCGCGTATCGGGAAGTCCGGAATTATGACGCAATGGTGCTGGCCGAACAATTCATCACCGGGCGGGAGCTGACGGTGGCCATTCTGGGATCGGGCGCCGACGCGCACGCGTTGCCGGTGATTGAAATCGTCGCTCCTGAGGGAAACTACGACTACGAGCACAAATATTTCTCCGACGATACCCGTTACCTTTGCCCGGCACCGATCGAACCCGCGATCGCGACGCGCGTCGCTGATCTCTGCGTACGGGCCTATCGCGCACTCGGCTGCGAGGGTTGGGGACGCGCGGATGTGATTCTCGACGGGGAGGGCCGTCTCTGGTTGCTCGAAATCAACACTTCGCCCGGGATGACAGGCCACTCGCTGGTGCCGATGGCGGCCAAGGCGATCGGCATGAGCTATCCCGACCTCTGCCTGCGGATCCTTGAGCAGGCTCGCTGCAAGGTCGGCGGCGAGCAGGCACGGCCTGCATGAGCGGAGAACCTTGTGTGGAACGAAGCCCGTACGATCAATCGTCTAGCCAACACCCTTGCGGTGCTGGCGGTGCTGGCCATGCTGGCGGGCGGGGTCTATTGGCTTATACAGCGTCCGGCGTTCAATCTGCGCACGATCGAGATCGAGCCCGCGCCCAACACCAGCCTGAAGTATGTGTCGCCAGCCAGCGTCCGTGCGTCGATTGCCGGGCAGCTTTCGGGAAACTTTTTTACCATCAATCTCAGCAGCGCGAAGTCGGTCTTCGAGGCGGTGCCCTGGGTGCGCAGCGCCATGGTGCGTCGCATCTGGCCCAACGCCCTGCGTGTCACGATCGAGGAGCAGCAACCCTTTGCGCTCTGGAACGAGAACCAGATGATCAACACCTGGGGTCAGACGTTCACCGCCAATCAGGGCGAACTGGACGACGACGATTCGCTGCCGCAGTTCGAAGGACCGGAGGGCACCGAAGCCCTCGTGGTGCGCAGTTACGCCGAGTTGACCCGCTGGTTTGCGCCGCTCGATGTCAGTGTCACTCGCCTGTCGCTCAGCGAGCGCTACGCCTGGAACGTCAGTTTGTCCAATGGCATGACGCTGGCGCTTGGGCGCGATCCGGGTGCCGAGGCGCCCGATCCGACGGGCGGCATTCCGGGCGCCTTGCCCTTCGCCGCGCGAATCCAGCGCTTTGTACAGGCATGGCCTACGGTGAGTCAGAAAATGGGTCGCCGCGAGGTGACGCATGCCGATCTTCGCTATCCGAATGGCTTTGCGCTCACGCTGGCGCCCCTGCCGGAACCCCCTCAACCCCGAAAGAAACGATAAAGCCATGACCCGTGACATCAAGGACCTGATTGTCGCCCTCGACATCGGCACCAGCAAAGTGGTGGCCGTCGTCGCCGAAATCCAGCCTGAGGGGCGCTTCGAAGTGCTGGGCCTGGGCCAGCACGAATCCCGCGGCATGCGCAAGGGCGTCGTCGTGAACATCGAAACGACCGTGAATTCGATCCAGCGCGCGCTCGAAGAAGCCGAACTGATGGCCGATTGCAAGATTCGCGATGTCTACACTGGCATCGCTGGCAGCCACATCCGTAGCTTCAACTCGAGCGGCATGGTTGCCGTCAAGGACAAGGAAGTGACCGCGACCGACGTCGCACGCGTGATCGAAACCGCCAAGGCGGTCAATATTCCGACCGATCAGCAGGTGTTGCATGTACTGACGCAGGAGTTCATCGTTGACGGGCAGGAGGATATCCGCGAGCCCATTGGCATGAGTGGCCTGCGCCTGGAAGTCAAGGTTCACATCGTCACGGGCGCAGTCAGTGCGGCGCAGAACATCGTCAAGTGCGTACGTCGCTGCGGACTTGAGGTCCAGGATCTCATTCTTCAGCCGCTCGCGTCCAGTCAGGCCTGCCTCACGGCCGATGAAAAGGAACTTGGCGTGGTTCTGGTTGATGTCGGGGGCGGAACCACGGACGTCGCAATCTACACGGGAGGCGCAATCCGCCATACGGCGGTCCTGCCGATCGCCGGTGACCAGATCACCAGCGATATTGCCGCCATGTTGCGCACACCGACGCCAGACGCCGAGGAGATCAAACTGCGATTCGGGATCGCCAAGCAGGTGCTCGCAAGCCCGGAGGAAAGCGTCGAGGTCCCGGGGCTGGGGGATCGTGGTCCGCGCCAGGTCAAGCGGCAGGCGCTCGGTGCGGTGATCGAACCGCGCGTCGAGGAACTGTTCGGACTGGTGCAGCAGGTGATCCGCGAATCCGGCTATGAGGATCTGCTTTCGTCCGGGGTGGTACTGACCGGGGGGACATCCCTATTGCCGGGGATGGTCGAATTGGCGGAAGATGTGTTTTTGAAGCCTGTGCGAGTTGCAGTTCCGGATTACGATGGTAGTCTTGCGGATGTCATGCGAAATCCGCGCTTTTCCACGGTGATGGGGTTGCTGGGCGAAGCCCGGATGCAACGGCTTCGTGGCCGTAAAGTGGCGCAGCAATCAGGCAGCTTCAAGGGAGTGCTCGCGCGCATGCGCGAATGGTTTATGAATTGAATTTGACGTTATCTGGCGTCAAGTGGGTCGCAAATGTTCGTTATTCGTTCTATTTGCGTCCTGTTAGAGAGGCGTTTCAAACCCGGCGCGGACCCAGTCGGCGGCGATTTTGAAGCGATTTCTAAAAAGCAGCGGGGATGTCTTTTTTTAGAATCGTTTACAAGCTAAGACTTGAGGGAGTCAACCATGAAGTTTGAAATGTTGGATACCGTCAACAAGGGGACCGTCATCAAGGTCGTCGGAGTGGGCGGTGCGGGCGGCAATGCCGTCGCGCACATGATCCGGTCCGGCGTCCAGGGCGTCGATTTCATTTGCTGCAACACTGATGCGCAGGCACTGGTCAATACCAACGCGCCGGTGCAGATCCGTCTCGGGCACTCTGGCCTCGGCGCCGGCGCCAAGCCGGATCAGGGCCGTGCCGCGGCCGAACTCGCGCGGGAAGAAATCCGCTCCGCGCTGAGCGGAGCCCATATGGTTTTTATTACTGCCGGCATGGGCGGCGGAACCGGCACTGGTGCCGGCCCGGTCGTCGCCGAGGTTGCCAAGGAACTCGGCATCCTGACCGTTGGCGTCGTGACCAAGCCCTTCTCGTTTGAGGGCAACAAGCGCATGAAGGTATCCGAGGACGGTATTGCGGATCTCTCCAAGCACGTGCATTCGCTGATTGTGGTGCTCAACGAGAATCTGTATGAACTGATGGACGACGACGCCACGCAGGACGACTGCTTCAAGTCGGCCGACGATGTGCTTCACAACGCCTGCGCCGGCATCGCCGAAATCATCAATGTCGAGGGCAACGTCAACGTCGACTTCGAGGACGTCAAGACGATCATGGGCGAGCAGGGCCAGGCCATGATGGGCACTGCGGTTGCAAGTGGTCCGGATCGCGCCAAGGTCGCTGCCGAGCAGGCGATCGCCTGCCCGCTGCTGGAAGGTGTCGACCTCAACGGCGCGCGTGGCGTTCTGGTCAATATCACTGCCAGTCGCTCGCTCAAAATGCGCGAAACCCGCGAAATCATGGATCGCATCCGCGGCTTTGCCTCTGATGACGCCACCGTGATTTTCGGTACCGCCTACGACGAGGCGATGGGGGATAACCTGCGTGTGACGGTGGTCGCCACAGGCCTTGGCCGTGCCCAGGCCCGCCCGATGCTTGTCAAGGGTTCCGAGCCGGTCGAGGTGTTGCGTACCGGTACCGACAACATTCCCATGGCGGTTACGCCAGATTTGAATGTGCCGTCGGTGCTGCGCAATCCGCGTACCCAGGCGTCAGCCCAGGTGCGTGCGCTGGAAACCGCCGGGATGGAGCACTACGACATTCCGGCCTTCCTGCGTCGCCAGGCCGACTGACGGTTCAGGTGCCAGGCTCTGATCGCTGCGCCAACGGCGTTGCGCTCGGGCGGGCGCCGGTAGTACTCCCTCATCCGACATCCCGTGTTGCCCCGGGGTGTCGGGCAGTTGTATCCGGGAGTTACCACTTAAAGCGCACATTCAACTCGCGACTGAACATGCGACTGAACATGCGATTGAACATGCGATTGAACACGGCTTTGCTGTTTTATTGTGTTTCGCTGCGTGACTCCGGTGCACATTGCAGTGCATCAAACTGGCTTCGCGGGTTACAATACGCGATGTATTTAGGCTGACACACGACATATGTTCCGGCAACGCACCATCAAGAATCTGGTCAAGACTACCGGCGTTGGCCTTCACTCGGGTCGACGGGTCGAACTCACCCTGCGTCCGGCGGCACCCGGCACCGGGATCGTATTTCACCGCGTGGATCTCCCGGAGGTCGTTGACCTCCCCGCCATAGCCAGCATGGTGAAGGACACCCGCATGGCCTCCGTCCTGCAGGAAGGCAGCGTGCGGGTATCCACGGTTGAGCACCTGATGTCCGCGCTCGCGGGTCTGGGGATCGACAACCTTCACGTCGATCTTACTGGCGAAGAAGTCCCGATCATGGA
>JADZBO010000026.1 GCA_020851995.1 Burkholderiaceae bacterium
AGATCGAGCAACTTCGCTATGTTCAGGCCGATTCCGCGGTCGACATTTCCGATGAAATCGGGCGTCTTCAGCAGAAAAGCCAGAACCTGGCCAAGGAAATCTACGCCAAGCTTTCGCCCTGGCAGACAGCGCTGGTCGCGCGTCATCCCCAGCGCCCGTACACGCTGGACTACGTGCGCGAGATCTTCACCGATTTTCATGAGCTCCATGGCGATCGCATGTATGCCGACGACCTGTCGATCGTCGGTGGCATGGCGCGTTTCAATGGCACCCCGTGCATGGTGATCGGTCACCAGAAAGGCCGCGACACCAAGGAGCGTGCCGCGCGCAATTTCGGCATGCCACGCCCGGAGGGTTACCGCAAGGCCTTGCGCCTGATGCGGCTGGCCGAGAAGTTCAACCTGCCGGTCTTCACGTTCGTCGATACCCCGGGCGCCTACCCGGGTATTGGCGCGGAAGAACGCGGTCAGTCCGAGGCAATCGGCCACAACCTCTACGCCATGGCTGAGCTCAAGGTGCCGATCATCGCGACGATCATTGGCGAGGGCGGCTCGGGTGGCGCGCTGGCAATTGCGGTGGGCAACGCTGTGCTGATGCTGCAGTACTCCACCTACTCGGTCATCTCCCCCGAGGGGTGCGCATCGATCCTCTGGCGCAGTGCCGACAAGGCCCCCGAGGCGGCGGCAGCGCTGGCCATTACTGCGCCCCGCCTCAAGGATCTCGGTCTCATCGACCGCGTCGTCAATGAACCCATCGGTGGTGCGCATCGCGATCCGCGCGTGATGGCGCGTCTGCTGCGCCGCGCGCTTGGTGATTCACTGCGCCAGTTGTCGGGCATGTCGCCGGCCGAGCTGATCGAGCACCGCCTGAAGCGGGTGCTGTCGTATGGCCGGTTCACCGAAGTGCGTGCCTGATTCTCCGGCGGTCGCGGCGCAGCGCGGATTGACTGATCCGCGCGCCGCGCTTGCGGCAGCGGTTGCCGCCCTGGCACCCGGCACGCCAATTGCCGTCGCCTGCAGTGGCGGGGCCGATTCCGCCGCGCTCGCCGTTGCTGCGGCCGGCTTGCGGTCTGATGTCCATCCAGTCCATCTGTTTCACGTGCACCACGGTCTGGCGCCCCAGGCGGACCAGTGGCTTGCGCGTGTTGAACGCCTGGCGGCTTTACTGAATCTGCCGCTGAGCCTGCGATATGTGCGGGTGGCTACTGACCTGGGTCTTGGCGTGGAGGGTGCTGCGCGTGAGGCGCGTTACGACGCGTTGCGCGAAATGGCCGCCGATGCCAGGATCAGCGTGATCCTGCTCGCGCATCACCGGCGGGACCAGGCCGAAACGGTTCTGCTGCGCCTGCTGCGCGGAGCAGGAGTGCACGGCATGGCGGCCATGCGGCCCGATTCCGTGCGCGGCGAGCTCCGGTTACTGAGGCCCTGGCTTGATATTGACCGGGACCAGATCGTCACACTGATCAACGAATTTGCCCGGAACACCCGCTGGCGTGCGGTCGAAGATCCCAGCAATACGGATCCCGGCCACGCCCGGGGGGCCCTCAGAAGCGCACTCGCGCCTGCGCTGCGCGCGCACTGGCCAGCGTGGGAGCAGACTCTGGCGCGCCATGCCCGCCAGGCGGCAGACGTTGCGGGGATCCTCGGCGAGGTCGCAGCGGGGGATCTGGAAAGCCTGGATTGTGATCCGAACGACGCAAGCTTCAGCCTCCTGCGCTGGCGGGCGCTGAGTGCGCCGCGCCAGGCGCTGGTGATCCGACACTGGCTGGCTGGTCAGGGCGCCCGCATGCCCGGCGAGCGTCGTCTTGACGATCTGTTGCGTCAGTTGCGCAACCTCCACGCACTTGGTCATGACCGCAATCTGGTCTGGCGCCATGGCGCACTTGAGGTCCGGTGTTTGCGCGGGCGCGTCGTGGCCGATGTGCCGGGGGCCGCGTCTTCGTAGTCAGGGCCACCGGGTCCGGGCGCATCATCGTCAGTTCGCGTTAAAATGACTGGCTTTGCCTGGCCGGGCGGTCATTGCCGGCGCGCCAGCGCGTGCACCGCGCGCCTGCTTTCTAGTGTCAATATCTCATGTCTATCATCGTTCATAAATACGGCGGAACCTCGATGGGTTCGGTCGAACGCATCAGGAACGTCGCGCGGCGCGTCGCCAAATGGCACGCCGCGGGGCATCAGGTCGTGGTCGTGCCTTCGGCCATGTCCGGCGAAACCAATCGCCTTCTCGGCCTGGCCCGCGAGATCTCGGCAATGCCCGATGGCCGCGAGCTCGACATGATCGCTGCCACCGGCGAGCAGGCCTCCAGCGGTCTGCTGGCACTGGCGCTGCAGTCGCAGGGCCTCAAGGCGCGCAGCTACGCGGGCTGGCAGGTACCGGTGCACACCGACTCGGCCTACACCAAGGCGCGCATCACCTCGATCGACGATACGCGCATCCGTGCCGATCTCGATGCAGGGTACGTCGTCGTGGTGACCGGGTTCCAGGGCGTGGACGCGGCGGGGTTCATCACCACCCTTGGTCGTGGCGGCTCCGATACGTCCGCCGTCGCCGTGGCCGCCGCGCTCAAGGCCGACGAATGCCTGATCTACACAGACGTCGACGGCGTCTACACGACCGATCCGCGCGTCGAGCCAGATGCCCGCCGCCTTTCCGTCATCTCCTTCGAAGAGATGCTCGAAATGGCCTCGCTCGGGTCCAAGGTGCTGCAGATCCGTTCCGTCGAGTTTGCCGGCAAGTACCGTGTGCCGACGCGTGTGCTGTCGTCCCTGACGGACCCTGACATGTCGCTGGACGAAGAAATGAAGTCCGGCACCCTGATCACCTTTGAGGAAGATGAAAAAATGGAAGCAGCCGTTGTCTCCGGCATCGCCTTTAGCCGCGACGAAGCCAAGGTCACCCTTCTGGGCGTGCCCGACAAGCCCGGCGTCGCCTACGCGATTCTCGGCAAGGTCGCCGATGCCAATATTGACGTCGACATGATCGTCCAGAACCAGTCCGTGGCCGGCACGACCGATTTTTCCTTCACGGTCAACCGCAACGAATTTGCCCGCACGCTCGATTTGCTGAAGTCCACGGTTGCACCCTCCGTCGGTGCCCGTGAAGTCATCTCTGACGATAAAGTCGCCAAGGTCTCGATCGTCGGCATCGGCATGCGGTCGCACGCAGGCGTTGCCAGCCTGATGTTCCGCACGCTTGCGGAAGAGGGCATTAACATCCAGATGATCAGCACCAGTGAAATCAAAACGTCCGTCCTGATCGGCGACAAGTACATGGAGCTCGCCGTGCGCGCCCTGCACAAGGCGTTCGGGCTGGAAACCGCAGCGGTGACGAAAGCCTGAGTTTCTGCATTCCCGGCGTTGCAGCGCTTGCTGATCCCGCAGACGACAGGACCCGTCCCTCACGGTGAGGTGCGCCAATGCCGTGCTAGAATGCGATCCTGGTTAGGAGGCGTGCCCGAGAGGCTGAAGGGGCTCCCCTGCTAAGGGAGTATGTGAGCTAAAACTTGCATCCAGGGTTCGAATCCCTGCGCCTCCGCCAAAGTACCTAAAACCCTGATTCGTCGGGGTTTTTTTACGCACGCGTGGCGCGTGGCCACACTCGTGTGCGATTGCGTACAGAGAAGGACAGGATGATTGTTCGGATGAGCATTTGACGCTTGATCTTGCTGTATATACAATCAGCGTAAGCCGCATGTCCGATTTTCTCCCGCCGTTCTTAAGAAGCTTCAAGAAAAGCATCAGGTTACCCAGAGGGAGGTCGAACAGTGCTTCGACAACAGATGCGGCGAATTTCTCGTAGGCGATAGAGAAGATCATCAGACAGAGCCGGCCACCTTGTGGTTTGTTGCCCCAACCAATAATGAAAGGCTGCTGAAAATTTGTTTCATGTTTGTAGATGGGAATGTCCTCATCAAATCTGCTTTTGCACCAAACGATACTGAAATCTGTATATACGAAAACCACGGAAAATAACGAGAGAAGCCATGAGCGCGCAGAAAATTAACGGCACGGCGCAAGCTTGGGAGTCCAGAGAGCTTGGCGCGGATGAGGCTCACGTTCGCAAAGCCTCTCCGGAGTTGACAAAAGAAATTGACGATTCTCTTGGCCTTCAGATGATTTCCATTCGATTGAACAAGGAATTGATTGACTCATTCAAGGTGATCGCCAGCTATCACGGCATCGGGTATCAGCCGCTTATGCGTGACGCGTTGCACCGTTTCGCAGAGTCGGAAATGAAGAATATCGTGCGTGGGGTTGTGGAGTCTCAGAAGAATTCTCAACCACTGGCCAAAGCCAGGAAAGCCGCTTAGGCGCATACGCCGCATCAACAACACTCGCTCGGTTGGCGTCAGTGCTCAAAGCGGGTTGATCCTTGAGGATGCGCAATCGCTAAAGTGGATATGGCCGAGAAACTTATTTTTCCCGAATGACGTCAACGCGTCCACCGCAGCTTACGTAGCACCCGCGATAATTTTCGTCGCAACGGAACGTATTTGCATTAGCCCAGCAACTCATCTGCGATCTGGAGCACGCCTTGGCATCGTTCTTGTCATCCGCCCGGCGCATGCAGTTCTGGTAGTTCCAGTGGTTGCGCTGCTCGCAGGCGTATCGGTCGTTTTGTGCCCGCTGATTTTCGTTGCCGATGCACATTTCGCGCACGCCGGCGCACTGGACAACGCACTGGCGTCCTGCGTCCGATGCCGGCGGATAGTACTCATAGTGCACGAAGGTGCAGGCGCAAAGCGTGCCTGCGACCGCCAGAGTCAGCAAAACCCTTGCGACCCGCATCGCTGCGCTGATAGCGTCGAACCTTCCACTAGCGAAGTCGGCCGGCATTTTGAATTGCCGCGTTCGCAAACACGGCCGCCTGTTCGGCCAGCCGGTTTGTCACCTGCTGACGCTCATGGTTCGGGTCTTCGTTGCCAAGCACCAGCATGGAGCTGTAGGTAACCTCCGGCAGCGCGTAAGAGCCGTCCGGGTGGCGTTTGCACAGGCCCAGCATGATGTAGACGACGCCTCTTGTAGGCTCGCTGGCGTTCGACTTGTCAACAAGCACGTAAACGCCAAACCGGCTGGACGGGAAGGTAGTCGTAAATTGCTGGTTCAGACTGCTTTCAAGTGCAACTTTGACGTCCTGATCATGAAGCACAGTATTTGTCAGGCGTGTTCGCGCATCCCATCCGGCGGCCCAGGCTGGTGCCATGGAAGTCATCATAAAGGCAAGCAAACAGGCTCGAGCCGCGTTCGACGACTTGCGACTCGTCAAAGTCAGAATCGCCATCTCAATTCTCCTCCGCCGCCAAAGTTGTTGCCGTGCGTGTTCAAGGACGCGACCAGACCGACACGCAGCGACACATCTTTCATGATGTCGCCCTGCAGTCCCAGACCAAACAGATTGCTCACCGGACCCATATTGGCGCCAACCTGCGTGAATGATCCATAGATCGGACTGTTTGCCGTTACCGAATGCGCTGAGTCGTTGTTGGCCGACCAGTTGTAGCTGAACCGGTAGAAGCCGATGACTGATAGCGGATTCCCGGTGCCGGATTCGGCGATCGGGCGGATGAACTCAGCCCCCACAAACGTGACCGCAGCATAGGATGTGGCCGAATTGATCGAGTAGTTGAAGTCGCCACCGCCCGATTCGTTTACCTTGCCGCTCCAGAGTTGCGAGTAGGATGCGCCGACGTAGGGCGTGAGCGTGAGTTTTTCCGCCGCGAGCATGCTTCGCCCGATACGCAGCGCTGCAAACGCGCCGTTGTTCCCATAGTTGGCCGATGCAGTTCCGCCCGTGAAGTCTCCGACACCGGGGTTGTTGCGCTTGGCTGAGGTGCTGCCCCCGATATATCCTGCGGCCCCCGATAATTTGAAATCATTTGGCAGGTACAGGCCACCGTAGATGCCGCCATAGCCCGTGTTATTGATGAAGCTTTGCGAGACTTGTGAGCTCTGCGTCATCGTCGAGTAACCGATACCGCCGAAAACACCGAGGCCCCCTGTCGGATTGCGGACAAGATCGGCACCGAAAGTCACGTTCGCCGCGTTATAGCCAAAGCCGGCGAGATCGTTATAACCGTTTACATTGCCATTGAACGCCATCACGTCAATCCAGGCATAGCGTCCGGCGTCGAGTTCGTAAGACACTGAGTTCGATGTGCCGTCCGAAGCAGGCTTGTGAATCCGATCCATGACGACATTAGTCAGGAAGCGCATTTGTTCAAGACCAATGGTCATATTGGATGAATAGCCCTCCGCGTGAACGTTGGTCAGCCCATTGACTTGCGCGGTGGTGAGTGCCTGCACGGCCGCGGCCAGACTCACGCCGCTGCGCAACGCCGGGTTGGAGCCAGACGAAGATCCGGGCGATCCTGGGGAACCGGCGGCAGCGCCATAGGCAACGACTAGCTGGGTGGCAAGACTGCTCGCTGCTGCGCTGTTCGGAACCACTGGCTTTGGTGTGTTGACAACCGGGTTTGTCGTCAGATCCCAGGTCGTTCCCGAGCTGTTCTTCAGCACCCAGGGGGTTGAAACGAGGCCGCCGCCGAAGGTGCCTGAGACATTCGCGATGTTCGTGGCCGTGACGCCCGTCATCACGGCAGTGTAGGTGTTCGTGCCGGTTCCGATCGCCGAACTCGGCGTGATACCGAAAGTCGTTTTGCCGGAGGGCGAAGTCACGACGAGTTTGCCGTAATTCGTGGGGCTACTGATGATGGTGCTGTAGTTTCCAGGCAGGTTTCCCGAATACGCGAGATTTGACTGAGCGTTTGTCAGCGAGGCAATCGCCCCGGCATTGCGGATGCCGCCCGTGATCGTGCCGGTGTTGATCAGGTTTCCGATTGAACCCGAACCGTTGACATTGATGCCGGCCCCCGTGCCGCTGATCGATCCCGCATTGGTCAGGGTCGGAATGGTTGCGCCCACGACGTTGATGCCGAATGCGCCAGACGAAAAGGCGCCCCCGGGGCCACTTGCTGAAATCGTGCCCGATCCGTTGTTCGCGATGCTCGTACTGGTCGCGCTGCGTAAGGCGATGCCAGCGGAATCGACCGCGCCCTGGCCGCTGATTAGGCCGCTGTTGACGATCGATCCGATTGCGCCGCCATTGTTGTCGATACCGTAGCCGGTTCCGGGGCCGTTGCCCGCGATCGTTCCGGTGTTTGTGAGCACTCCGATGTTTCCGCCGACATTTCCGATTGCCGCGCTATAGGTGGTGGCGACCCCGTTTCCCGCCCGGATGGATCCGGCGTTGTTGAGGGTGTCCAGGTCACCTGTGGTGTAGATCCCGCTGGCGAGGCCCGAAATCGTTCCACTGTTGCCAATCGCATTGTGGCCGGCGCTGGAATTGCGCGCCTGGTTGTAGACCCCATAGTTGGTGGCACTGCTGATCGTGGCGCCGGCCGCATTGCTGATTGTCGCGTTGAAGGTGGCTGACGTGAAATGAATGGCCGCGGCACTCGACCCCGTCGCCCCGGTTTGACTTATTGTCCCGCCGTTATGGATCGCGACATTATTTGCAGAAGTTGACCCGCTGGTGGTGCCAGTTTGAATGGCCCATTGCGATGACGAGGTAATTGCACCCTGGTTGTTCACCGACACGCCGGCACCACCTCCGGTCGATCGGGTAATCAGGATCGCCGGGCCACTGCCGCCGCTGGTCTGGCTGATGATGGCGCCGGCCTGGTTATTGACGACAAATCCGTGCCCTAGCAATGATATCGAGGTGGGGGCCGGGGAAAGTGTTCCGGAATTGTTGATGGTCTTCGGACCGATGAGTGCCCACTGGCCGGGATTGTTGACGGGATCGTCAAATCCATCGGACAACCCCGAGCAGGTGATCGTGGTGCCTGCGCTTACGCAGTCGGCAAGCGCAACTTGCGGAAGAGCGCCAAGTCCCAGGCCGAAGGGCAAAAGCGGAATGCTGGCAAGGCGCTTGTAAAACGACGGGTGATTGCGTTTCATCGTGGTGCACCATTAGTTGTCGAAAAGGATTTTCATGGCCTTCGGGTCCAGCTTTTCACGCAGGCGTGTTGTCCAGCACAGCTTCTCTTTGGTGTGACAGGTGAGGCCGCCGGTCATGGTGAATTCGGTGGGGTCGAAATATTCCAGACCGATCTCCTTGATCCTGGCCATCAGTTTGGCCTCGGCCTTATCCCCCAGGTACATCTTGGTCAACGCGACCGACACGCCTTCCCAGTCCGCGCAGAACCCGGCGCCTTTGTCGCAAATGGCGTGGGGTTTGTATTCGACAGCGATTGCGCTGGTACTGGCCGCCAGCAGGGCAAAGCCGAAGGCCAAACTGATCTTTGTCATTTTCGTGTTCATGGTCCGGATATCCTCTGGTAGACGATGGTGTTGCCGTCCTGTTCCAGCTCGCCGCGGGACATGAAGTCGCCCTGGTAGGCGAACTTGGCGACGAGGTCTTTGGCATTCAGTTCCACACTGCCATTGGGCAGGATCTTGCTGGAGGTCTTGAATACCTTTCCGTTAGCCACATCGATGACGGTAGACCGCTTGACCGCATTGGCCACCCAGTAACTGTCGAGCGTGACGGCATCGGCCGGCACTTTTTGCTCCTTGCCGTCGACGACAAAGACAAAGCCGTCGGGCAGGGCACGGCCAGTGATGTCGACTTCCTTGCCGTTGACCAGGTTCCTGGCCTCGAGTTTCCGGAGCATGACCGACTTGGTCCACCACTCAGTTGATTGATGTCGCTCAGTGAAAGCCGTGATGAACAGCACTTTCACGTCGATATGGCGGGTATGCTCAAGGCGGACGAGTTCGCCGTCGGGGGTCGCTTTCATCAGATGCTCCCCGACCTTTTCGCCCTTGTAGAGGATGTCGTACTTGAGCAATACCCCGTTTGCCGGCAAGGGATCTTTCAGACCGATTGCAGCGGCAAGTGAACTGAATGCGAGACCGGCACAACCGGCGAGAAGTCTGCGTCTGGTCGGGTTTTGTAGGGTAAACATGATTTTGTTAACATGTTAACAAGCGACAGACACATTATTTCATAATAGAAAATGAACGACAAACTTTAGTTTGCAACAGCATGACGGGAATCAACGCAAAGCAGGAAACCGCCCGGCAGGAAAGGGCGGAGTTGGTGGTTCAGATTGCGCACGAGTTGTTTGAGCAAAACGGCTATGAGCATGTCGGTATTCGCGAAATCTGCACCAAGGCCGGAATAAGTCCGACCCAGTTGTATCGGCTGGGGTTCGACAAGAAGGATCTGCTTGCCGAGGTCATCCTGCGCGTCAATCAGGACATCATCGACCGTATAAAGCCGTTTTCGTCCAAGGGTTTCACGTCCGCGCAGGACTACGTCGGCAATTATCTGCTTGGTCTCTACCAGCAGGACATTGCGATCAAGAGCATCCGGGCCGAGGGCGCGGCGTTTGGCTGGAAGTGGTCGGGTAAATATGAAGAATTGATCATCCGGCAAATTTTCCAGATGATCCAGCCGATCGTCGATGCCTTGCAGTACGACA
Organism: Burkholderiaceae bacterium; assembly: GCA_020851995.1. Lineage (GTDB taxonomy): Bacteria > Pseudomonadota > Gammaproteobacteria > Burkholderiales > Burkholderiaceae_B > Zwartia. Next base: position 9,488 of record JADZBO010000026.1, read on the forward strand.
AGTACGACGAAATCCAGGCACGGTGTTACGCGATCTGGTCGCTTTACTACGTGGGTTACCGCCACGCCGTCATGCAAAATGGCGATGCCGCCGCGTGCCTGGCGCAGATCAGGCCGAGCCTGGCGCTTTGTCTGAAACGGTAATACAGCGACGGTTGCGGTATTGTTTCATCCGCAAAACGCGCGCTGATGCCGGGCAAGACCACCACGAACATTCAATTCCTGCGAACGCACCGCTTGCAAGCCGTCAGACAATTCCTGATTTTGGTGGCTGGCTTCATGATCGCCGCGCCCGGTTGGTCCGCCGGGTGGGACGCGAAGATCCGGTTGGTCAACACCGTGATGCATGTCCCCGACGTCAAGGCCGTGCTTACCGAAAACGTGTCAGCGAAGTTTGAAGAGAAATTTCCGGCGGCCCAGTATGGCATCTATGTCCTGATCGACAAGCCTGTGGAGAGTTGGCGCAGTCAGGCCGCTCGCTGAAGCAGGAACCCGCCGAAGCGAGTCTGGCGCAAGCCTGAACGCAGTAGGAATCCCCTTCCTTTCCGCTCTCACCAGCGGCGAGCCCTAGGCGAAAGGGAGGGGTGGAGGTCAAGGACTCATCGGACAACTGGGCGATGGGGGTTGCGCGCGGCGCTTGCCCAGGCAAAGAGGCCTGAGCAGTGTGGCCTGGGCGGTTTGACCGTGGCGATCAACTTGTCTGCGCCGGAGTTCGCCGAACCGGATCTTGCCAACTCGATCATTCGACTGGTGGCGTCGCGACACCCGAGCAGCGCGATTTCCTGCGCGAAAAGGGCTGCGACCTTGCGCAAGGCTATCTTTTCAGTTATCCATTGACCTCAGAGAACCTCGGGAAATTCGCCCAGGACCACCGGCCAGCCTGACGACGATATGACGGCACTGCTGCAGACGTTCACCAATATCCGTCGCCAGGAGGCGCTGGCGACGTTTGTGTCGGCCCTGTTCTTCTTCTGTGTCCTGTCGGCGCTCATGGTGGTGCGGCCAGCGCGCGAGGCGCTTGGCATGCAACGCGGTATCGAGGCGATTCGCTGGTTGTTCGTTGCGACTGTCATTGCCACGCTGGCAGTGAACCCCCTGTTCGGCTGGCTAGTCAGCCGATTCCGCAGGATGGTGTTCACCTCGGCGACCTATCTGTTTTTCGCCGTGGGGCTCGCGGGCTTTTACTTGCTGTTGATTCTTGCGCCCGCGAGCGTCGGGCAGATCAGCGGCCAGGTGTTCTACGTCTGGTTCAGCGTCTTTAACCTGTTTGCCACGATGTTGTTCTGGGCGGTCATGACCGACCGCTTTTCGATGGAGCAGAGCGAGCGTCTGTTCGGTGCCATTTCCCTGGGGGGCACACTCGGTGCGATTTTCGGGCCGTGGCTGGCGGGCCAGATCGTGCGTCCGCTGGGCACGCCAAGCCTGTTGCTGGCCGCCTCGGGATTTCTGATCCTGGCGGTCGGGGCTGCCGCCTGGCTTGCCCGCCTGCAGGCCGCGCCGATCGGGACCGGTCAGGAGAACGCCCAGATCAAGTCTGATCAGACCGTGATCGGCGGCAGTATGTGGGAAGGTTTTCGCGCCGTGTTCCGCTCGCCGTATCTTCTCGGAATCTCGGCCTATGTCCTCATTGTCGCGGTCATGGCGACGATCCTTTACTTCACGCGTTTGCAGATGGTTGCGGCACTGGGCCTGGATACCGACACGCGTACCGCGGCGTTTGCACAAATCGATTTCTACACACAGATTGCCACTTTTCTGCTTCAGGGTTTGGTCACGGGACACCTGATGAAGCGCTTTGGCGTGCCGGTGACGATGGCATTGCTGCCGCTGACGATGATGCTGGGATTCATCGGGCTGGCTGTTCTGGGAAGCCTGGCTGCGCTGATTGTGCTGGATGCGGCCTTCAAGGCCGTCCAGCGCGGTGTCATGCGGCCGGCACGGGAAACCTTGTTTACCACGGTAGACCGCGCCGATCGCTACAAGGCGAAAGCGTTTATCGACACCTTTGTCTACCGTGGCGGTGATGCGATCGGCGCGCAGACCGAGGGCATGCTGGGCAAACTCGGGATGGGACTTGTGGGCGTGGCATTTTTTGCAGTGCCGCTGGCGATTTTGTGGATGGCACTTGGACTCTGGCTGGGCTATGCTCAGCTGCGTCAGGTGGCACACAAGTCAGCCGCCGCGGGTCCGCCCGCGCAGGACGCTTAAGCGGGTTGCATCGCTAGTCTGGCCCGGATCGTTCTGGTTTGTTGTTTTGGTGTGGGTGTTATTGCCACAAAACATGAGTCCGAAATCGTCACTTTAATCAGGAGACCACACATGGTCACTCGTCGCGAATGGCTCGGACACGCACTGGGTGCGGCTGCGGCACTTGGCCTTGCGCCGCGGCTTGCAGGCGCACAGTCCTCTGGAGAATCGTCTCTCATCCTTCGAGCCATTCCGTCCACCGGCGAGCGCCTGCCCATCATCGGGCTTGGCAGCTCCGCCACATTCGCCCAGGTCGCGCGCAAAGACGATCATGAGGCGTTGCGCGCTGTGCTGGCCAAAATGGTCGAACTCGGCGGTACGGTTTTTGACACGGCACCCAGCTACGGCGCTTCGGAAGAGGTCGCAGGCCGGATCGCGCAGTCGCTCGGGATCGCCGACAAGCTGTTCTGGGCGACCAAGGTCAATGTGGCCTCGCGCGGGGGGGCGGCAGATGCCGCCGCAGCCCGTCAGCAGATCGAGGTTTCGTTTTCGCGGATCGGTCGCAAACGGATCGATCTGATTCAGGTGCACAACATGGGGGATATCGCAACCCAGTTGCCGGTGCTCAGGGAGTTCAAACAGCAGGGACGCGTGCGGTATCTTGGTGTCACTACGACGTTCGAGAGCCAGTATGCCGGGCTGATCGACACGATGCGCACCCAGAAGCTTGATTTCATCGGCACCAATTACGCCATCGATGACCGCTTTGCCGAGCAGACCATTCTGCCGCTGGCGCGCGACAAGGGGATCGCCGTGCTCTGCTATGCGCCGTTTGGTCGTTCGCGCTTGTGGGCGCGCGTCAAGGACCGGCCGCTTCCGGCCTGGGCCGCCGAGTTCGACGCCGTGACGTGGGCGCAATTCTTCCTGAAGTTCGTGGCCAGTCATCCGGACATTACCTGCATTACGCCTGCGACCAGTCGTGCCTCGAATATGGCTGACAATATGGCCGGCGGTCGTGGTCGTCTGCCAGATGCAGCGATGCGCAAGCGGATGATCGCTTTGATCGACGGCCTTCCGGGGGCTTAGGGTAGCGTTCAACGCTTGAAGGCACGGTTTTAAGTGCCTGACAGCGCTGAACACTGCACTCGAATCGGGGCCTCACAAATGGCACCATGCCATCTACCTTCGCAATCTTGACGCTGACAACCACAACCACAACCACAACCACAATCACAACCCGGAGCCAGACATGCTGAAAATATGGGGACGCAAGAATTCGATTAATGTGCAAAAGGTGCTGTGGGCCTGCGGCGAACTCGGTTTGACCTACGATCGCATTGATGCCGGCATGGCGTTTGGCGTGAACAATACGCCCGAGTACCGCGCGATGAATCCCAACGGACTGGTGCCGGTCATCAACGACGACGGTTTTATTCTCTGGGAATCCCATGCCATCGTGCGCTATCTTGCCCGGCGCCATGGCACCGGAACACTCTGGCCCGCGGATGATCGTTGCGCTGCGGACGCTGACCGCTGGATGGATTGGTACAACACCACGCTCTGGCCCGATTTGCGGCCGGTTTTCTGGAACCTGGTGCGCACGCCGCCCGAAAAGCGCGACATGGCGCTGGTCAAGTCGTGTCTGCGCGGTTTGACTGCCAATTTCCAGATTCTGGATGATGTGCTGGCGCGCCAGGCTTATCTGGGCGGCAGTGCGTTCAGCATGGGCGACATCCCGCTCGGTCTCGCGGCATTTCGCTGGTACAACCTGGATATCGAGCGTCCGGAGATGGCCAGCCTGGATGCATGGTATGCGCGCCTCTGCCAGCGCCCGGCCTTCCAGGAGCATGGTATGGCGGCGTTGACCTGAGGTCGCTCGTTGAGTGTTCAACGCTTGATGGCACGGTTTTAAGTACCTGATCGCGTTGAGCACTGCACTAGCGTACGACGCCGAACTCGCGATCGCGCAGCGCCCGGCGCAGTAACTTGCCCGAGGGGTTTTTGGGCAGGCTTTCGACGAACTCGATTTTGCGCGGATACTTGTATGGCGCCGTCGACTCCTTCACATGGCGCTGAATGTCGGCGATCAGGGCCTCCGAAGGCGCATGGCCTTCGTGCAGGACCACGTAGGCTTTGACGACTTCGCCGCGCTCAGGGTCCGGGCTCGACACGACCGCGCTTTCGACGACCGCCGGATGCTCCTGCAGCGCGTTTTCGACCTCTGTGGGCCCGATGCGATAGCCGGCCGAGCTGATGATATCGTCGGCTCGCCCAGTGTAGAAAAGGTAGCCGTCCGCGTCGCGATAGCCAAGATCGCCCGTCAGCCAGTAGTCAACGCCGTCGATCGTGCGGGTCGCGTCGGCGGTGCGCTGGGCGTCGTTCCAGTAACCGAGCATATATTGCGGATGCGGCAACTGCATGGCAAGCTGACCCTCCTGATCATCCCCGAGGATCTCGCCTGCCTGGCCCACCACGACGAAGCGTGTGCCGGGGATCGGCTTGCCCATGGATCCGGGTTTGACCGGCAGGCACGGATAGTTCAGGATCGTCATCAGGGTTTCGGTCTGACCGTAGCCGTCCAGCAAGGGGGCGCCGGACAGCGCTTTCCATTGCCGTACGACGTCCGGGTTGACGGATTCGCCCGCTGATACGCAGAGCCGCAGGCAGGATAAGTCGTAGTCGCCCACGGGCGCGCCGATCAGGTGACGAAACTCCGTCGCCGGGCCGCAAAATACCGTAACCCGGTAACGCTCCATCAGTCGCAGGCGCTGCGCGACATCAAAACGCCCGTCATAAAACAACACACCGCTGCCGCGACTCCATGGACCGAACAGAATGCCGGTGCCCGCCTTGGCCCAGCCTGTGTCGGCAGTGCACCATTTGATGTCGGACTCGACCAGCGTTTGCCACCAGGCCGCCGAAAGGCGCCAGGCGAAGATTCCCCGCGTGGCGTGCAGAACACCCTTGGGGCTGCCGGTCGAGCCCGAGGTATAGTAGAGCAGGGCGGGTTCGTCGATGTGCAGATCCGCGCACTCGAAGGTCGCATTTTCGGCCTGAGCGCGCGAAAGCGGCAACCAACCGGCGTTGACCACGGATTCTGGCACTGCGGCGGCGTGCCCGGCCAGATTGTCGACCACGATTTTTGTCGCGACACCTTGCAGACCGTCGAATTTGCCGACGTTGGCGAGCGTGGTGACAGCGCCCGTCGCCCCTGAATGCCTGACGCGGTATTGCACATCTCCGGGGGTCAGCATCTCGATGCAAGGAATCGGAATCGCGCCGATTTTCATGCAGGCGACCATGGCGATCTGCCATTCCGGAATGCGGGGCAGCAAAACCATGACCCGATCACCGCGCGCCAGGCCCTGACGTACCAGCAGATTGGCGAGACGGCTGCTCGCCGCTGCGATCTCCGAAAAACTGAAGCGCCGCTCGTCGCCGGCTTCGTTGCACCAGATCAGCGCCAGTTTGTCGTGGCGCGCGGCCTGTGCATCGACCACGTCACGGCCGAAATTGAAGGTGTCAGGCAAGTCGAGCGCGAACGTGCGCGCCGTGGCCGCGTAATCCTGCATGGCTTCAAGCTTCATGGTGCCCGGTCATTGGTTGATGTGATCGTCAATCATAAAGTGTCGCGCAAGGTGGGGCAGGTTGGGGAGATATTTCGTTCATCTTTCTGGTTTAAAATATGGGAATAATTATCACTTAGATTTAGAGGTGCTCAGGGTTTATGCTTGCGGTCATGCCAATTCTTCCGGAAGTTCCCATCGGTCAGGTCTGCAGAATCGTCGCTATCCGCGCTAACGAGCGGATGCCGGATTGCGCTCGCCAATTGCGGGAGCTGGGCTTTCTGGGAGGGGAGCAGATTGTGCTGCTGCGCCGGTCGCTGCCGGGCGGCGACCCGATGGTGGTCCGCATCGGCACCTCGACCTTCGCCCTGAGGCGTGCCGAAGCCGAGTGCATTGAAGTCGAAGCGGGAGGCACCGATGCATGAAGCGGTCGTGCATTTGCATCCCTCGGGGCCGCTCGTCGCCTTGGTCGGCAATCCGAATTGCGGCAAGACAGCGCTTTTCAACCGACTGACTGGCAGTCGCCAGAAGGTCGCCAATTATGCTGGCGTCACGGTCGAGCGCAAAGAGGGCCGGCTGACCACCGTGGCCGGCAAAACCGTGCGCATCCTGGATCTGCCTGGCACCTACAGCCTTTATCCGCGATCGCTTGACGAGCGCGTCACCTGCGATGTGCTTGCGGGGCGTGCGACAGGTGAAAAGCGCCCCGATCTGGCGGTCTGCGTCGTTGATGCGACCAACTTGCGACGGGGCCTTCGTCTGGTGCTGGCCGTCCAGCGCACCGGCGTTCCCTGCGTGATCGCGCTGAACATGTCCGACGAGGCCCGCGCGCGCGGTATCCTGATCGACGAACAGGCATTGGCCCGCGAACTCGGTGTGCCGGTCGTTTCGACAGTCGCCATCCGGCCAGACGGCGACGCGGCTCTGCGCACGCTGCTCGACGATGTGCAACAGTGGATCGGCACCGCCCATGCGCAGGTTCACTCTGCGGTCGAGACCCCCCACGCCGAGGCCGATCACGAGCGGGTGCAGGCGATCCTGACCAGGCTCAGCCTGCAGAAACTGGTGCCCGATCTGGCCAGCGAGCGTATTGATCGCGTACTGCTTCACCCTGTGATTGGTCCGGCAGTGCTCATGCTTCTGCTGTTTCTGGTGTTCCAGGCCATGTTCAGCTGGGCAGAAATCCCCATGGAACTGATCAAGGATGGTGCTGCGGCGCTCGCCTCGGTCGTCGCGCAGTGGCTGCCGCCGGGTTGGTTGCGCAGTCTGATCGTCGATGGCGTCATTGCAGGCGCGGGTTCCGTGGTCGTTTTCCTGCCGCAAATTCTGATCCTCTTCGGCTTTATTCTGGCACTCGAAGAAAGCGGCTATTTGCCGCGCGCAGCGTATCTGCTTGATCGTCTGATGGGTTCGGTCGGGCTTTCCGGCAGGTCCTTCATTCCGTTGCTTTCGAGCTTTGCGTGCGCCATACCGGGGATCATTGCCATGCGCACGATTCCCAACCATCGCGATCGCATGGTGACGATGCTGATCGCGCCGTTGATGACGTGCTCGGCGCGGCTGCCAGTCTATGCCTTGCTCATCGCGGCGTTCATCCCCCAGCGCGATGTGCTGGGCGGTCTTCAGTTGCAGGGGCTGGTGATGTTTGCGCTTTACGTGGCCGGGGTGCTTGGCGCCATGGCTGTCGCGTGGGTGCTCAAACAAGTCACCACGTCAGGTCGGCAGGTGCGTCCGCTGATGATGGAGCTCCCTCCCTACCGGATGCCGCACGTGCGCAATCTTGCCGTGGGGCTCTGGCAGCGCGCGCGGCTGTTCCTTCAGCGGGTGGGCGGTGTCATCATGGTCATGACGCTCGTGCTGTGGTTCCTTGCCAGTTATCCAGCGGCACCCGTGGGTGCGCCTGGCCCGGCAATCCAGTACAGCCTGGCCGGTATGATCGGCAAGGCGCTTGCCGTGGTGCTCGAACCCATCGGCTTTAATTGGCAGATTTCAATCGCGCTGGTGCCGGGGATGGCTGCGCGTGAGGTTGCAATCAGTGCACTCGGAACCGTCTACGCGCTTTCAGAGGCAGATGCCGCGACGGGTGCGGACGCGCTAGGTCCGATCATTTCGCAGCAATGGAGCCTTGCGACCGCGCTTTCCCTGCTGGCGTGGTATGTTTTCGCGCCGCAGTGCCTTTCGACCCTTGCGACGCTTCGCCGCGAATCCCACAGCTGGAAGATTCCTCTCATCAGTGCCACCTATCTGTTCGCACTGGCGTACCTGGCGTCTTTTGTGACTTACCGTCTGGCGCTGGCGTTGACCTAGACAGTGTTCAACGCGATCAGGCACTTAAAGAACCGTGCCTTTTGGGCCGTGGCGGCGTTGAACATTACACTAACGGACCAAGCACAACCTCCGGTTTCATGAGAGACGTTACTGTATTCATCCGCAGCATGCGGTTCCTGGGCACACAGATCGTGTCGTATCCCATGCTGTGGCAGATCCGGCAGTTCTGGCCCAACTGCCGGCTGCGGGTCGTCGCACAGGACGATGTCGGGCGACACTATCTGTCCTTGCCGTGGGTCGATGAATTCGTTCAGGCCGACTCATTGAGCGAAAACTATCGGGCTCTTGGCAACCGCACCGATCTGATGATCGCGCTCCACTTTGCCAGCGACAAGTACGGCGCGGTGGCCATGGCCCGCCTGCCCCGCGTGAGGCTGGGGTTTCGTAACGGTCGCATCACCGATTTCATCTGGACTCATCGCCACCTCAAGGATTTTTCCGAATACATGGGGCTGGCCAATATGCGGCTGCTGTCCGCGTACCGCCCGTTTGACCCCGAAACCTGTGCCCGGGCCAGCATGCAGGCGCTGGCCGAATTGCGCGAAGGCACCCCCGATCCTGCCGAGATTGTGTTCATGCCGGGCGGCGGGGCGGGCGATTACAAACGCTGGCCTATCGAGTCGTATGTCATGCTCGCCGACTTGCTGCGTGAAAAGCTCGGGTCGTCTGCACGGTTTGCGTTTGTGCTGGGTCCCGATGAGTCACGCGAGTATCAATGGCTTGCAGGCTTGGGGCGACCTGAATTTCAGCTGGTCATGAGTCGGCCGATCGCCGAGATCGCGCATCTGGCGCTTGGCGCGCGCCTGGTGGTGGCCAACGACTGCGGGCCATCACATCTGGCGCAGTTTGCCTGTGTCCCGTACGTGGGCATCTTTCACGAATCCAACCGCGAGTGGTTCTGGGCACGCCCGTACACAGCCGAAGTTTTCCCGGCCGATGGATCTTTCGAAATTTCCAGAGTCGATCACAGGGACGCCTTTGCCGCCTGTGTGCGGGTGCTGGCGGCAGAGGCACCATTCAATGGTCAGGTCGCCCGTTCCGGCAATGTGTAGGGTTGGAGTCCTTTGCGCGAATGATTGGTTGGGGTTGGAGAGTGTGGTCGGGGTCTGAGAGTATGGTCGGAGCCATTTTTGCAAAAGACGAAAATCTTGCTATACTTCTCGTCTTTCCAGCGCCCGTAGCTCAGTTGGATAGAGTACTTGGCTACGAACCAAGGGGTCGTGGGTTCGAATCCTGCCGGGCGCACCAGCATTATCAAAGGGTTACAGATTTCGGTCTGTAGCCCTTTGTCATTAGTGGCATCACTTCGCTCAGAGGCCGGATTCATTTCATGTGCGGCACGCCCGCAGCGGGATTCCATTTCGAATTTGATGGGTGCCTGTTCCTGAAGGCTCTTACTGAGCGGTCTGCAGCGCGGATGAGTATGATGAAACAAGCGGCATCACCTTGCCTGCGTCTTCGCTCATCGTTGTGGAAGGTTTGATCATGGTGCACAGGTTGCTGGTCAGGCGCTGGTTGCGCAACAGCTGTCGCTCGGCGCTTCTTGCCGCAATGGCGGGTTGCGCACTTGCTCAGGACGCTAATCCGTTGTTGAGTGCGTTGCCTACGTCGCTGGAGGATCCCGCGCTCAATCCGTGGATGCAACCTCTGCTGCAGTGTATGCACACGCCGGCGGATTATGCTCTGGATCTCGACATGGGATTCATCAATACCGATTATGCGTGCGTCATTGATCAGAGTGGCGTGCATTTCGATACGAAGACCGTGCAGCCGGCACGGGCAGACGCGGCGCGACTGACCCTGGGCATGGCGACCCAGTGTGCGCAACTTGCGTCGACCCGGATTCTCGCCGGGGCAAGCCGCAATACCGTGGCGCAGCTCAAGGCTCTCTTGCCTGATCACGGCCCTGATCCCGTCGTCCTCATCGGAAAATCCCGCAGCGGCTGGACCAATCCGCAAACCCACGCGAAGGTATTCCAACTGGACAACGGCCGCGATTTGTACTTCACGGTGCACGGCTCACTGAACCTGCAAACCGTCGGGATGACCTGCAAGGCGAACAACGCCATGCGTTTTGTGGAAAAGCAGCCCGCCCTGTATTCGAGGTTCACGCAGCTGGCCGATGCGGTGCAGTCAGGAAGCGGGCTTGCCAGTGCGGGTGGCAGCGCCGGAACGGTGAGCGGCGGCGGCAACGTGACCGGTCCGGTCAGCATCGGCAACTATGCGGTCGAGTTTTATGGTGGCCGGGGTGCTGAATTCGTCGGTGGCGATCTGGTGTCGGCCAAGCTGGATTTTCCGGGCAACATCAATCCGCCGATTGCCGGACAGCACGCCGACGGGCTCGTGAACTGGTACGACCAAGCCCTCTACGATGCCGCACGGCAGTTGCGTCAGGGCAGGGACGTGCGCCTCGATGTGATGATTTTCGAAATCGGACAGCAGAACGCCTTCGTGCTGAATGTGTGGAAGTTTGTCCAACAAGGCTTTTCAGCCGGCATGACGGAGGATAAGCAGTCCTCAGAGAAGGTCGCGACGCCGTTCCCCGGTTCTTTGCAAGTTCGGTTTCTGTGGCAATTCCAGGGAGGACTGCAGGAGTTTGGGCCGACCTTTGCCGCTTTGCACGGCCCGGATCGAGTCGAATCCCCCGGTGGCCGCTACAGTCTGGAGAAAGCGACCACATGGAATCCGCCGATGCGCGCCGGTAAGCGGTACAAACCCACGACGCCATACGACATGCACAATAAGGTCATGCTGCTCGACGTCGTCGGTCATGAAAACGAGCGCCGCATCTACGTCACATCCTCCAACCTGGATCAGCCCGGCGTGGGCAGCGGCCGACTCTGGCAGGCGGGAACGGTGGTCTCGGCAGGTTCCGGTCCGGGTGCCTGGAGCCACGCCACGCGGGATGCGCCCAGCCTCTGGAACGCCTACCAGCGCTACTTCGGGATGCTGTGGGATAACCGCGACGGCCAGCCTGTGTCGGGCCAGGTCGCGTTCTTTGAGCGCATCGCCAGAGAGCACCTGCGCGGGTCGGTGAACTGGATTGAGACGGTCGATCCAGCGGCTGGCAAGCAAGGCCAGCCGCGCGAGGGCATTGACGCCTACTTCTATCCGATACCACTGATGACGCGCGGCGCGGCGGCCGTTGCTGCGCCTCAGGCAGGTCCGGCGGCTGGCAACGGATCCAGATAGCGCGCAACGTCAACGTCGTCAATCTGTTCAGGTTTCATGTATCGCTCGGCGTAAACACGGTAGATGCCGGAGCGCAGGAACAGATCGAAGAGATCGGGATCGATGTGCTTGTCCTTCTTCATGAAAGACATGATCCTGATCGCCTCTGACAAAGTCTTGCCCTTCTTGTAGGGGCGGTCCGTCGCGGTGAGCGCCTCGAAGATGTCGGCAATTGCCATCATGCGCGCAACCGGGCTCATTTCTTCGCGTGAAAGGCGCTTCGGGTAGCCAGTGCCGTCCACCTTTTCGTGGTGGCCGCCGGCGATCTCCGCCACATTGCGCATATGCTTGGGGAAGGGCAGGGTCGACAGCATGATCACCGTCTGCACGATGTGGTCATTGATCTTGTAGCGATCCTCGTCGGTGAGCGTGCCGCGCGAGATCGTCAGGTTGTGCAATTCCCCCTTGTTATAGAGCAGTTCCGGTACGGCCATGCGGAATCCGTACGGATTGCTCTCGTGGGTGTGCGCGTCGGATGTGCGCTCGATGCGATGCTCGGGTTTATCCTCAAGCAGATGTTCGGTGGCGGGCAGCGATTGCGCGGAAGTCTTCGCCTTGCGCTCGCGCTCGGGCTCCGAGATCCCGATGCGGTCATCCAGTGTGCGTTGCCATGTCCGCGCGGCGATCTTCCGGAGTCGATCGCAACTTTCGGGGGCCATGAATTCACCGCCTTCATTGCAGACCGCCACGAAGGCATATTCCTCGTCCAGCGTTTGCAGTTCCCGCGCAAGATGCTCACGCGCCTCTGCTTCGTCTTCTCCTCTGGCAATCGCCTTCAGGCAAGCGATCTCGGCATCGCGCTTGAGCACTTCAAAGCGCATCCGTACTTCATGGATTCGGTCATGGATGGTTTCGAGCTTGGTGGCCTTGTCCACCACAAATTCGGGTGTCGTGATCTTGCCGCAATCGTGCAGCCAGGATGCCACGTGCACCGCTTCGCGATCCTGGTCACTCAGGTCGAACTCAGCGAAAGGACCTGAGGTCTGCGCGCAAGCCGCATCGGCGAGCATCGAGGTGAGTTCCGGAACCCGCGCGCAATGACCACCCGTGTAGGGGCTTTTGGAGTCAATAGCGCTGGCGATCAGCTGGATGAACGCCTGGAACAGGGCCTTTTGCGCCTTGATCAGTTCCCGCGTTTCGAGCGAGGCGGCTGCGGCTCCCGACAACGCCTTGATAAATGCAACGTGCGCAGTGTCGAAAGGTTCAATGCTCAACAGCAGTAACGCGCCGACCAGTTGGCGGTTGCGATTCAGAAGCGGCACGACGACCGCATGTGCAAGTTGTGCAATATCCGGCACGCTGTCCAGCCCCAGTGACCTCACAGCATCGTCTTCAAGGTGTCCGATGGCTGGTAGAGTCGTTTTCAATGCGTCGTTCATCAGCGCGATGTCCGCGTCATCACTGAAGGAGGTCATGTGGGCGACTAGGTTGGCACCCGCCGACGTCAGGGCCGCAGCGGGATTCAGTGTGTGATCGTCCAGCAGATAAAGCACACCCGCCTCTGCCTCGGCGGCGGCGATGGTGTCAGACAGAAGTAACGGCAACAGTTTGTCAAGATCTTGCTCCGACGCCACCGTTTCGCTGATCGACAGAAAGCGGCGGATCGTCTGCTTCATGCCGTCCATCGTGGACGCCAGTTTGTCGACCTCAAGAATCGACGACTGGACCTTGACCGGGTTGGAGAAGTCAAAGCGGCGGATCGCTTCCGCTTCTGCTGCGAGCGCCCGCACCGGACGGGAAATCGTGTGTGCTACCAGAGGCGTGACCGGCACCGCAAGGAGCAGCAGAATGACCGTGATCGCGATGGAGAGGTTGCGCTGATGGATCGAGGACGCCATCAGTTCATGTTCGGGGATTGCCATGATCAGGAAATAGGTGTCTGCCGTTCCGACCTGGATGGGGTTGATGAGCGCGCGCCATTCGCCGCCGGGACCCTTGATCGTGCCGGCATACGCGTCGTTGCCACGAAGCGATTTGACGATCGGTGCCAGTGCCGGGATGACCGGCAAGCCTGACTCCTGCAAATCGATGAGCATTGGGGATTCGCCCTTCTCGGTGGAACTCACCAGGAGCCGATCGACATCGTCGAGCGAAACGATCTGGGCTTTGCCTGTGACCAGCGCGAGTTGGGTGTTCGGCGTCAGCCTCTGGGTGGCAAGCAGGTTGTCGAGCGCATTCAGGCGCACATCGGCCGCGACGACCGCACGGGTGCCTTCCGCAGGGGCGGAGACCGTGAGACCCACCTTCCCGGTACTGAAGAAGATGTAGGGATCGCCGATCACCTCCTTACCTTTTCGCAACGCCTCCTCGTACCATGACCGGGAGCGCGCATCATAACTTCCGGGGTAGTCAGGCTTGTCATCTTCTCGCAGGATTCGGAGATTTTCGTCCATGAAGACAAACTTTCCGCGTGGGGGTTCAACGTTACGGTTGATGACCTGCACGACATACTGTGTCCCATCGGGGGGGGCGAATGCTTTACGGTCTGCTTCCGAATTGATGCGCCTCAGCATGAAAAAGTCGCCCGAATCGTAGGCCGCATAGACGGAGATGATGGCGTTCGTGCTATGCAGGATCTCGCGCATGAGCGGGAGACGGTCGATTCGCTGTTGCTCCGTTTGCAATGTGCCAAGCGAAGTGCGGGCCAGAACATTGACCGCCATGGCCACGACAGAACTTGTCTGATTGAGATGCTGAGTCGTATCGTGACTGATCCTGGTCACGAGATCCGAAGTGGATCTCTCAAGCATGTTGCGCGAACTGAAATAGCCATAACCACCGACCGCGCCTGCCACGAGCAGAACGAGTGACAGAAAGACCGCCGATATTTGAATTTGCAGTGCGATGCGTCTTTTCGGCGGTCGGTTCATCTCATTGGATCAGTCGCGTGGATCAGAAGCCTGATGGTGTTTAGTATCTTTATCCCAAACTGATCAAAAGTAAACTCAAATCGCCCTTGGAATTGAGACGTAACGACCTATTTCGGGTGTTGGCGATGGGCCTGAATGCCACGCAAGACCCTGTGCGTCAGGAGGCTGCAGGCTCGTCGGTTGCGGTCACGACCGGCGGCTTTGGCGTCTTGATCCGCATGCGCCACCACAGTAGTAAAGCGGCCATCAGGCCAAACGCCGCATGCACGAGCCACACGCCGATCGAAAACGGCAGCTTGCCGTAAATGATCCATCCTTGTGAGATATTGATCAGATTCATGTAAAGCATGGCCACCAGGCCAGCGATGAGGATGTCGCCCGAACGCCCCAGCCGCGGGTTGACCGCGCCCAGGGGAATCGCCAGGAGTGCAAGATTGAGAGATGCCCAGGGGATGGCCAGGCGCCACATCATCTGACCCCAGGAGTCGTTTTCGGTATCGTGAATCAGCAATGCGGTGGGACGCGCGCGGCGACTGTTCAGCGCCCGGTCGCGCGCGGTCGACTGAGATTGCGCGCTGTCCTTGCTTTCAATGCGCACGCCGAGCGAGTCGAATACGGCGTAACGCGCCT
>JADZBO010000027.1 GCA_020851995.1 Burkholderiaceae bacterium
CGAACAGCGCAGTGTTGACCAGCGCGCCGGTGGGCAGCGCAAGTTCGTCAAACAGACGCAAGCAGCGCCACGCGCCGACCCGGTTGCCATATTCGCGCCAACTGTAGTTCAGCACGTCGGGTTGCGGGCACGCCGGGCCGATATTGGCACCCAATCCTTCGCCGAAGGCAAAGTGCTCGACATTGAAGCCGATATAAACAGCAAGTCGCGCACCGTTCGCCCAGGAATAATCGGTTCGTTGATGAATGGGGCTATAGTCAAATCGCCCGTGGCCCGGGATCGGGGCCGATGCAGGATCAGGTTTCATGAGGTCGATTGCTTTCCGAAAGTTTTAATGCAGGTACGCCTGCTCCAGCGCACCCGAATCACGCAGTGCGTCAGGCGCGCCGGTAAAGCGCAACTTCCCCGCGCTGAGCAGGTGAGCCTTATCTGATAACGCAAGCGCCATGTCAGCCATCTGATCGACCAGCACAAGCGTCATTCCGCTGGCGCGCAGTGCAGCCAGGCGCGTGAACAGATCTTCCACGATGACCGGTGCAAGACCGAGCGAGGGCTCGTCGAGCAGCATCACAACTGGTCTGGCAGCCAGCCCCCGCGCCAGTGCAAGCATTTGCTGCTCACCGCCGGATAGTAGACCCGCGCGTCGCTGGCGCAAAGTCTGCAGTTTGGGGAACATCCGGTAAATGTCTGCAAGCTGTTGCGGTGCCACGCCGCCCCGGGCGTAGCCGCCGATGAGAATATTGTCTTCGACCGTGAGTTCGGTGAAGATCTGGCGCCCTTCCGGCACCATGACCAGTCCCATCGCGGCGATCTGGTGCGCTGGCTTGTGGGAAATATCCCGGCCGTTGAATCCGACTGCACCGAGGTAGCGCTCATGCAGTCCGCAAATCACGCGCATCAGGGTGGATTTGCCAGCGCCGTTTGCACCAAGCACGCAGACAGTCTGACCAGCGCCTGCGGATAAGTTGATGTCGGTCAGGACATCGGAGGCACCGTAATGTGCGTGTACCCGGCCGATCACCAGGACATCGGCACCTTTCGGCGACACTTCCCCTTGCAGCGCGCGCAGGGCCGCCAGGAATTCTCCCTGTGCCGCACCCAGATAGGCTGTCCGAACCCGGGGGTCCGCCTGCACCTGCGCGGGTGTGCCGGACGCAATGAGCTGACCGCTGTCGAGCACGTGAATACGGTCGGAAATTCCCATCACCAGCGACATGTCGTGCTCGATCAGCATGACGCCGATGCGCTCGCGCGCGATCGTCAGGAGCGTTGAGCTCAAGTGGACCTTTTCTTCGGCGGAAAGTCCGGCGGCCGGTTCGTCAAGCAGAAGTATGGCGGGTCGTGTCGCCAGTGCGCGGGCAAGTTCAACGAGCCGTCGGTCGACATGCGGCAGCGCCCCGGCGACTGCCTGGGGATCGCCCCGGTATCCCACCAGGGTCAGCAGAGAGAGGCAGATACCGGTTGCCTCGCGGCCGGGATTCACGCGCGCCAGACGCCCTTGCAGCATGCCGAAATAGACGTTCTCGAGCACGGTCATCGCGTCAAAGAGTTGTGAAGTCTGGAACGTCCTGGCAATACCGCTTCGTCCGATCTGGAAGTCCTTCAAATGTGTCAGTGCGCGCTCATCCAGACTGAACGTGCCATGGCTGGCGGTATAGAACCCGGTGATCGCGTTCAGCAGGGTAGTTTTGCCGGCGCCATTGGGGCCGATCAGACTTGTGACCTCCCCACCACGTGCGCTCAGTGTGACATCGGCAAGCGCACGGTTTCCGCCGAAGCTGATGCCCAGGCCGAATACGGCAAGCGATTGTGCCGAGTTCCGGGCGATCCAGGCACGTGCTGCGGCGATTTGGGTATCCGGGACAGCGGCTATCGCCGGAGCGCGTGTGCGCTTGCCAACCCAGTTGCCCAATGATCCGACGATTCCCCGCGGCGCGATGAGCAGCACCAGAAGCAGCAATCCACCCATGAACAACAGCCGGTATTCGGCAAGCGTCGAGAGTGCCTCCGGAAGCAGGACGACGACGAGCGCGCCGACCAGCGGGCCGCTGGCTTGTCCTACGCCCCCGATCATGACCATCAGCAGGAAACTGATGGACAGCGAAAAGGGAAAGGATTCCGGGCTGATGAATCCGTTCAGCGTTGCGAAGAGGCCACCCGCCAGTCCTGTGAGCGCGGCTGATATGCCGAAGGCCAGGGCGCGCACCATCATCAGATTGGCGCCAAGAGTACTCGCCGCGACCTCCGCATCGCGCGTCGCGCGCATGACGATTCCGCGATCGCTGCGGGCAAAGATGGCAAAGGCCGGAATGAGCAGTCCGCTGATGAACAGTGCGACGAGTGCCAGATGCCAGGGCAATGGTTGCTCGCCGAAGAAGGCCGGCTGAGGGATGCTCACGATGCCGTTCCATCCGCCGGTCAACGACTTCCACTCGGCGATCGCCTGCTCCACGAAGTACCCGAACGCAATCGTGACCATGGCCAGATAAGGACCGCGAACCCGCAGTGCCGGAACCGAGAGCAGGGCACCTGCGATACCGGAGAAAAGGGCGCCAGCCGGCAGGGCAATCAGCCACGGCAGGCCCGTTCGCATCGTCAGCAGTGTGCACGCGTAGGCACCGATCGCATAGAACGCAGCATGTCCAAGGGAAGTTTGTCCCGCCAGACCGAGCAGCACGTTCAGTCCGATACCCACGATCGCTGTGCAGGCCACGGTACCGAGGACCAGCGCGTGATAGTCGTTTGCGAAGATCAGAGCGACCGAGCCGGCCGCGAGCCATACGGCACATACCCCCCAGTCCTGCCATACGGTCTTCATACCTTTCTGATTCCCTGGCGACCGAAGAGCCCCACTGGTTTGACGACCAGCACCAGGATCGTCAGGCCAAATGTGAACATCTGCGCGTAGGTGGATCCAATGGCAGTGACCAGCGTCGATTCGACGATGCCCAGCAGCAGTCCGCCTGCCATGACCCCGCCTGGCCGATCAATGCCGCCGAGGATGGCGGCGGCAAATGCCTTGATGCCGAATATCGTGCCCATGCCTGCAGACACGGTATAGAGCGGGGCGATCATCATGCCTGCGATGCCTGCGAACATGCCCGAAATCATGAATGAAAGCGTTACGAAGCGCCCCGCATCGATTCCCATCAGGCGGGCCGCCGGCGTGTTCAGCGCGATTGCGGCCAATGCCTTGCCCGCTGATGTATGTCGCATTCCCAGCACCAGGAGTGCAGCAATCGCGAACCCTACCACCGGAACCAGAACCTGCAACGCGGAGATACGCAACCCGGCCACAGAGAAGCCCGCCTGCGTGAGTGATGAGGTCATTCCCCGCGGGTCTTTGCCGAACGTAAACAGCACGATGTTCTCGGCAATGAGACCCAGCGCGACCGTCGCCATCAGCCAGGAATCGGATCCTCGTCGCAGAAAGGGCTGTATCCCGAGCCTTTCAACTGTCAGCCCCCAGAGCGCGCAGCAAAACAGTGTCATGACGATGGCAAGGGAAACCGGCCAGTGCCAGCTTTGCATCAGCGTAAATGACAGCACCGCACCCAGCATCAGCGATGCGCCCTGCGCAAAGTTCACAGTGCGTGAGATGGCATAGGTGATGTAGTAGCCAAGGGCCGTGAGGCCATACATGCTGCCGATGCCGGCGCCTGTAATCAGCGCCGAACTGTATTCGCTCCAACCCATCGCTGTGTCTCACTGAACCGGTACGATTCTGCCGCCTTCGTAGCGCACCATGACGTAGTCTTCTGCCCCGAGCGCTTCATGTGAGGCGTCTGCGAACGGTGCCTTGTAGGTCTTGATCAGCCCCGAATATTCTCCCACCTGCTCGAGCGCCTTGCGGATCGAGTCGCCGTCCGTGTTGCCGGCCTTTTGGATCGCCATTGCCAGAAGCATCATTGCGTCATACGCATTGGCCGTCCCTACCGGCGCGATGACATCAGCTGGCGTTTTCACGCCGTATCGCTTGCCGAGTTCGGCCAGCACCTTTTCCGATACCGCAGTGGGTTTCGAAAAAAAGCTGTAGGTCTGGATGAAATGCACATCGCCGGCGGTGGGTCCGACAAGTTCGTCAAAGCGGCCGCCCGAGATTCCCCAGTGCGAGACGACCGGCACCTTCCATCCCATCCGCTCGCGCGACTTCATGACTTGTGCGCCGGGGGCCGCGTTGGCCACGAGAATAATCACGTCTGCGCCTGCCGCCTTGAGTCGACCGAGTTGTGGCGTGACGTCTACGTCGCTCTGTTCGAGCTTTTCGACGCCGGCCAGTGTGACACCGGCTGCGGCTGCGGCGGCCTTCAGCCCCTTCTCATTCGACTCCCCCCAGGGATTGTTAACCAGAATGAGACCCGGTTTCTTTCCGCCAAACTTGGTCGTTGCGTACTTGATCAGCGCCACGTCAACCAGATCGTCCTGTGCCGAAACCCGGAATACATAGTTGGGATTCGCACCGTTTTTGGTGATCCCGGTCCCGGCGGCCCAGACGCCGATGAAGGGCTTTTTGTTCTGGTTAGCGATTGGCACGATGGCGAGCGACACGGGTGTGTCGATGCCGCCAAAGAGCGCCGCGACCTTCTCGTTGGAGATCAGTTCGCGCGCCGCAGTCACCCCTTTGGGCGGACTGGATTCGTCGTCGCGCTTGATCAGCACAAGTTTCTTGCCCAGAACACCCCCCTTCGCGTTGATCTCGTCCATGGCAATCGTCAGACCGCGCGTGATGGATTCGCCGGATTGCGCGGACTGGCCGGTCAGGGCTGCGACCAGACCGATCTTGATGTCTTCGGCGTGGCAGTTGGCGGCGCTGAAAACCAGAGCCGAAAGACAAATTCCAACAACATGGCGCTTGAGCATTTTCAATAACCTCCGGAAAGTGGGTGATGACGGCCGACCATAAGTCGACCCGGCACGGTTCTTGCTGTGAAAGCGAACACCGCGAAACGCGGCCAAACGCCAATCGTGACTTGTGTTCCCCGGAGCCCGTACATCATGAAGAACATTCCTCTGATCGATCTCACGCCCTTCTATCAGGCCGACCGTGCCTCAACCCAGTTCAAGCAACTTTCGTGCCAGATTGACGAAGTGCTTTCGGATATCGGATTTCTGTGTATACGCGGAACCCAGCTCGATCTGTCCGAGATCCGTCTGGCACAGGAGGTGGCCATGGCGTTCTTCGATCAACCTCAGGATGAGAAGAACCGGGTCAGAAACCGCCAGTTCGCCAATCGCGGCTATACGTCCCTGGCAGAATTAGGCTTGTCGTATTCGGAAGACGCTGATGATCTGAAAACAGACCATAGTGCGCCGTCCGACCTGTTTGAGCGATACCGGATTGGGCCGGTGGATGCCTATGCAACGTTGCCGGGGTCGCCATTTGCGAAGACCGCCTATGCGCCCAACGTCTGGCCGACGCGCCCGCGCGACTTTCGTCGCGTGATGGAGGCGTATTACCGGAGCATGAGCGGTCTCGCGCGGGATCTGCTCTCGCTGTTTGCACTTGCGCTCGGATTGCCGGCAGACTGGTTTGCCGGCAAGATTGATCGCAGCATGGCGTCGCTGGCAATCAACGACTACCCGGCGCAACTGACGCCGCCACAACCCGGACAACTGAGGGCGGGGCCACATACAGACTATGGCACTGTGACGATCGTCGCACCCACCGTCGCACCCGGCGGACTGCAGGTTCGCACTCCAACAGGGCACTGGGAGGACGTTTCGGTAGAACCCGGCACCTTTGTGGTGAATATTGGTGACCTGATGGCGCAGTGGACGAATGACCGGTGGGTGTCGACCGTTCATCGAGTGGCAAATCCGGATCCCACCGCTGGACTCGCAGGACGGCGGCTCTCACTGATTTACTTTCATCAGCCCAATCCGGATGCCCTGATCGAGTGCATACCGACCTGTGTGTCGTCCGACACCCCTGCAAAATATCGTCCGGTGCTGGCGGGGGAATACATCACGGCCAAGATCGCGCGACATTTCAAGAGCTATCTTGCGGCCTGATGATCGCTGCGGCGCACACCGAATCTGCGCCGCGCCCGTCTAGATAATGCGACCACTGCGGTAAAACGTGAGCAAGGCGCCGCTCAGCGCCAACAGCATTCCGAGTGCAAGAAAGATGGCACTGATTTCGGTCGTCTGGTGCTTTTGCATCCGGATGGTCAGTCCTAACTGGTCATAGACCTTACGGAGGTCTGTCGCACTTGACGCCCGGTAGTAGTCGCCAAGAGTCAATTCGGCGATTTTCTTAAGCGCTGTTTCATCGAGCCTGACGCGCTGGGACACCCCTTGTGCCCGGATGACGACGCCTTCGGGAGTGCCCACGCCGACGGTGTGCACCTTGACGCCATGCTCGGCCGCAAGCTGAGCCATCTTCAGCGGATCCGGACCCAGATTGCCCTGACCATCCGTGATGAGAATGATCGCCGCAGCCTTGTTCGATCCCGGCTCGGCCCGGGTCTTGCCAGGCTCCTCCTGCGTTGGTGCCAGCGCGCGGCCACGGTCCTTCGGCTGGGCTCGTTCGGCGTCCGACAGGATCTGGTTGACGTCGATGCCAGAGCCCGGAACGAGCTGTGCCAGTGCGATCAGGATGGCGCTCCCCACAGCGGAACCCGGCTGCATCTGGAGATCTGTGATCGCTTTGAGCAATTCGTCGCGTTGGGTGGTCGGGGGTTGGGCCACCGCTGCGGTGGCCGAGAAAGTGACGATGCCGACCTTCACCTGTGGCGGCTGCGCTTCGATAAAGCGGCGCAGCGATTCCTGGGCCGCTTCGATGCGACTGGGTTTGACATCGTTGGCACGCATACTGCCTGAGGTGTCTACCGCAAGCATTACGGTATCCATTCGGCTGGGAAGCATCAGCACGGCTTGCGGGCGGGCAAGGCCGGTCAGCAGAAAACACAAACCTGCCAGCATCAGTAATCCGCCCGCGTAACGACTGGCAGACCCGGCATAGGGTCGCGCCGGCGTTGTGCCGGCCTGAGCATCCATCCAGGGCGCCGCTGCGCTCCTGCGCGGGCGCCTGAGCCAGAGGTAAGCCACCAGCAGGCATGGCACCAGAACCAGCAGCCAAAGCAGCCGGGGCCAGATAAAGGTCAGCGTCGAAAGCTCAGGCATGGCTCTGGGCGCCGAGGGCTGCTATTGCATGCGATTGGCTGCGCATCGTCATGCTGCCTGAGGCGCTCGTGTGGCGCCGCCTGCAAGTTGTCCGCGGCGCTTTCGCAGTGCCATGAAGTGCGTCAGAGAAGCCACAAGTGAGGAATCGGTGCGCAGCTCGAGGCAATCGACGCCCGCACCGGAAAACGCTGCACGCAGCGCGATTTCGCGCAACTCTGACATCTGTTCAAAACGACGACGAAACGCCGGATCATGCGTGTCGACGAAAACCTGTTCGCCAGTCTCTGCGTCTTCGATTGTGACAAGGCCGAGATCGGGCAGGCATGCCTCCAGAGGGTCGGTCAAGCGGATGGCGATGACGTCGTGACGACGGGCGAGGCGCGCGAGCGATGGCTCCCATCCCTCGACGGTGTAGAAATCCGAGATCACGAACACAGTGGACCGTCGCTTGATCACTTCCATGGCGTCGGCGAGCAGCACGCGCAGGTCGGTTTCACCGGAGTGCTGATCGGCACGGGTGTTGGCCACGCAGTCGATCAGGTGCAGTACGTGGCGTCTCCCGGCGCGCGGGGGGATGTGACGCTGGCCCTGCGTGCGCAGTCCGGTGTAGATCATGGCACCAGCCCGGTTTCCGCGACGGCTGAGTATCCTCGCCATCGCCCCGACAAACTCAGTGGCAAGCATGCGCTTACTGGTCTGGGCGGAGCCGAAGCTGACCGAGCGCGAGAGATCGACCAGGAACCATGCGGACATGTCCCGATCTTCTTGATGCTCGCGTACGTACGGCGTCTGCATACGTGCCGTCGCATTCCAGTCAATGTGTCGCACGTCATCGTGCGGCTGGTATTCGCGCAGTTCGGCCAAGGCCATGCCCTCGCCGCGAAACAGTGTCTTGTAGTCGCCCTGAAGCAGTCCGTCGAGCACGCGCACCGTCTTCCATTCGAGGCTTCGCAACAGAGACTCCGGATCGACACGTGACTGCCCTCCGGCCACGGAAGCCGCGGTGACAGCTTCGTCAACCGCCGCGTCGGGCGCGGATCGTCGGCGAGGGTCTCTAAGCCACCCGAACATGCGACTCCAGGGGCCGGTCTGGCGCGGCCACTGCCTTCAGGACCTGCATGATGATGGTGTCGGCAGTGAGGCCTTCCGACAACGCGTCGTAGGAAAGCACCAACCGGTGGCGCAACACGTCGGGCACGAGGTCGGTGACGTCCTGCGGCACGACATAGGCACGACCACGCAGGAAGGCGAGGGCACGCGCACCTTCGATCAGCCAGATGGTTGCCCGCGGACTGGCACCGAACGTCAGTGCGCTGGCGAGTTGTGGCAGGCCGAAGTGCTGGGGTTCGCGGGTTGCGCAAACCAGCCGCACCGCGTATTGGATGATGCCCGGGTCGACGTAACCCTGGCGGCATTGTGCCTGCATCGCGGCAAGCTGCGTGGTGTCCATGACGGGAGCAATCTCGATCGGTTGTCCGATCATGCGCTGCACGATCACGAATTCCTCTTCTTCGCGGGGATAGCCGACGAGCACCTTCATCATGAAGCGGTCAACCTGCGCTTCCGGTAACGGGTAGGTACCTTCCGTCTCGATCGGATTCTGGGTGGCCATGACGAGAAACGGCAAAGGCACGCGGTGCGAAACACCGGCAATGGTGACCTGCTTCTCCTGCATGACTTCGAGAAGCGCGCTTTGCACTTTGGCGGGGGCCCGGTTGATCTCGTCTGCGAGCACCAGATTCGCGAAGACGGGGCCAAGCACCGTGCTGAACTCGCCACTGTTCTGGTTGAAAATTCGCGTTCCGACCAGGTCGGCCGGCAACAGATCGGGCGTGAACTGAATGCGCCGGAAGGATCCGTGAATCGCGCGCGCAAAGGTGTTGACCGTCAATGTCTTGGCGAGACCCGGCACGCCTTCGACCAGAAGGTGTCCCTGCGCAAGGATCGCCACCAGCATGCGCTCCAGAAACATGTCCTGCCCGACCACCAGGCGCTTGACCTCATAGAGCAAGCGCTCCATGAGCCCGGCGTTTTCCGCCTGAAACTCGGTGCGCCTTCCTGCGTTCCATCGTTGATGATCGGTGTCCATAAGTTCCTCTGTTGCCAGGGTGCGTTGAATCGGTCAGAAAGGGGGTATGCCCAGGGCGACTCCGGCACTTTCCATGGTCACCGCAAAGCCGATACCGATGAAGGTGCGGTCGCCGTGCGGATTGAAAATCGCTGTCACCACGCCGAGGACCTCGCCGGCCATGTTGGCCAGTGGACCGCCCGAATTACCGGGATTGACCGCGGCGTCGAACTGGATGAGGCCGTGCAGCATGGGTCCGTCGTCAGGTTCGAAATCACGGTCGAGTCCCGAGACAACCCCGGACGTCACTGACGGGCCCATGCCAAAAGGAAATCCCACGGCGATGACCTCATCGCCAAGTGTGACCTGCGTGCTTGAGCCCAGCGTTGCCGGCTGCAGGTCATCGGGAATGTTCAGCGGTTTGATGAGCGCGATATCCTTTTCCTCCGACTTGGAGATCACCACGGCGGGCGAATCCATTCCGTCCGAAAACGTCACCGTCAATCGCGGAGCGCCGTCGACCACATGCCAGTTTGTCAGGATGGTACCGTCTTCATTGATGACCACGCCTGTCCCCATCCCCTTGTCCGCTTCGGCGATGCGCGGGCCTGTGGGCGTGAAGATGTCGCGTCGTATCCTGACGACCGAGGGCAGGATGGCAGACGCGGCGCGTGATGCGCGCGAGGGAAGGTCCTTGGTGGCCAGTGTGTGGACCACTGCAGCGTCGATATCTTCCTGGGAGATGGTACTTCCGGATTTGACTGGCAGACCCCCGAACAGAGCCACCGTGGCAAGGCTGACCAGAACGCCGAGCAGCACCAGCAGAACGCGCTCGTAGCGACCGGCCCATTGCTGCAGGGCGCGCCAGGGTGCCGTCCGGGGCGCGGACGCGTCGGGTCGTGCGCCATGAACCGCTGCCACCCCGGATGCAGGGGGGCGGGGTACCGCACGGCTGCTGTACAGGGCTGCGCGTTTCATAACACAACCTTGAGGAACAAAGGGGTGATAAAGTGTTACCGATATTAATCCTCACTTTACATTCATGCACTTCATTTGGCCACAGGCGCTCGCGGCGCTGGTCTTGATGCCAGTGCTGGTGTGGTTTTATCTCTGGATGCTGAGACGGCGCAAGGCCGCGATCGCCTATCCAAGCCTGCTGATCGTGCGCCAGGCCATCGGGAATTCCGCCCGCTGGCGCCGTCATGTCCCGCCCGCACTGATCGGAGTCGCGGCCACGGTTGCGGTGATTGGGGTTGCCCGCCCCATCATGTCGGTCGTCCTGCCGGCAGACTATATGACGCTGGTCCTTGCCATGGATGTGTCGCGCAGCATGCTGGCAGAGGACGTCGAACCCAACCGTATCCAGGCCGCGCAGGCTTCGGTCCGGGAGTTTCTCGGGAAATTGCCTTCGGACGTGCGTGTCGGCATCGTCTCGTTTGCCGGCACGGCCCAGGTGGTTCAGCCCATCACAGACAATCGCGAAGATCTGGTGACCGCAATCGATCGCTTTGAATTGCAGCGCGGCACTGCAACAGGCAGCGGGCTGCTGCTGGCGCTGGCAACGCTCTTGCCGGAAGCCGGGATCAATCTTGAACAGATCATTTATGGCGAAGATTTCGGGCGCTGGGGCGCCAGCCCGCTGCGCCCCAGGAAAGAAGCGGCGCCGAAACCGCCGGATCAGAAAATTGTGCCGCCAGGATCCTACGCCAACGGCGCGATCGTTCTGTTGTCGGACGGGCGCCGTACTTATGGCCCCGATGTGGCCGAGGCCGCGCGCGAGGCGGCGCGGCGGGGAGTGCGCGTCTATACGGTGGCTTTTGGTACGCCCAATGGTTTCATCCCGGGGTTTGAGGGTTCAAACTACTGGGCCCGCGTGGACGAGCAATCGCTGCGGGCGATCGCCGCGATCACCGAGGCGGAATTTTTCCGCGCAGCAAACTCTGACGATCTCAAGCAGGTGTACGAACACCTGTCGAGCAAGTTCAGCATGGAGCGCCGCTACACAGAGGTCAGCTCGTTGTTTGCCGCGCTTGCGGCTACCCTCGTGCTGATTGCGGTGGTGTTGTCACTGGTGTGGTTCCGCCGACGTTAATGGCAATGCAACTGCGGGCGGATCCGTCGTACTTTTGCCCTCGATAGCCCTGCGTTTGACCCATGGATGGAAGCCCCCGAACTGTCGGCGCAATGAATGTATTAGAGCGCGGGCAGCGCTTGTTAGCCAGTGGAGAGTGGGTGCAGTCAGGCCGCTCGCTGAAGCAGGAATCCCCTTCCTTTCCGCTCTCACGAGCGGCGAGCCCTAGGCGAGAGGGATGGGTGGATGTCAACTTGTCCTTCCACTCCGTCCAGCGGGTACCGAGGCCCTGTCGGAGGATCAACTGGCGTCACTGGTGTCGCGTGACGCCATGGTCGGCACCGCAGTTCCGTCGGCGAACTGAGCGCTGTTGCTATTGGGACAGCTTGAGGTTTTGCTTCGCGTTTGAAAACAATACACGCTGACTATTGAGGTAATCGGTGTATTCCTTCGGCCCGAGCAACTGGATTTGCGCACCCAGCGTTGCAAGGTTGTCAGAGATCTGGACGTTGTACTTCTCGACCGCCTTGCTGGCCGACTGATAGATCGCCTTGACGATTTCAGGAGGCGTGTCCTTGGGTGCGAGGATACCGTAGTAGCCTGGACTCGCGATCTTGAAGCCGAGTTCCTTGAAGGTTGGCACATCAGGGAAGGCTTTGAGCCGGACTTCGCCAAAGGTCGCAAGCGGCCGCAGCGTGCCGTTGCGAATATGCGCAAGAGCGGGCGCTACGGCGGATGATGCCATTTCGACGTGACCGCCAAGTAATGCCGTAATGGCCGGGCCGCTGCCCTTTTCCGGGATGTGGGTCCATTTGACTTTGGCCTCGTCGGCGAAGATCTCGGCCAGGAGGTGCGTAACGCCCATGGCACCCGACGTTGTGTAGTTGATCTTCCCGGGATTCTTCTTTGAGTAATCGATCAGGTCCTGCAGGTTCTTCCAGGGCGAACTGGCAGAAACCAGCAGCATGAATCCGCCTTCGGAAAGCGATGCGATTGGTGTGAACGAGTCGGTCGAGTATTTGATGTCCTTGTTAAACGTTGGCACCACCACAATCGATCCCTGTGAGGTCCCCACCAGCGTGTAACCGTCAGGTTTGCTGGACGCGACCTGGCCTGCGCCGATTCCTCCGCCGGCCCCGGGCTTGTAGACCATGACCACAGGCTGGCCGAGAAACTCGCCCATCTTGTCGATGAACGGCCGCAGCATGTTGTCGGTATCGCCAGGTGCGAAGGGAATCACGACCTGGACTGGCTTGACCGGAAAATCGTCGGCTGCCTGAGCGCCTGCACCCAACAGGCTGGCCGCCATGGCCAGGGTTGCGATCAATCGTCTGTTTTTCATTGCTGTCTCCAATTACCCCGCGATTACAAGGATTTATTGTCGCGTGTGATGACCTGCAATATACACACAGTTATGCATTTCGCGCACTAAACCTGTACGACCAGACGCAAGTCGGATCTTGTGGCGCTATCCTCTGGCCGGGAAGCGTGCAAGGACCTCTTGCGGCTCGCCGCTCGTGAAACAGGCCCGTTCGCCTGCGCCTGTCAAAACCACCGCGCGCACGCGTTCGTCCGCATGGTGTTCATGTGTGAGGGCGGCGCATGGTACTGGGATTTCGGGGGCTTGTCAGATCAGGATTGCGTCACGACAGAGCAGCGTCAAGCTATCATTCCGGAACAAACGTTATCCCGACAATCTACAAGAGACAGAGAACCCATGTACACCCCCAAACTCAGGCTTCAGAACAAAGTGGCGATCGTCATTGGCGCGGGGTGCGTCGGACCCGGATGGGGTAACGGGCGGGCAATTGCGGTGCGTTTCGCCCAAGAGGGTGCCCGTGTGTTCGCGGTAGACCGGAATGCTGATGCCATGGCCGAGACGGCAGAAATGATTCGGGAATTTGGTGGGGAGTTCACCCAGCACATTGCCGATGTCACTGACAGCAGCCAGATCGCAGCGCTGGTTGACGCGTGCCTGGCGAAGTACGGCACTATCGACATCCTCATCAACAACGTCGGCGGCCCCTTGCCGGGTGGTCCTGTTGCGCTGAGTGAGGACAACTGGCACCAGCAACTCGACATCAATCTGACCTATGTATTTCTGACCTGCAAGTACGTTTTGCCCATCATGGAGGCCAAGGGATCAGGGGCGATCGTCAACATTGCGTCGATATCCGGTATTCGCTTCAGTGGCGCGGCGCAGGTCGGCTACGCCGCTTCCAAGGCTGGCGTGATCCAGTTCGGCCGCGTGGTGGCGGTCGAGTACGCGAAGAAGGGCGTGCGCATCAACACGGTCTTGCCCGGGCAGTTGCATACGCCGCTGGTCGACAAAATTCTGGCGCGAACCCAGGCCGACGGAGATCTGGATTCCTTGCTCAAGCGCCGCCAGGCGCGCATTCCGATGCCGTTCACCGGAGACGGGCGCGACACCGCCAATGCGGCGTTGTTTCTTGCTTCCGACGAGGCGCGGTTCATTACCGGCACCGAACTGATTGTCGATGGGGGTATGACTGCGAAGTGTGACTAGCCGGGTGCGCAGGGGGGCGTCAATGAAGGCAAGGTTGACGAGCCAGGTGCAAGGCAAGCCCCGTTGAGTGCCGAAGAGTCAACTCCAGAGTGAAGCAACGCAACTCCAGAGTGGAGCAGCTCAACTCCAG
>JADZBO010000028.1 GCA_020851995.1 Burkholderiaceae bacterium
ATCGTTGCTAATGCGTTGGTCCACGCGAGTGCGTCCCAGCCCCAGGAAACGCCCGGGCCAATGATCCTGACAAGCAGGGGGCCTGCAATCTGGCCGGCCGCGAAAGCGACGGTCATGCGTGCCAACAGGGGAGTGGGATTGTCTGGCGAGAGTTCCCGCGCAAGTTGCAGGCCTGCCATCGTGGCGACCATGAAGGTGCCCCCGACCAGCACGGCTGAAACCGCCAGTGCCCACAACGCGTGCGTGAGCAGGGATAAAACGGTTCCCAGGGCCATGGTTCCCTGGGCCAGTGCCCAGACTCGTCGGCGCGGCCAGCCGGCCAGCCATCGCGCAGCGGCTCCGACGGACAGCGCTGCCGCCAGCCCAAACAATGGCCAGGTCAGGCCAAACACCAGCGGATCGGCAACTTGCGCTCGCGCCATCGTCGGGAGAAAGGTGGCGGGAACAATATAGCCAAAACCGAAGGTGCCATAGCAGAGGACGAACGCACCGGCGTTTTGGCGCTGGCTGAGCGCTGCAGACGCGCTGGGTGGGCGGTTTGATGATCCTGCGGGCATATTGGACGACGACGGTCGCAGCCAGGCCAGAACGGCAAACGCGCCAGCCGCGGCGAGCAGCCCGAGCTCCAGCCAGAGCCAGGATGCCGGTTGCCGCCCGCCCAGCCATGTGAGCGTTCCGGTCAGCGCAATGCCGATGCCAACGCCTGTGTAGATCCATCCCCCGAACTGCGAAGCCTGGCGACGCGCCAGCTCGGCAAGGCAAAGGCTGCTGGCGCAGACCAGTACCCAGGCGCTGAAGATTCCCGCGCACGCGCGCAGCACGATTCCCCGAAGTGCGCCAGCACCTGGATCCGGCAATGCCACTGCGGTAGTGACCGCCGCCACGCCAAAGAGCGCGATGAGCAAGCCAAGCCTGGGATTGTGGGCGAATCGCGCCGCAGTCAGGGCCCCGGCCAGATAACCCGCATAGTTGGCCGCCGCCCATTCGGCTCCCGAGATGGCAGTGATCGTGCCATCGCGTAGCATCAGCGGCATCATCGGCGTAAACGCGAAGCGCCCCACACCCATTGCGACCGCGAGCGCAACGATGCCCACGCCAACGATCAGCCAACTGTGTTGCGCGGTTTCGCTCCCGCGCGGGCTCAGGGGTGTCACGCTTGATTCACTCTTCAGACCAGGTTTGGTCTGACAATATAGGCGATGCGGATCAAATCCGCAGATGTCGCCAGGGGATGCCCCCGGGGTGCGCTAGTTTGCGCCTGATCCCGTTTTGCCTTACTTGTCGGCGCCGGAGGGGTTGCGTCCATTTCCGTTGTTGCCTTTGGACGTGGCTTGGGGTTTTTGCTGGCCCTGACCGGGGGCCGCATTGCGATGCGTATCGATGAGCGTGGGAGTCAAATCCAGGCCAGCAGCAGCGACCCCTTTTCCAGGGGGTCAAGATCGATCCGGTCGATCCGCGAGAAGCCCGCGGCATTCAGCCACCCGCGATATTCCTGCTCGCTATAGGTGCGTGTGCCGGTTTCGTAGAGCAAGGTGAGCCGGAATGCGGCGTGAAACGCGTTCAGCGGGTCCGTCGCAAGATAGTCGTGAATGACGAGCAGGCCTCCCGGACGGAGCACGCGCCCGATCTGACCGATCACGCGTGCGTTGTCCCGCGCACTCTGGTTGTGTGCCACACAGAGGTAGAGCGCGAGGTCGAATCGGTCATCCCCGGCAGGCGATTCGGGCGCCTGAGCGTTGGCTGCATCAAACTCCTGGTTTGCATGCCGGTCGGTCCAGGCGAGATCCAGCAGATTGCCCGGTCGCAGCGTAATGCGCTCCTGCAGGCCTGCGCGTGCGATGGTGTCCGGCGTATCGGTGAGCGCCTGCGGCATATCCACGATCACAGCATTCAACTGTGGATGCGCGCGGCAAAACCCGATGGAGTGAAGGCCGTGAGATCCACCCAGGTCCAGAAGTCTCCTCTGATCCGAAGTTACCGGTACGCGCGCCACCAGGTCCGGGCCGACGTGGCTCGCAAATGCATTCATGTACCGGGAAAACAGCGGACCCAGCCGAGGCTCGTCACGCATCCGTTCCCATAACGTCTTGCCAGGGGCTCCGTCGCGCACGGCTTTGTCGAGTTCACCCATCATGGACCAGGCTTCAAAGGTCCAGAGCGCGCCAGCGCTGTAGTCAACCTGACCGTGTCGGGTAAACCATCGCTGAGTGCTTGCAGAGTTGGCGTAACGCCTGACATGCACATCCTCGTGCGCAGACACCCGCAGATCGCTGTTGCGGTCGTCGCTGACATCGCGGATCGATTCAAGATACCCGATGGACTCCAGAAAATCGGCCAGGGCACGCACGCCAGTGACTTGCGCGCCGGTCTTGTCCGCCAGCGCCTGCGCGCTGAGTGGCCCGTCTGCCAGCGCCTCGAATAATCCAAGGCGCACCGCCGCGACGATCGCCGACGATTTCATCATCGGCATGTAAACGTCAAGCATCGGCAGATCCGCACTTCCGGTCGGGCGGCACACGTCAGGTTTTGCCGCCGACTCGGTGCGTGTGGTTTCGGAGTCCTGGTGTTTCATGGTTGTGCCGTCATGGATGTGCTGTCATGGGTGGACTGGGCTCATTTGCCTTGCGTGAACGCCTTTCTCCGGCGATTATAGAAATACCCTCCGGCAATCCGGCGATGGGGCTAAAGGGAAGTAGGTTTCTAGTGATTTTCCGTGCATCCAGCGTGAAAATCGACTACCATATAAGGGTTACCGCGAATTGCTTACCTGCGCGGCACCTGTTGTCTGACATGCGATCGGCTGAATCACAAAGCTAAAAACATCCAAGCCACCATCTCACTGGTCCCCTTGGCCGTCAAACTCCCCATCAGTGGCGAGCCTCACAAAAGCCTGCACTTGTCAGGCGAAGCATCCGGAGCGGCGCATGTCGCAGCGCTGAAACCGCCAAACTGGTCGTGCGACACAGAAACAGACACAGGACGGTAGGTTGCGCTACCTGGCTTACGGCGGGCGCATCGGGTTGTACAAGCAAGTCGGTCTTGCCTGATCCTGGGCAAACCAGTCACCCTACACAATCAAGGAGCCACATTGGCTAAGGAAGAACTGATCGAGATGCAAGGCAAGGTCGACGAAGTGTTGCCCGACTCCCGTTTTCGTGTGACGCTGGATAACGGTCACACACTGGTGGCCTACACCGGCGGCAAGATGCGCAAACACCAGATCCGCATTCTGGCGGGTGACAAGGTGTCGCTTGAGTTGTCCCCCTACGATCTTGGCAAGGGCCGCATCACGTTCCGCCATCTCGATCCGCGCCCCAACGGGACGCCGGCGCCTCAGCGTCGCCGACCGCGCTAGACGGGTATCCGCACTTATGCTCCTCCGGTCGTGCTGACCGGACTATCTCTACAGGAATACACAATGGGTACCAAACTTTACGTGGGCAATCTTGCCTACAGCGTTCGCGACGAAGATCTGCAGCAGCAATTCGGGGAATTCGGCGCCGTAAGCTCGGCCAAAGTCATGACGGACCGTGACAGCGGCCGCTCGAAGGGCTTTGGCTTCGTTGAAATGACCACTGAAGATCAGGCGCAGGCTGCGATCAACGGCATGAACGGCAAAACCATCGATGGTCGCGCGCTCGTGGTCAATGAAGCGCGTCCGATGGAAGCCCGCGCGCCGCGCAGCGGCGGATTCGGTGGTGGTGGCCGTGGCCCCGGCGGCGGTGGTCGGCGCGATGGCGGCGGCTTTGGCGGAGGCGGTAACCGCTACTGACAGGCGAATCCGGGCCCACCTGCGTGGGCCTTTTAACGCGCTGGCGGGGCTTAGGCTTACAGCGCGTTGGTTCGAGGCCGTTCAACATGATTGACAACCTGGCAGCGCAGGCGGCGTTCGCTGTTTTTCGACTGCTCGGCCGCTTCCCCCTGGGTCTCCTGCAACGCCTTGGCGTGTTTTTCGGGTGGCTCGGCTGGCTTGCGCCCGGTAGCTATAAAAAGCGGGCGCAGCAAAACTTTTCAATGGCTTTCCCGGAGCTGGGCAGCTCGATGGAGCGTCAGGCCATGGAACAGCTGCTGCAGATGTTTTTCGAACTTCCGTTTCTGTGGTCACGACGCAATGACGCGCAGATGGACGCTTTGGTTCAGTGCGATGCCTGGCCCATGTTCGAAGCACTGCTTGCAGAGGGTAAGGGGATGATTCTCATCACGCCCCACGTGGGGTGCTTCGAAGTGCTTGGGCCGTTGTTCAGCCGCAAATACAAGTCCACCGTCATATTCAAAGAACCCAAGATGCGGTGGCTCAAGGGGTTGATCAGTCGCGTCCGCGTTTCTTCGAATCTTTCCATGGTTCCGGCGACCCACGGTGGGGTCAAGGCGCTGATCAAGACCTTGCGGCGGGGCAATACGATCGGGATGCTGCCGGATCAGGTGCCTGATGAAGGTGATGGCGTATACGCCCCGTTTTTTGGTCGCCCCGCGTACACGATTACGCTCGTCCAGAAACTTCAGCAGGTGAGCGGCGCACCAGTCGTCACCATTGGCGTTGAGCGGCTGGGATTCGGGCGCGGTTACCGGTTTCACGCGGTGCCCATGGCCGAGGCGATGTCCACGGATCCCGTTATCGCCGCCACCCAAATGAACCGCGCGCTTGAAGACATGATCCGTAAAATGCCGCTTCAATATCTTTGGGGATACAACCGGTATCGCAAGCCTCGTCCCGCGCGACCGCCGGTGCTATAACCACAGCATTTGCATCGAAAGCCCTGCGAGCGTTGGTGCAACCATCGTTGCGCAGACATTGGCAGATACCGCTGAGCCCGCTTTGGAAATCGAAGATGACCGACCGTACACCTCTATCAGACCTGCGCAAGAGTTACGAGCTGGGGGCGCTGGACGAGCACGAGACCGCGAGTGAGCCGATGCTGCAATTTCGCGACTGGTTTGAGCAGGCGCTCGATCGCGACGTACTTGAACCCAACGCGATGACGCTCTCTACCGTGGACAGTCATGGCCGACCATCGAGCAGACCTGTGCTGATCAAGGATTTCGACGAACGCGGCATTGTGTGGTACTCCAACTACAACAGCCGGAAGGGGCACGAACTTGATGCCAGGCCGTATGCCGCGCTTCAGTTCCACTGGGTGTCAATCGAGCGCGTCGTGCGCATCGAGGGTAGCGTCGAGAAAGTCTCCGACGAGGAGTCGGACGCCTATTTCAAGACTCGCCCGCTTGCGTCGCGAATCGGTGCGTGGGCGTCTCCTCAGAGCGAGGTGATTCCAGGCCGCAGCACCATCATTGCGAGAGCAACTGAGTACGGTTTGAAGTTCGGCCTGCATCCGCCACGCCCCGCGCACTGGGGCGGCTATCGTCTGAAACCTGATTACTGGGAATTCTGGCAAGGCCGGGCATCGCGCTTGCATGACCGAATTGCGTATCGACTCGCGGGAGATGGCCAGTGGATCCGCGAGCGGCTTGCACCCTGACTCTGATGTTGTTCTGATTAGTTTGCGCAGGCCGTTTGATACTGCACCAGGCGCCCATACTGGTCATAAACCGGGATTTGAACCGGTTGGCACGCGCGCTGCTGGACGTAATATGGCATGGGTGCCGGCGTGACCACGACGGGTTGCGGTACTGCCACCGCTTGCGGGTAATAGGTCGGCGCGGGTGCAGTCAGCGCTGCGCCCAGCGCTACGCCCACCACCGCGCCGATTGCCGCCGCAGCCCATCCGTTGACCCCGTTGCCGTAATAATTTCCACGCCCGTAATGCCCATGGCCACCGGCTTGCACCGGCGC
>JADZBO010000029.1 GCA_020851995.1 Burkholderiaceae bacterium
ATGGCGCGCGCGCAGCGTCTGCGCGAGTCGCTGAGCCTCGAGGCGCTGCTGGTCACGCGGTCCGAGCATGGCATGACACTTTTTACGGCGCAGGGTCGGGACCACGTCGATGCGCAGGCGCACGAGGTTTTTGACGTATCGGGCGCGGGCGACACAGTGCTTGCAACACTTGCGGTCATGCGTGGTGCCGGAATCGGATGGTCCGAGGCCATGCGTTGGGCCAATCGGGCGGGCGGCATCGTGGTGGGTAAACTTGGAACGTCCGTGGTGACGGCGGAGGAGTTGGCATGATCGTGGTAACTGGAGCGGCGGGCTTCATCGGAAGCAACCTGGTGCGCGGTTTGAACGAACGGGGTCTGAGCAACATCCTGGCAGTCGATGATCTCACCGATGGCGACAAGTTCGTCAATCTGGTGCAGGGTCGGATTGCCGATTACATGCACAAGGACGATTTTCGGCGTGCGGTGCGCGAGGGCTTCCTGCCTGGCGTGCGTGCGGTGTTTCATCAGGGCGCGTGCTCGGATACGACCGAACGCAACGGCCAGTACATGATGGACAACAACTACCGCGTCACGCTTGAACTCTTCGAGTACTGTCAGACTCACAAAATCCCGTTTATCTACGCATCTTCGGCCGCAGTTTATGGCGCGGGTCCGGTGTATGTCGAAGACCTTGCAAACGAGAAACCGCTCAACGTTTACGGCTATTCAAAATTTTTGTTTGATCAGGTGGTTCGCGCGCGAATGGCAACGAGTACGGCCCAGGTGGTCGGGCTGCGGTACTTTAATGTGTACGGCCCCCAGGAGCAGCACAAGGGGCGTATGGCATCGGTCGCCTTTCACAACATGAATCAGTTCCTGGCCGAAGGGCACGTGCGACTGTTCGGCGGTTGGGACGGTTATCCTGATGGCGGCCAGATGCGCGATTTCATCTCGGTACGCGATGTTGTAGACGTCAATCTGCACTTTTTCGATCATCCGGAACAATCCGGAATTTTCAATTGCGGTACGGGCAGAGCGCAGCCGTTCAACGATGTTGCAATGGCCGTCGTGAATACGATGCGGCAGTTGCGCGGTGAGCCGGCCTTGTCCCTCGACGCGCTGGTCGCCGAGGGTTTGCTGCGCTATGTTGATTTTCCCAATGACCTCAAGGGTCGTTACCAGAGCTATACCCAGGCTGACGTGACCGCACTGCGTGTCGCGGGGTTCACGAAGGCGATGCGCGATGTGCAGACGGGGGTTTCCGAATACGTCCGCGCGTTGCACGCAAGCGCTGCCTGAACGGTCAGCGTAATCCCCGGCGGTGCGCGGTAAGCGGTGATCAATGATCTGTAATAGGCCGTTGATGATTGGTGATTGGTGATCGGTGACTGGTTGACTGGTTGACTGGTTGACTGGTTGACTGGTGACTGGTGACTGGTGACTGGTGACCGTAGAGCTGCGCATGGACCTTTGCCCGCCGTATCCGGGTGTCGGGTGCCGCCTTCGCTCAAGATATCGCCACGACGGACCGGTCCATCCGGATTGTGCCGCGTCGTCTCGATGTCTGGAGCCCTGATGAATCCATTTCTGCATAGCACTGTTGCCGCGCCACTCTCGACCCGTCCGCCCGGCAGCTGGCAATTTCCCTTCGCACGCGCCTCTCGCAGGCAACTCACCCTCCAGGCCGGCGTCGTCGCCATGGCGGCCGGAATGGGAATCGGGATGCCCGCGCAAGCCGTTGACGTCAACCACGCAAACTCTGCCCAATTGCAGGGTGTGCGTGGGGTCGGCCCGCGCATGGCACAGACCATTATTGACGAGCGCGATCGTGCCGGGCGATTCGAATCCCTGGAAGATTTATCTGACCGGGTACGGGGCATTGGCCGTAAACGCCTGCAAAGCCTGCGTGCCGCGGGCTTGCGTATCGGAACCGGACACGATTCCTCCGGTGTGACAACTGCCGTCGAGGATTCGGCCGCGATCAGTGGCCGCAGGGCTGCACTGGTCTCATTGCACAGGGCACAACCGGTGCTGACATCGGTTCCGGCGATGCCCTGACGTCCGCAGGGACACTTTCGACACTGGTGGCCGGTTTCGGTATGATCACCCGCATGAAAAATTACTCCACTGTGCAGGATGCCGTCGGCAACACCCCGCTGGTGCGCTTGCAGCGTCTGCCGGGGTCCGCCGTGTTCGACCGGGGCAACGTGATCCTGGGTAAACTCGAGGGCAATAACCCGGCGGGCTCCGTCAAGGATCGTCCCGCGCTTGCCATGATTCTTGGCGCGCAGGCCCGCGGTGAAATCAAGCCCGGTGATACTCTGATCGAAGCAACCAGTGGCAACACCGGTATCGCGCTTGCGATGACAGCGGCAATGCGTGGTTACCGGATGATCCTGATCATGCCGGACAATCTTTCACTTGAGCGCCGGGCCTCCATGACGGCCTATGGGGCGAAACTGATTCTGACCCCCGCCAGTCAGGGTGGCATGGAATACGCGCGTGACCTGGCTGCCAGAATGCAAGCCGAAGGGCAGGGAAAGGTCCTGGATCAGTTTTCCAACCCGGACAACCCCCTGGCGCATTTCAAAACCACCGGCCCCGAGTTATGGAACCAGACGGAGGGCTCGATCACCCATTTTGTCAGTGCCATGGGAACTACCGGGACCATCATGGGCGTTTCGCGCTACCTGAAGTCGCGCAATCCCGCGATCCGCGTGATTGGTGCGCAACCGGCAGAAGGCTCGCAAATCCCCGGAATCCGCAAGTGGCCCGAGGCTTACCTGCCGTCGATTTACGATCCGGCGCTGGTCGATGAATTTGAATCGATTGAACAGAAGGACGCCGAGGCCATGGCCCGGCGCCTCGCTGCCGAGGAGGGGATTTGCGCAGGTGTTTCGGCCGCAGGCGCTCTGGTTGCCGCGTTGCGTGTGGCGCACCGGGTTCGTAACGCGACCATCGCGTTCATCGTCTGCGATCGCGGCGACCGCTACCTTTCGACCGGCATTTTCAATGCGCCGGACACGGCTGACCCAACCGCCTAGTGCTCGGTACTTCCTGGTGCACTAGCGCGCGGCACCCGCCGGCG
This sequence comes from Burkholderiaceae bacterium, assembly GCA_020851995.1. Classification (GTDB taxonomy): domain Bacteria; phylum Pseudomonadota; class Gammaproteobacteria; order Burkholderiales; family Burkholderiaceae_B; genus Zwartia. Next base: position 3,070 of record JADZBO010000029.1, read on the forward strand.
GCTCGCGCAAGGCGCGCGCCAGATCGGCAACCGATGTGGCGTAAAAATAGCTGCGGTTGTACTGGGTAAGCGCGAAGAAATTCGGGGTGGCCGTGCGTAGTTCAACGGTGCCGCGTGCCTCTTCGGGCAAGTCAATCACACCGAGGGCTGCGCGCATCCAGGCACCGTCCTGCACTCCGGGTTCCGGTTTTGCACCCGCCGCCTTGAGTTGCGGCCAGTCGAGATTGGGTTTGAGCCCCCCGTCCACCAGTTTCGCTGCGGACGCCGGAAGCGCGACGGGCGCAAACACGGGGAGCCCGCGCTGCCAGCCATGTTCGACCAGAAAATTTGCTACCGACATGATGGCATCCGACGTGCTTTCCGTCAGATCAATGCGAGCCGATCCAGACGCGCTGACGGCGAAGCGTTTGATACTGCCCGGCATGAACTGCGGTATGCCCACAGCACCGGCAAACGAGCCTTTCAGCGTCCGGGCGTCAAGTCGCCCGGTCAGGTCGAGTTCGATCAGGTCGCCCAGTTGATTGCGGAACATCTCGGCGCGATCCGGGCGTGTGGGATCGGGATAGTCAAAACCCAGGGTCGCCAGGGCGTCGAGTACACGAAAATTGCCCTGCACCTTGCCGTACACCGTTTCGACGCCGATGATCGCGGTGATGATGCTTTGCGGCACCCCGTAGCGCTCGTACGCCCGGTTAAGCTCAGCCGCGTACTCCTGCATGAAGGCGCGCCCCTGATTGATCCGCACAGGCTCGACGACCCGTTTGCGATACGTGAGCCAACTGCGCTGCACCCGCGGCTGCCCTGGCGCAGGCGGGCTGACCAGCCGCACCACGGTGGCGTTGTAGCGCGCATCGGCGAGCAGAGCCAGCACGGCCGGCTCGGACAAATTCCGCGAGCGGGCAAGCTCCACACCGAAGCGGCGCAATTCCGCCTGCCGGATGGCAGGTGATCTGGAGCCTCTGTCGACCTTGAATTCAGCGCCCGAGTCTGACGGACTCAAGGGCGGACTGGCCGGTGCGGTCGGCGCAGGAGGCGCAGACGGCGCAGACGGCGTTTCCGGCGCACGCGCGGATGGTGACGCGCAGCCCGCGATCAGGCCGCAAATAACTACGAGTTGCAATAAACGCCATCCAGTGGACATAATGACTCCTATGGAGACACTGTACATCACAGACCCGGCGTGCAAGCTGCACGACATGGGCTCGTGGCACCCTGAGTGCCCTGCGCGCCTGGACGCGATATCCGATCAGATGCTGTCAAGCGGGATTGCCAGCTACGTCAATGAACGCACCCGGGTCAAACCGGTGACGCGCGAGGCGTTGCTGCGCGTTCATTCCGAACAGTATCTGGATCGACTCGTCAGCGAATCCCCGACGGACGGCCATCATGCCGTGGATCCCGATACCTTCATGAACCCCCACACACTGAACGCAGCGATGCACGCAGCGGGTGCGGTCGTCGGCGCGGTGGATTCGGTGATGGGCGGGGAAACCACCACGGCCTTCTGTTGCGTCCGACCGCCGGGCCATCACGCTCTTCCGGACCAGGCGATGGGGTTCTGCTTTTTCAACAACATCGCGGTCGCGGCGGCGCACGCCATGGCTGTGCACGGCGTCAAGCGGCTGGCGATCATTGACTTCGACGTGCACCACGGCAATGGCACCGAGGCCATGTTCTCGAACGATCCGCGCGTGCTGATGTGCAGTTTTTTCCAGCATCCCCTGTTTCCCAACACCGGGGTCGATAACCCGGCGCCCAATATGGTCAACGTGCCGGTTGCGGCATACTCTTCCGGCGCTGCGATTCGAGAGATCATCACCAGCCAGTGGATGCCTCGTCTTGAAGCGCATCAACCGGAACTGGTGATGATTTCGGCGGGATTTGACGCTCATCGCGAAGACGACATGGGGCAACTCGGACTAGTCGAAACAGACTACGCCTGGATGACCCGGCAACTGGTTGACCTGGCCGATCGCCACGCCAAGGGGCGGGTCGTCAGCACACTGGAGGGGGGCTACAGCCTGTCGGCGCTTGCTCGCAGCGTCGTCGCCCATTTGCGTGTTCTCGGCAAGCTCTAGACCTCGCTGCCGTGCCTGCTGGCAGAGACATCCGTTGGCATGCGAAATTTTCCGAAGCGAGTAAAATCGACCGGATAACCCCGCTGCATGCGCGGAAGCAACAAAAAGATTTTTAGCAAATTCCGACTTGTCGGGACAACTTGTCAGTCCGGCCTGCCGAGGCAGAACCGGTTCATTCATACATTTGGAGATCGCGGGATGAAGGTGCTTGTACCTGTGAAGCGTGTCGTTGACTACAACGTCAAGGTGCGCGTGAAGTCTGACCAATCGGGCGTTGATATTGCCAGCGTGAAGATGTCGATGAACCCGTTTGACGAAATTGCCGTCGAAGAAGCCACCCGCCTCAAGGAAAAGGGCGTTGCGACCGAAGTGCTGGCCGTTTCGTGTGGCGTGACGCAGTGCCAGGAAACCCTGCGCACCGCCATGGCCATCGGTGCTGATCGCGGCATTTTGATCCAGACCGATGCCGAGTTGCAGCCCCTGGCGGTAGCCAAGCTGCTTAAGGTTGTATGCGACAAAGAGCAGCCCTCCCTGGTCATTCTTGGCAAGCAGGCCATTGATGATGACGCCAGTCAGGTCGGGCAGATGCTCGCGGCGCTGCTGGGGTGGCCTCAGGCAACTTACGCAAGCAAGATCGAAGTCGCCGGCGACACGGCCAAGGTCACCCGCGAGGTGGATGGTGGCATGGAAATCATCGACCTGAAGCTGCCCGCCATTGTGACGACCGATCTTCGCCTGAATGAGCCGCGTTATGTGACGCTGCCTAACATCATGAAGGCCAAGAAAAAACAGCTCGACACGGTTACGCCGCAGGATCTCGGTGTCGATGTGGCGCCGCGCCTCAAGACCCTCAAGGTCAGCGAGCCTGCCGCGCGCAAGGCCGGCGTCAAGGTGGCCGACGTTGCCGCCCTGGTTGATAAACTCAAGAACGAAGCGAAGGTGGTTTGATCATGTCCGTACTGGTTATTGCTGAACACGACAACGCCCACCTCAAGGGCGCAACGCTCAATACCGTGGCTGCTGCCGCAAAGATGGGCGGTGACGTCCACGTCCTGATCGCCGGATCCGGCGCGCAGGCTGTGGCGGACCAGGCCGCCCGAATCGCCGGTGTGTCGAAGGTGCTGCTGGCCGACGGCGCATCGCTCGCCGATGGGTTGGCGGAGAACGTCGCCGCCCAGGTGGTCGCCGTGGCTGCCCCTTATAGCCACATTCTTTTCGCGGCGACGGCCTCAGGCAAGAACGTCGGTCCGCGCGTGGCCGCCCTTCTGGATGTCGCGCAGATCTCGGAAATTATTGCAGTGGATTCTCCGGACACGTTCCAGCGTCCGATTTATGCTGGCAATGCGATCGCCACCGTTCAGTCGGTCGATCCCGTCAAAGTGATCACGGTGCGCACCACGGGCTTTGACGCCGTGGCGGGCGAGGGCGGCAGCGCCGCTGTCGAGACTGTCGCAGCGGTTGGCGCAACTGACAAGGCCACGTTCGTCGGCCGCGAAGTCGCCAAGAGCGACCGGCCCGAACTCGCCGGTGCGAAGGTCGTGGTTTCAGGCGGTCGCGGCATGGGCAGCGCGGAAAACTTCAAGATCCTGGATCCGCTCGCCGACAAACTCGGCGCAGCCCTTGGCGCCTCGCGTGCTGCAGTGGACGCGGGCTACGCCCCGAATGACTGGCAGGTCGGACAAACCGGCAAGATCGTCGCGCCGCAGCTCTACGTGGCGGTCGGTATTTCCGGCGCCATCCAGCACCTGGCTGGCATGAAGGATTCCAAGGTGATCGTGGCGATCAACAAGGATGCCGAGGCACCGATTTTCGGCGTGGCCGACTACGGTCTCGTTGCTGATCTGTTCACGGCAGTGCCGGAGCTCGTCACTGCGCTCTGACGCCGGTTCAGCCTGACACTGGCTGTTGAAAATCCCGCCTTGTCGGCGGGATTTTTTTGGACATGCCAACCCGCGATGCCTTTTGCATGTCATCGCGCAGGTAGTACGATTACAGCGTATGCATACATCGGAGTTGCCATGACTTTTCTTGCGCCAGTTCAGGATTTTCGCTTTGTTTTTGAGCATATTGCGGGCATGCCGGCGTTGCTCAAGTTGCCCGCCTTTTCGGCGGTGGAACCCGATCTGGTTGACGCTGTACTTGAGGAAAATGCCCGCTTCACGCAAGAGGTCATCGCACCCACCAATTGGGATGGCGACCAGAATCCCCCTCAGTGGAAGGATGGCGTGGTCCATTCCCCGGATTCGTTTCGCAAGGCGTTCGCGCAGTATGCCGAAGGTGGCTGGCAAGGTCTGCGGCATCCCGAGCAGTGGGGCGGTCAGGGCTTGCCGTCCCTGCTGGCCACCGCGACGACCGAAAACCTGTACGCGGCGAACGTCGCGTTTTCCCTGTGCCCGATGCTCACCGATGGCGTCATCGAAGCGCTGCTTCTGACCGGCTCTGATGCCCAGAAGAAGACCTATATCGATCGGCTCATGCGCACCGAATGGACGGGCACCATGAACCTGACCGAGCCGCAGGCTGGCTCCGATTTGTCGCTGGTTAATTCCCGGGCCGTTCCGCAGGGCGACGGCACCTTCCGGGTCTTCGGGCAAAAGATCTACATTACCTACGGCGAACACGATCTGGCCGAAAACATCATTCACCTCGTTTTGGCACGCACACCCGATGCGCCTCCTGGCGTCAAGGGGATTTCGCTCTTTGTCGTGCCAAAGTTTCTGGTCAATGAGGATGGCTCACTGGGCAAGCGCAATGACGTCTGGTGCGCGTCGATCGAACACAAGCTGGGCATCCATGGAAGCCCGACGGCGGTGCTGCTGTTCGGTGACGGCAAGGGCGAGGTCGGCGAAGGTGCCATCGGCACGCTGGTCGGCGAGGAAAACCGGGGTCTGGAGTACATGTTCATCATGATGAACGCCGCGCGATTCGCGGTGGGCGTTCAGGGCGTCGGTGTCAGCGAGCGTGCCACCCAGCACGCACTGGCCTACGCGCGCGATCGGGTGCAAAGCCGGGCGATCGAGGGGTCTTCAGGCCCGGTTGCAATCGTCAATCACCCGGACGTTCAGCGCATGCTGATGACCATGCGTGCCCTGACTGAGGCCACCCGTGCCATTGCCTGCCATGCTGCGGGTGTGGATGACCTCGGTAACGCGCATCCGGACGCTGCGGAGCAAAAAGCCGCGCACGCGCTCTTTGATTTCCTCGTGCCGATTGTCAAGGGGTTCTCGACAGAATGCTCGCTGGAGGTCACATCGCTTGGCGTTCAGGTCCATGGCGGCATGGGGTTTATCGAGGAAACCGGCGCGGCCCAGTACTACCGGGATTCCCGCATCCTGACCATTTACGAGGGCACTACCGGCATTCAGTCGAATGATCTGGTCGGCCGCAAGACGCAGCGCGATGGCGGTGCGGTTGCCTTCGCCCTGGCGGATCGCATGCAGGAGACCGCTGATGAGCTGGCCGGCCGGGTCGCGCACTCGGATCCGCAACACCGCGCCGGGCTGGTGCTGATCAGCGAGCAACTGAGCGCGGCGATCGCCGAATTCCGCAGTGCTGTGCAATATGTGCTGGACCACTCCCGTGCGGATGTCCGGGCGGTTTATGCCAGCAGCGTTCCCTACCTGATGCTGGCCGGCTACGTCGTGGGCGGATGGCACATGGCGCGGGCCGCGCTGGTTTGCGAGGCCTCCAGCCGCACTGGCAGCACGGATTCATTCCTGCAGAACAAATTTTCGACGGCAGTTTTCTATGCAGGCCACATTCTGCCGAGAGCGGGTGCGTTGGGCGGTGCGATGCGCAATGCCGTCGCCACCACGGCAGCGATGGCGACCGCAGGACTGGTTTGAACGGCGGCAAAAGATTATTTGAATTACGCGTTATTTAACAGTCGTGTGTCCGTTTATTTGACGAATTTGAGTCACAATAAGCTATAACAGTTTTTTACTTGGAGAAACCCGACATGGCAACATTGCGCCTCGGCGATACGGCCCCCGATTTCGAGCAGGATTCCTCGGTTGGCCGTATCAAGTTTTACGAATTCGTCGGTAACAAGTGGTGCGTCCTTTTTTCGCACCCGGCTGACTTCACTCCGGTTTGCACGACCGAACTCGGCTACACCGCCAAATTGCTCAACGAATTCCACGAGCGTGATGTCGAGGTGATTGCCCTGTCAGTTGACAGCGCTGAATCCCACAACCAGTGGATCAAGGATATCGAGTCAACCCAGCACACCGAGGTGCGCTACCCGATCCTCGCTGACGTGGATCGCAAGGTCTCGACCCTTTACGACATGATTCATCCCAACGCGATCGCGACCTTGACCGTGCGTTCGGTATTCATCATCGACCCAAATAAAAAAGTTCGCCTGATCCTCACGTACCCGGCGAGCACCGGACGCAACTTCGATGAAATCCTGCGCGTCATCGATTCGCTGCAGTTGACGGACAAGCACTCGGTTGCTACGCCGGCGAACTGGGAGGACGGTGATGATGTGATTATTGTTCCGTCGCTGAAGGATGAGTCGGTGATCCGCCAGAAGTTTCCGAAGGGTTATAAGGAAGTGCTTCCCTATTTCCGCGTCACGCCGCAACCCAAGACCTGATTTTCGGCGCAGGAAGACGGTTGAAGGCCCGGCCGTGGCAACACGTCCGTCGATTTGAACTGCACCCCGCAACTGGACATGAAGTCAGTTTCGGGGTGTTTTTCTTGGGCGCCGGAGTCAAACGACTGACCGGAGTACTTGCCCCGACGGAGTAGAGCCGGGGCTCATCCTGATCCCATCTGCGACTACGGAAGAATGACGTCCAGGCTCGAATTGACCTCAACCAGCACCGGCTCGCGCAGCGCAATCGCGCGGGCAATCACCGAATCGATTTCGCCTTTTTCCCGGATTCGCATCGCCCGCATGCCATAGCTTCTGGCAACGTCATGGAAGTCCGGGTTAAAGAGGGACGTACCGCTCACGCGTCCAGGATATCCGCGTTCCTGATGCAGACGAATTGACCCGTAGCTGCCGTTGTTGGCAACGATAAATACGATAGGAAGCTTGCGCTCGACCGCCAGGATCATTTCGTTGCCAGTCATCAGGAAGCCGCCATCGCCCACCATGCAAACGGTGGTCCGGTCCGAATCACGCAGAGCGCAGGAGAGCGCTGCGGGAGTACCGTAACCCATTGCGCCGGCCAGTGGTGCCATCAGGCGCTGGTTGCCCCGGAAGTTGAAGTGGCGATAGACGGGCGCCGCGAACGTGCCGGCATCCAGACAGATGGTGGTGTCAAGCGGTGCGTGATCCATGACTGATTTCACGACATCGGTGAAGTTGACCCCTTGTTTGGCCTGTTTCTGAGGCCATTGCCACCATGCCTGGGCATGACCGCGCAATTCGGCGTGCCATGCCTGGCGTGCGGGCGAGGGCGTCGGCGCCGGGCGGGCGGTCAGTGCCCGGGCCAGGCCTGCCGGATCGCAGACCAGCGGGTAATCGGCCACAGTGTCCCAGCCGACGACCCGTGAATCCGGGTAGCAGTGCAGGAAGGGTTGGTTCGCCTTCGCGTAGCGCGGAAAGACGTAGTTTTGCGTTGTGATGTCGCCAAGTCGTGTGCCAAGCGCGAGCACGAAGTCGCTGCGCTCGAAGGTGGCCATCTGCGCTGCCGGGTTCGCCAGGTTCAGGTCACCCACATAGAGCGGATCATCGTTGGGGAAGATATCGTGACGGCGAAACGAAAGCAGAACCGGCAACTGCCAGTGTCGTGCAAGCGCGAGCAGGGCTTCCCGGCCTCCCGGAGCGGCAAAGCTGCCGCCCGCGATGATCAGCGGTCGCTCGCAGGTCGTTAACCTAGCGCAGATTGCGTCGAGTGTGGAATTGTCCGGAACGCCGAATATCTGGGGATGATTCACAAAGGCCGGGCGCTCCACCGTCTGCTGTTGGACATCCTCCGGAAGGACAAGAACCACCGGGCCCGGCACGCCGGAGGTCGCCACACGCACAGCCTTGAATGCTGCTTCGGCCAACTGATCCGGCGTGCTGCACTCGAAGACCCACTTGGCGATCGATCCGTACATTTTCTGGTAGTCGATTTCCTGGAATGCCTCGCGGCGCAGGTCGCGCGCGGCAATTTGCCCGACCAGCAGAATCATCGGCACGGCATCCTGCTGCGCCGTGTGCAAGGCGATCGCGGCGTTCGACGCCCCCGGGCCGCGGCTGACGATCGCCACGCCCGGACGACCCGTCAGTCGTCCATCGGCGACCGCCATGAAGCCCGCGCCGCCTTCGTGGCGGCAGGTGACGACGTCGATTTGCGGAAAGTCGACCAGCGCATCCAGTAGCCCGAGATAGCTTTCGCCCGGCACCAGGAAGACTCGGTCCATTCCAAGATCGGAAAATACCTGGAAAAGTGCGTGACTTGAGGTAAAGGTTGTCATGTCCGTTTTGTCTGGTTAAGTGTTATTCAGGCATTCCCGGACAGGCGATTCACGGCGCAACACGCCACGATCCCCTCGCATCGCACACCCGGGCGACAGGCTAAACGCGGATATCTTAACTGCTGGCGGGGATCTCTTGTCATCGGGAATGCGCTCGCGCATACTCGGGCGCAATGAACTGCAGACCGTACTGACACCGACCCCCGCATCGATTCGGAACCCAACGCGCATCGATACGGAACCCAACGCGCATCGATGCGGAACCCAACGCGCATCGACTCGGATCTTCAGGCACGTCAGCAGCTTCTGACCAACAACGCCGGTGCTGTGCGTCGGTGATTCCAAAGAGGAACAATCGCATGGCAGAATCGCTCAACAAGGTCATGCGCCGTGCGCTGGTCGCATTCAAGAACCTGGAGCAGCGTTACTCATGACCCACATTCCCCAACCCCGCACGTTTTTCGACAAGGTCTGGGATGATCATCTGATCACGGCGCTCGGGCCCGACACCGATCTGCTGCAAATCGATCGACTGGTTTTGCACGAGCTCTCGGGCAGCCAGGCCATGCGCGCGCTGCGCGAGGCAGGGCGTCAACCCATGAATCGCGGACAGGTGTTCACGATGATTGAGCACCTCATCTCCACGCAGCCCGGGCGCGGACCGACGGACTCCGTATCCGTGAGCGGACCAGTCATGATCGAAACGACCCGCAAGGCCTCGATCGAATGGGGCTTCCATTTTATTGATTACAACGATCCCCGCCAGGGCATCGCCCACGTGGCCGCGCCCGAACTCGGTATCGCGTTTCCGGGCGCAACCCTGGTCTGTTGCGACAGCCACACCAGCACCAATGGCGGCGTCGGCGCGCTGGCATTCGGCATCGGTGCCTCCGAGGCCGAACACGTGCTGGCCACGCAGACTCTGGCCCAGAGCCGGCCGCGCACCATGCGCGTGACCTTCACCGGAGAACTGGCCCCGGGCGTCTACGCCAAGGACATGATCCTGGCGCTGATCGGGCAGATTGGTGCACAAGGCGGCATTGGCTATGCCACCGAGTTTGCGGGGCCTGCCGTAAGCGAACTTTCAGTCGAGGGACGTTTGACCCTCTGCAACATGGCGATCGAATTTTCCTGCAAATATGGATTTGTGCCGCCCGACGAGAAAACCATCGACTATCTGCGCGGAAGTGAGTTTTCCCCCAAGGGGAAAGACTGGGACCGGGCCGTGGCTTACTGGCGCACGCTGCCGTCCGATGCGGGTGCGATCTTCGATCGCGAGGTCACCGTCGACTGTAGTCAGTTAAAACCTCAGGTGACCTGGGGGATCAGCCCCCAGCAAGTGGTGTCCGTCTGCGATGCAATTCCCGACCCTTCGATGGCCGCCGATGAGGAGGCGCGGCAACTTGGCGAGCGCGCCCTGGGCTACATGCAGTTGTCTGCCGGACAGGCGCTGGCGGGCATTCCGATTGACGTTGCCTACATCGGGTCATGCACCAACGCGCGCCTGTCTGACCTGCGCGCAGCTGCCGCCGTGCTGACGGGGCGCACGGTGAAGCCTGGCGTGCTGGCCATCTGCGTGCCGGGATCTACAGCCGTCAAGCGAGCGGCCGAAGCCGAGGGCCTTGACCAGATTTTCAAGGCGGCGGGATTCGAATGGCACGAGTCGGCCTGCGGATTTTGTGGTCACATCGGCGACAACCGGTTCGCAGACCTGCGGGTGATCAGCACGACGAACCGCAATTTCGAGGGCCGGCAGGGTCCGCTGACCCGCACGCATCTCGCCAGTCCCGCGACCGTCGCCGCATCAGCAGTCGCAGGTTGCATTTCAGACGCCCGGGGGTTCGCATAATGGAATCATTTCGCAAAGTAACCGGTGTCGCCGCGCCGATGTTGCGCATCAACATCGATACCGATCAGATCATTCCGGCGCTCTTTCTCGGAGGTACCGACGCCAAGGGCTACGGAGCCAATCTGTTTCACGGACAGCGATTCATGGCTGACGGGACGCCCAACCCGGATTTCATTCTGAATCAGCCCCCGTATGACCAGGCGCAGGTGTTGCTCGCCGACCGCAATTTCGGTTGTGGGTCCTCGCGTGAACGTGCCCCGAAGGCGCTGCGCGAGTTTGGCTTTCGCGCGATCGTTGCCCCGTCCTACGGTGGAATCTTCTTCAATAACTGCTTTCGCAATGGCATGATCCCGGTCGAATTGCCGATCGAGCAGGTGCGGGAGATTGCCGACGCGGTGCAGTCTACCGGCGGCAAGGGGCGGGTCACGGTGGATCTCGAATCGCAGGAAGTGATCTCGCCCTCCGGCCGGTGCTATCACTTCCAGGCGCCCGAAACACTGCGGCAAATGCTATTGCAGGGAATGGATGAAATCGCCATGACGCTCTCTCGCCTGAGCGAGATCAACGCCTACCGGGCGACCGACAAGACTCGCAGGCCCTGGGCCTATTGAGAGGAATCAGCACATCGGGCCGCAGCCGTCCCGGTGTTGCAAAAACGCCGCTGCGAAGGACTCTTGAAAACTGTGTTTGCAAACAGTACTGTTTAAGCGTACAGTACTGTACATGGTCACAGTGACCAGCAGGTTTTGCCGGTTCAGGTCCCGGCTACCACCCCCGCCATGCAACTGGCGTGGGGTGGTTCCTACAAACACAGGAGTCAGCGATCATGCGTTTCGAGTCACGTTTCAGCCAGTCGTCTTCTTTTTCATCATCCGGATATGAAAATCGTGGCTCACATCGCCATCCCGGGCTGCGTCGGGTCTTTTCCGACATCGCCATGATTGCTTTTTGGGGCGCCATGATTCCGGGATTCCTCTGGATCGGCAACGCAGCCGGGTTTTAAGAGCCCGGTTCTGATCTTCGCCTCGCCCGAATGTTGGGATCAGAACACAGCAAACCGAATATGCGAACACAAACATAGGCCCAATACTTTCCGCGCGCCTGGCGATCAGATTCCACGTGGCGTGGGCGATGGCCGCAGCGATGACAAGCAGCAGGGATTCAGTGGATCTCTGGCGATGTTAGGTTTCAGCCCAAAGTTGCGTCATTAACTAAAAATCGTGTATTATCAAGGGCTTTCTTACTTTCATCCTCTGCCCGGCAGCGCTGCCCGAATAGTTCGGCAAGCGCACAAATTCAACTCCTGAGCCGAGAGCACGATGACCCTGGAGTCACCATGAACCTGATCGAACAGATCGAACAAGAAGAAATTGCCCGCCTTACCGGTGGCAAGCCCATGCCAGTTTTCGCGCCCGGCGACACCGTTGTGGTCAGCGTCAACGTCGTTGAAGGCAACCGCAAGCGCACCCAGGCCTACGAGGGCGTCGTGATTGCCCGTCGCAACCGTGGTCTGAACTCCTCATTCATCGTTCGCAAGATTTCCTCTGGCGAAGCCGTCGAGCGTACGTTCCAGCTCTACTCGCCGCAGATCGCTTCCATCGAAGTCAAGCGCCGTGGCGACGTCCGCCGCGCCAAGCTCTACTACCTGCGCAATCGTTCCGGCAAGTCCGCGCGCATCAAAGAAAAACTCGTTCGCAGGACCGAGACCGCCCAAGCCTGATCACCGGCCCCGCGACAAGACACCCCTCACACCGCAGGGGTGTTTTTTTTGCCCCGACCAATCGCCGTCGCTGCCAGCGCATCTTCCGTTTTGCGCGCTCGGTGCCGCTCCCCATGCGTCTGCCGGGCGAATTGCGCCGCCGAGGATTGCGCCAGGACCGACGGGGAGAAGGCGAGAGCCTGACTCTCGCCGCCCGGCGGGACCAGCAACCGCAGGGGAGTCCGCGTAGCGGACCGGCGCAGCCTGAGCCCGGCGGGCGCATGGGGAGCGGCACCGAGCGCGCAAAACGGAAGATGCGCGTCCTCACAGCCGACAGGCGCAGCCGAACCCCCTCACACTTCCAAAAGGCGTCCCCCCTCAATGCGCCCCAAGATACAACCGCGTCATCCGCTCATCACCGAGCAACTCAACCGCCGACCCCGACAGCACACAACGCCCCTGATCCAGAATGTAGCCATGCTGACTGATCTGCAGCGCCTGCCGTGCCCGTTGCTCCACCATCAAGACCGCCACATCCCGTTCAGGAAGTTTAGCCACCAGATCGAACACCCGCGCAACCAGCGCTGGCGCCAGCGCCGCCGTTGGTTCATCAAGCACCACCAGCCGCGGCGACGGCATCAATGCCCTCGCAAACGCCAGTTGCTGACGCTCACCCCCGGAAAGATTCCCCGCCCGCTGCGAAAGACGCTCCCTCAAAGCCGGAAACGTTTCCAGAACCGAATCCATCCGATCATTCAGATTCTTCACCCCGCGCACAACCTGCAGGTTTTCGCGCACACTCAGCGAAGTGAATACATTCGCCACCTGCGGCACATACGCCAGACCAGCGTAAAACCTGTCCTCCGCCCCAAGCAACGTGATGTCGCGCCCGCCGAGAGACACCGATCCGCGCACCCGCGGCAGTAATCCCAACAGCGCCTTGACCAGCGTTGATTTACCCGCTCCGTTCGTCCCGGCGATCGTCACGATTTCGCCCGACGGGACATCAAGGTCGATATCGCGAATGATGTCAACGTCGCCATATCCCCCGCCCAGCCCGCGAATACTCAGAAGACTCACGCGATACCCCCCATGTACGCTTCCTGAACCTGCGGATCGTCAAGCACCTTATGCGGGTCCCCCTGCGCAAGCACGATCCCGCGGTCCATCACGATCAGACGCGATGCCAGCGCCTTCAGCGCCTGCAGATGATGCTCAATCACGATGAAGGCAATGCCCCGCGCGTTAAGAGCCAGTACATGCGAGCAAATCTCGTCAATCAGTACGGGATTGACACCCGCGAACGGTTCGTCGAGCAGAATGCAGCGAGGATCGCGCATCAGAACCCGCCCGAGTTCCACGAGCTTTTTTTGACCACCCGACAAGTTGCGTGCGAACACATCCCGAACACGGACAAGATTGAGAAATTCGAGAATTCCGTCTGCCTGATCAGAAAGCTCCCGCTCCCTGCGTCGCCTCGCGGGTGTACCGATCAGCGCCGAAAACAACTGCTCGCCTTCAGGATTCCGACCCGCTGTCATGAGGTTTTCGTGCACCGTGAGCGATTTGAACTCCCGTGGCACCTGAAATGTGCGAACCAGTCCGCGTTGTGCCCGCTGATAAGGAGCAAGCTGAGTCACATCCTGGCCGTCGAAGACAATCCGTCCAGCGCTCGCGGACTGTTGACCCGCGATCGCAGCGAACAGCGTGCTCTTGCCGGCCCCGTTGGTGCCTGCGATTCCGAGAATCTCCGCGCTTTCAAGAGCCAGCGACACATTGTCCACCGCGGTGAACCCACCATACCGACAACTGACGTTGACCGCCTCCAGAATCATGATTCGCCCCGGCCGAACATTCCGTTCGGCTTGTAGAGCGTCACCAGAATCAGCGCCAGGCCAACCGCGGCGAGCCTCACGCTCGCCATCTGCACTTCGGACACCCCGGGTATCCAGTCCTTGATGAAACGGGACCCCTCCAGAAACACCATCAGCAATACTGCGCCGCCAAGTGCGCCGCGGACACTGCCCGCGCCACCCATGATCAGCCCCATCCAGACATAGAAAGTCACTAGCGGAACAAATTGCTCCGGGCTGATATACGTAATGAAGTGCGCATAAAACGCACCCGCCAGACCTGCCAGTGCCGCACCCAGCATGAAAATCTGCACCTTGAACCATGTCGGATTCTTGCCCAACGCCATCAGTGCGGGTTCGTCATCGCCGATTGCTCGCAGCAATCGACCCAGCGGACTGCGGGTAAGCCGAACCGTTCCCCAGGCAACCAGCGCTGTAATCAGCACCAGCAGCGCGAGCTGGGCTGAATCCGAAACGCCTGGCCCGAGCGATCCGAACAGCTTGGGAATCCCGGGCAACCCCTGCACCCCCTTGGTCAGCCATTCTTCCTGCTGGATCGTGATGCGCAGCGATTCGGAAAATCCCAGCGTCACGATCGCCAGATAGTCGTCGCGCAGTCGCAGCGACAGCAACCCGATCGGAAGGGCCGAGAGCCCGGCAAGCAGCGTCGCGGCGACGAACGTGACCGCGAGTGGCACGCCTCGCAGTGCCAGCAGCGCCGAGGTGTACGCGCCGATCGCAAAAAAGGCGACCACGCCGAAGTTCACCAGCCGCGTCAGGCCAAACTGCAGGTTAAGACCAAGTGCGAGCAGCGCGTAGATCAGCGCGACGATGCCGATGGCGGTGAGGTAGGCAAGCATGACGGATTAACGGACGAGTTCGATACGGCCAAACAGACCGCCTGGACGGATCAGCAGGACCAGGGCAAGCACGCCAAAGGACAGCACCAGCTTGTAGGATGCACCAAGCAACGGTACCGAAAGCTCCTGGGCCACTGTCATCAGAAGCGCACCAACCACGGCACCGACCGGGCTGCCAATGCCCCCCAGCACCATCGCTGCAAAGGCCGGAATCAGGTGATCCCATCCAAGATCCGGCTGGACAACCGTTTTCATCCCCAGCAGGACACCCCCGACGGCGCAGAGCGCCCCCACCAGCAACCAGAGCCCGATCATCAGCCCGCGTGCACGGATTCCGCTGGCACGCGCCAGATCGGCATTGTCGGACACCGCGCGAAGCTGCCGTCCGAAACTGGTCCGGTAGAGCAGTAGAAATACCAGCAGCAGACAGCCCAGTGCCGCTGCCGCAATGGCCAGATCGGATGGCAGGATGCGTACACCATCGAAGTTCCAGGCCCGCACGATTGGCAGATTGAACGTGCGCTGGTCGTGTCCGGCGAAAAACGAGATGATGCTGCGCACGAAAAAACCCAGCCCAATCGAGGCGAGCAGCGATGCAATCATTGCCTGGCGGGCGAGCTTGCGAAAAATCAGTTGGTACGAAAGCGCCGCGATCACCGCGGCCCCCAGCGCACCGGCCACGGACGCGAGGGTCAGCGAACCGAGCCCCGCAGTTTGCGCAGCGACCGCCATGTAGGCTCCGGCGGTCATGAAGTCGCCAGTCGCCGCGTTGGGGAAGCGGTTGACGCCCATGACGAGCGTCATTGCAAGCGCCGGCAACGCGACTACCAGACCTTCGATCAGCCCGTTAATGAGCAGGTTAAGGAAAGAGACCAATGGGGCTTCAGGCTCCGGCTGGAATCGACACGACATCCTTGCGCACAAGCTCGCCCTTTTCGTAGACGTAAACGCCGAAATCCGGCGTGACGTCGCCAAACTTGTCGAAATCCAGCTTGCTCGAAGCGCCCTGATAATCGATCTTCTGCTTCTGCGCGAGCAGCGCCTTGCCCTCGGCAAAGGTGAAGACCTCCTTGCCTGGCGGGTTGCCGATGTCGCGGATTTTGGCGTTAATCTGCTCGACCGTTGCGCCGGGCCCCGCAGCTTCCATGGCGAGCGCCAGCACAATGACCATGTCATAGGTCATCGCGGCGTAGACATTGGACAGCCCGGACTTGCCCATGGCCTTGGTATAAAGGCTGTTGTAGTTTTCGAACGACTTGCTCTTTTCGTTGGACACACTGTCGACCGAGATGAGCCCTTGAACGACCTCGGCTCCAAGCGCCTTGACCAGATCCGGTCCGGTTGCCCAGCCGGGCATGACCCACTGTACCGGCACGCCAGACTGGAACCACTCGCGCAGGATGATCGTGCTGTCCGGAAGATAGGAGCCCGTGACGATGACGTCGGGCTTCGCATCCAGAATCTTTTGCAACTCGCTGCGATAACTCGGGCGATTCGGTTCATAGGTGACGTGCGCGACGACTTTGCCGCCAGCGGCTTCCCATGCTTTGGTGAACCCCTGGGTGTTGCCCAGGCCGGATGCATTGTTGAACGCCATGGTCGCGGGGCGCTTGAAGCCGCGCTTTTGACAGATCACGGCAAAAGCCTGGCCGAAACGGTCGTTGGTGGCCTGGTAACGCCAGACCAGATCCTTCGTGTCCAGCGCGGAAATCGCGGGCGCGCCCGACGTGTTCATCTGGATGATCCCGGCCGCCTCTGTCAGCGGCATGACCGCCAGCGTCACGCCGGAGGACCAGGTCCCCAGGATCGCCTGCACTTTGTTGACCTCGATGAGCTTTTTGGCCGCGAGCACGGCGGCTTCGGGTTTAGTCTGCGTGTCCTCAAGAAAGAGTTCCAGCTTGGCGCCACCTGCACCGCCCGCAGCGTTCACCTCGTCGACTGCGGCACGGATCATCTGTTGCATGCCGGGGCCGTAGGGGCTGCCCGCACCCGTCACCGGGGTGAGCGAGCCGATTTTGAACGTACCGCCTTGCTGGGCCAGAACGAGCCCGGGAATCAGTTGCAGGGCGCCAACACCGGCCGACAGCTTCAATAAACTTCTGCGATCCATTGGGAATCTCCTGGGGAATTCAGACTTGGGTGTCCGGTGCGGATGGTTAGTTGCACCGTCGGATGCCGTGCCGGCTCTGGTACAGCCGCCACTTTAACGCATGCCCAGCGTCCCCGCTACCCGCGATGGCGGACAGCCCCCATGCGTTCTCGCAGCGTGTCGTAGATCGGCGGGCTGCGCACCCAGGATGCAACCACCACTGCCGCAACCGAGGCGAGTAAAAGCGGTGCCATCAGCGTGACCGACTGGGTCATTTCAACGATGAGCAGAATCCCCGTCATCGGTGCGCGCATACGCCCGGCCAGTCGGTCGACTAGACTTGACCGACGTGCAGCAGATTCGTGGCACACGGCACCCGATCAGGACTTCTGACCAATTTCAAAGTTGGCGAGATTTTCCAGTGCACGCACCATTGCCGAGTGGTCCCAACTCTTGCCCCCGTGCGCCGCGCAGGAATTGAACAATTCCTGCGCCGTCGCGGTATTGGGGAGCGACAATCCGACGGCCCGGGCGCTGGATAAGGCAAGATTGAGATCCTTCTGGTGCAGTTCGATACGGAATCCTGGGTCAAACGTGCGTTTGACCATGCGTTCGCCGTGAACCTCGAGAATGCGCGAAGCGGCAAACCCCCCCATCAGCGCCTGCCGCACACGGGCAGGATCCGCACCCATTCGGGAAGCAAACAGCAATGCTTCGCCGACCGCCTCGATGTTCAGCGCCACGATGATCTGGTTGGCGACCTTGCAAGTCTGGCCAGCCCCGTTATCGCCCACCAGAGTAATGTTCTTGCCCATCAGTTCGAACAACGGCTTGGCCGTGTCGAAAGTCGCCTGTGTGCCGCCGACCATGATTGTCAGGCTGGCGGCTTTGGCGCCGACTTCGCCACCCGAAACCGGTGCGTCGAGGTATTCGCATCCGAGCGCGTTGATGCGCTCGGCAAAGACTTTGGTTTCAACCGGCGAGATCGAACTCATGTCGATGACGATCTTGCCCTTGGTCAACCCTTCGGCAATGCCATTCGGATCAAACAACGCCGCGGCTACGTGCGGCGTGTCGGGCACCATTGTGATGATGATGTCGGCGTGCTGCGCGACTTCCTTGCCGTTTGCGCAGGGCTTGCCGCCCGCCTCGACGAGCGATGCGGGAATACTCGGGATACTGAAGAGAAACACCTCATGACCCGC
>JADZBO010000030.1 GCA_020851995.1 Burkholderiaceae bacterium
ACGCCCGGCAGGATGCGTCGCGATGAAATCGTCGAGCGCGCCGGGTTGCCCGTTGATGCGTGGATTGTGTTGGTGGGGATGGGGGGTGTTCCTTATGAACTGACGGCTGCCGAATGGCCGTCGCGGTCGCATGGGAGGCCGGTTTTCTATCTCGTGCCGGATGCGATCGCTTCGACGCACCCGAATGCGGTAGGCTCGGACAAGCCGGGCATCGGGTACTCCGATCTGCTGGCGTCGGTTGATCTCGTTCTGACGAAGCCAGGCTATGGCACCTTCGCGGAGTCGGCTGTCGCAGGTGTACCAGTGATGTATGTCGCCAGGCGCGACTGGCCGGAAACGCAGGCGCTGACGGATTGGCTGGATGAGGTTGGTCATTGTGCGGAGATTGAGGCCGAGGCGTTGCGACACGGGAGCTTCGCGCCTGCGCTGGATGCGTTGTTGGCACGGGGCAGGGCTACGCCGGTGGATCCGAGCGGCAACCTGGAGGGTGCGCAGCTGATTCGCGAACTGCTTGGGTTGGGGTAGGGTGTGGGCTCTCGCGGGAAAGACGGCTGCCAGGTGGCGGTATGAATGTGGCGACAACCATCCTGATGCGCGGCACCCGATGCCCTGGATTGTGGGCAACCCCATCGGATCAGAGAATGAGGTCGCCCCCAGGGCTGGCCGTAGTACCATGACGCGACGCCTGCGCCGCATGCCGCGGAGTCGGAAGGTCTATCTACTGTCGAGCGTCCGTCACGGGCGCCTTGATCACCTGCTTCTGGATTTCCATGGGTTTATTACGAACCATATTTGCCATTTCCGTCGTATTCGCTCACACCAATGGGACAATTTTTGTGGATGGCCGGGTTGCGGTCCAGCTCTTCTACATTATTTCCGGCTTTCTGATTTCCTATGTCCTGGTGGAGAGAAAAGCATATTCCCAGGTCGCATACTTTTACCTGAATCGCTATCTTCGGTTATATCCGATTTATTTTGTCGTTGCCTTGCTTGTCATCTGCACCTATTGGGTATTTGGCACGGTCTGGTTCATCGACATGCAGTTCCTGCGCCAACTTCCGTGGTCCGCGAATTTACTTCTGGCCCTTTCAAATTTGTTTATCTTTGGTCAGGACTGGGTCATGTTCACAGCCGTACATGACGGGCACCTGCACTTCGCCACGAATTTTCAGGCGAGTGAATTGCAAGTGCATAAAGGATTGCTGGTGCCCCAAGCATGGACGCTTGGCGTCGAACTGACTTTCTACCTGATCGCGCCGTTCGTACTGTTTCGCCGGACCGTAATCTACGTACTCCTTGCGCTGTCAATCGCGCTGCGCATCTATTTGTTCAAGATCGGACTGGGCGATCAGGATCCATGGTCATACCGGTTTTTCCCGGCTGAACTGGCGCTGTTTCTGCTGGGCGCGCTGGCGCACCAGATACTCGCTCCGTTTTACAGCAAATTACTCGGGAAAAATCTCCTGTTTTACTCCAGGATATTTACGTTTCTAATGATTGTGTTTTCACTGTCTTACGGGCAGATACCGATCGGGGACGAGGCCAAGAAACTGATTGCAATTTCGGGCCTCGTGATGCTTGTGCCGTTCTGTTTCGTTTTCCAGGACAGCAGTCGATTTGATCAGTGGATCGGCGACCTCAGTTACCCCATCTACATCAACCACATGCTTGTGATGTTCTGGGTCGCGTATGCGGCGGAAAATTTGAATCTGCCGGTCACCAATATTTATTATGGCTTGATCGTTGTGGCCGTGTCCGTCCTGTTCGCCTTCCTGCTGAATATCAGTGTCGGAGCCTATGTCGAAAGAATCCGCGGGCGCTTCCGGAAGGCAAGCCGAACGGAGCCAGAAAGCGACCCGGGAGCCGGTGGCGTCCGGGTGAAACCTGCATGAACTCCGGCTGTCCCCGAGTCTGCTAGATGTTGAGTTTATTGAACACCACGACCGGCAGGTGCCGAATCACCATCATGATCACCCGCCAGACCGGTGGCACATAAGCCACTGGACGCCCACGGTCGATCGCCGCAACGATCCCTCGCGCGACATCTTCGACTGGCGCCATTTTTGCGCCATGCGCCTTGAGGTGGGATGTCATCGGCGTGTCGGTCGGCCCGGGCTTGATCAAGACCACCTTCACCGCTGTGCCTGCGAACCGGTGCTGCAGCCCCTGGGCATATCGCGCCACCAGACCCTTGGCGGCACCATAGACGTAATTCGACTTACGCCCGCGGTCACCCGCCACTGAGCCGATCAGCGCCAGTGTTCCGCGCCCCGCTCTTTCCATATGACTGGCAAGTGCCTCTGCAAACAATACTGGCGATATGCCATTGACTTCGAGTTCGGCCTCGCAGAAGGCCAGGTCCTGCTGACTTGTTGCCTGATCGCCGAGCGATCCGTGCGCGATCAGGGCGATGTCGACCGGGCCCTCAGCGACAATCGCGTCAACCGCTCTCGCGATATTTGCAGCACCCAGGAAATCGGCGACGACCGTCGTCACACGCGCTCCGTGGCTGCGCGCGCGCAGATCAGCAGCGACCCGCTCAAGCCGTTCGGCATCCCGCCCAATCAGCGTGAAATCCGGCGCCTGGCCCTGCGCCCAGAGGCGCGCGCAATGCGTGGCCATCGCCGAAGTAGCACCGATGATGACGATTCGCTTCCTGTATTGCACTTTATGCTCCCAGAAGTCTTCGGGACATGGCTGAGCTGATGCCCGGATCACGATAGGCGTTGAATTCCCGCCATCGCGGATAGCCCGCTTCAAACAGACTGCGCGACATGCGCGCATCCTTGGCAAGATACAGGCGCCCGCGCGCCTCGCCAACGATGGCATCTAGCCCCGCGAGCAGTGCCAGCGTACTGGCACCCTTGTTCGGAAAGTCCAGCGCCAGTGTCACGCCCGGACAAGGAAACCCCAGCATGCCCAACGACTGACGTTCGCCAAATGTCTTGAGGACCGCAAGAAATGAGCCCTCGCCCGAGCGGACAACTTCGGCCAGCATGGCGGCCACGGCATCGCGCCCAACCCCCCGGGGCACGACACTCTGGTATTGATAAAAACCTCGCGGGCCGTACATCCGGTTCCAGTCGTGCAGGTTATCGAGTGGGTAGGAAAACGGTTCATAGTGCGTCATGCCCAACCCCGGCTTGCGGGTGTTAAGCCAGTAATACATCGCGTTGAAGGGGCGAAGGGTCAGCCGGTTCACCAGCGACACTGGTGGCACCAGGGGCATGCGCCTGGATCGGTTCGACGGCGCGGGTCCCGTTGCCAAGCTGGCGTGATTTCCCCTCATGAACAACCCGCGGCCGCCACGGGCCAGACAATCAATCCAGGAGACCGTGTGCTCCCACTGATCCTCCGACGAATCGGCCAGCGCAAAAAACTCATCCAACCCACCGTAGGGGATCGTTTCCGTCTGCAACCAGGGACCCGGGACCCGGCGAAGCTGCAACTCAGCCCTCACAATCAAGCCCGTGAGGCCGATGCCACCCACGGTCGCACCAAACCATTCTGGCAACAACGCCGGTCCGCACTCGATCGTTTCCCCGTCGGTACGTGCAAGCCAGAGCCTGCGTACATGGTCGCCGAACGAACCCAGCCTGTGGTGATTCTTGCCATGCACGTCGTTGGCGATGGCTCCGCCGACTGTAATCAATTGCGTGCCAGGCGTCACGGGCAGCAGCCAACCGTCGGCGATCGTCAGCCTCTGGATATCGCGCAGCAGCATGCCCGCTTCGCAGCTAATCACCCCGCTTTCGCGGTCATACGCCACCAGATGATCCAGCCCCCGCGTGAACCAGAGCGCTCCGCCAGGATTCAGGCACGCATCGCCATAACTGCGCCCCATCCCGAACGCGATGCCCGGCTGCGTATCGCGAAGCGTCTGACCGATTGAGCGGGGCTCATGCAAAGCCACCGCATGGTGCGGATCACACGAAAGTCGCCCCCAGGAACTCACCGGCCTCATGGCGTCTCCTGGCGAAACACATAGCGCTTATCGAGCAGGTACTTCGTGACGTAGCCGATGGCAAGCCCCAGCGCGCCGCCCAGATAGCGCATTTCCTTGGTTGCAAACACCGCCTGGAACCCGAACTCGAAACCCCAGAAGATGAACGTCGTCGCCAGACCCATGATCGTGTAAAGAATGAAGGTCTTTCCGTCGTGGGCTGCGTCGCGCGCCTTGAAGCGGAAAATGTAGCGCTTGTCGAGAACGTATTTGACGATCAGTCCGACGCCCGTGCCAAGGACAACCGAAATTGCTATGTTGAATGGCCCGCCGTAGAACGTGGTCACCAGATCCTGGGCCGCGAAGTTTGCAAGCGACGCGATCACGGCCAGAATCGTGTAGGTTACGGCAAGCTTCATCGATTAATCTTTATACTCACCGAGTCCCGATGGACTCAGGATTCTGATCCTCATGCATGATACTGCAACCAAACGCACGGTCGGCGGCAGCGCGGGAGCGATCGCGAGGCTGGTTCGACCGAAGCAATGGATCAAGAACGGTTTTGTACTCGCGCCGCTCATCTTCACGGGCGAATTCACACAAACCACCTCGGTGATCCAGGCGCTCGTGGCTGTCGTTCTCTTCTGCCTGGCGTCGTCGGCAGCCTACATTCTCAACGATGTCTGCGATGTCGAGCGGGATCGCAGACATCCGGTCAAATCACGCACGCGGCCACTTGCCGCGGGTCAGCTCGCCGTGCCAACCGCGCTCTTCCTGTTGGGGGCGATTTACGCGATTCTGATCGTCGGCTGGTTCGTTGCCCCTCGCGTGATCGCCGTCATTCTGGGCTATCTTGCGCTCAATGTCGCATACACCTTCGTACTCAAGCACCAGCCTGTGCTCGACATCTTCACCATCGCCATCGGCTTCGTGCTGAGAGTCTGGGCGGGCGCAGTCGCCCTGAATGTCCCGGTCTCCGGCTGGATGTTCGTCACCACGCTTTGCCTCGCGCTCTACCTGGCGGCAATCAAGCGTGGACAGGAACTCGCCCATAGCGGGGTGCATGGTCGCAAGGTACTCGAACGCTACTCCAAGCCGTTGGTGGATCGCTACGCTGAAATGTCCGCGACCTGCGCGCTGGTCTTCTACAGCATGTTTGTCATGTCCACAAAGCCTCAACTCGTCATTACCGTTCCAGTCGTGCTGTTCGGGCTTTTTCGTTACTGGTACGTCGTCGAAATGCTTGAGGGCGGCGAATCCCCGACCGATGCACTTTTTGACGACTGGCCCCTGATTCTGACCGTTCTGGTCTGGGTCGGTGCCTGTATGTGGGCGCTCTGGCCGGTGTAGGATGTGCCATGGATTACTACGTCTACGCCATCACCCCGTTCGCTGCCTGGCTTATCGCGGGCAGCCTCAAGTTTCTGGTCAACAGCGCGCGCGCCGGCAAGCCTGCTTTCGGCCTGATTGGCTACGGCGGACTGCCCAGCAACCACAGTGCCATCGTCAGCAGCATGGCCGCGCTGATCGCGTTCCGGGAAGGCATCGGCAGTCCCGCGTTCGGGGTAGCGCTCACACTGGCGTTCATCGTCATTCTGGATGCATCGAGCCTGCGCAACCAGGTCGGCAGGCAGGCCAAAGCGATCAACGCTCTCACCGAAGCTTCCTCCGTTGCACCTCGGCTGCGCGAACGCATGGGCCACACCCCTGTGGAGATCGGCGCGGGCATCCTGGTCGGCATCGTCGTCGCGCGGGCGGTGCTGCTTGTGG
>JADZBO010000031.1 GCA_020851995.1 Burkholderiaceae bacterium
GAAGGGCGAACCGCGTCGGTACCGGCGCGCTCCCGATGCCGCGGCCGGCAACCTTTGGTATTAGAATCCGCATGGAATACTCGGCAGCCTGCCGACGAGCGCCGACAAGAGCTTACCATGAGGGGTAGATCAAGCAGTCGTGTCACCAGCCGCCATTTCGATCACGGCAATGGCAGCCGGGCGTTCACGTTCAAATTGTTCCGGTCTGGATGATGAGGCCGACTGACGTCTCGGATGGCGCGTGACATACGAGCGCTGTGACTCCTGCAGGGGCGACTCAACAGCCTGACCGGACGGCGAGCATCAGCCCTTCTCACGTATTCGTCATGTCAGCTTTGACACTGCGCACGCGACGGCACCCGACCGAGGCTGTGTGGAAACGCAATCGCAATGAATGCGAGCAGGTAGATTTCCGTCGGATGCGATAGGCGCGAGGATTTCCGGCCGAATGGGCGTGATCTGCGTCTGCAGGGCATCCAGCAATGCAATTCGGGCAAGAAATTGCGCGGACCTACATCAAGCCGCGGCCCACCGCAGCACATCCATTGCGCCTTTGGGACCGTACAGACTAATGATCCGGCGTAGGTTGTACGCCAACACGTGCAAGCCCATCTCGGTCTGCACACGTGGTCGAGTTTTCGTCAGGAAGTGCGTGGCGCCCATCCAGAACTTCAGTGTCCCGAACACATGTTCAACCGTGCTGCGCCGCTGTCGCATCTTGCCGGGGCAGGCATCCAGGCGACGCTGCATGGACTCCAATACGGTCTCATGCTCCCCGCGCCGGACTCGGCGCTCCTTTTCCGCGGTTGTGCAGCGCGCCTTGATGGGGCACTGCATGCATGCGCTCAGGTTGTAATAGGTGTGGATGACCAACCCTTGCTCGACAGACTGATGATGTCGCGGCAATAACTGACCGCTGGGGCAGCGGTACGCATCGCGATCGGGTTGATAGACGAAGTCGCGTTTGTCAAACAGGCCACGCGCCTTGTTATCGCTGGTCATCGTCATCGGCACGAAGGGCGTAATGCCTGACTGCTCGCAGGCCAGGATTTCCGGTCCCTTGTAGTAGCCACGATCAGCAAGCACTTCCACGTTTTCTTCATCTACCGCCGCCTTCGCCTGCATGGCCATCGAGGCGAGTTGCGTACGATCATGGCCGACATTCACAACATCGTGCGCGACGATCAGGTGATGCTCGGTATCGACGGCGATCTGCACGTTGTAACCGACCATCCCGGTGCCACGGCCGCTGGTCGCCATGGAGCGGGCATCCGGATCGGTCAGCGAGATTTGCTCATCGGGCGCCTGGCGCAGGCGCTCACCCATCTCCTGCAAGTAACGCATCTGCTTTCTGAGCCGGACGAGTTTCTCCTTCAGGTTCTTCGTCTTGGCTTCCGTCTCCGCTAGCTGCGTGCGATCGGCGGTATCCAGGGCGTGCATGTAGCGGTCGATACTTTCCTCGATCTGCTTGATGCGCTGCTCGAGTTTGTGTGTGGTGAAGTTCTTGTCCCGGTTATTCACGGCCTTGAACTTGCTGCCATCGATGGCCACCACCGCCTGGCTGAACAGGTTCAGTTCGCGGCATATCGCAATGAACTGCTTGCAGGCGTTGCGAATGCCAGTGCCGTTGTCTCGACGGAAATCGGCAATGGTCTTGAAGTCGGGCGCCAAGTGCCCCGTGAGCCACATGACTTCAACGTTGCGCTGGGCCTCCCGCTCAAGTCGGCGGCTGGACTGAACTCGATTCAGATAACCGTAGATGTACAGCTTGAGCAGCAAGTGTTGCCGGCTCCCTGATTCCGCACAAATCTGGCGTCGTTAAACGGCGTCGTCGAGTGGGCGCCGGCGGCGCCGTAAACGGCACGAGGGCCGCGCGCGTCGGCCCTCGTTGTGCTGGGGGGCGGGGCTCGATCAGAACGACGGATCGTCGAACGGCAGCTCGGCCTGCGTGAGGCGGTCCTGGCGGTAGTGCTCGAACAGGGCGAGCTCGTAGTGCGCCCAGATGCGCTCGCGCAGATCGTCGAGCAGCTCGATCACGGCCCGGGCCTGCTCGGGCGTCCAGTCGGCGTCGATGAGCAGGTCCAGGCCGCGCAGCAGCCCGGACGGCGGGTGGTCGGTCTTCATGCGGGACTCCGTGCGGATTTGCGTTTGCGGGCGTTGGTGGCGGCGCGCTCCTGGGCTTCCTTGTGGCGCCAGGACAGGCCCTTGAGGGCGATGATCTCGGCGTGATGGACCAGGCGGTCGATGAGCGCGACCACGCAGGCGGCGTTGGGGAACACCTCGGACCATTCGGCAAAGGACTTGTTGGTGGTGATGAGGGTGCTCTTTTTCTCGTGGCGACGGCTGATGAGCTCGAAGAGCAGATCGGCGTGGCGGTTCGAGTAGGAGAGGTAGCCGACCTCGTCGATCACCAGGAGCGTGGGGCTGGCGTAGTGGCGCAGGCGGCGGCGCAGCGCCGAGTCGGAGTCGAGCGCGGCGAGCTCGCCCAGGAGCTGGCCGGCGGTGGTGAA
>JADZBO010000032.1 GCA_020851995.1 Burkholderiaceae bacterium
GTCTTTTAGGGGCTTACCCCCGTCTTTTAGGGGCTCACCCTTGTCTTTACCCGAACCAGATCAATGAGTCGTTCGCAGGCGCTCGTTGCCATCCACCTTGTCGCGGTCTTTTTCGGTCTGTGCGGCATTCTGGGGGAGTTGATCCAGGCGGATGCGTCGGTCATCACGTGGGGCCGATCGCTGTTTGCCGTGATCTCGCTCCTGGTGTTCAGCCGTCTGGCGGGTGGTCGCCGGATTGAAAAAACAGCGCTCTTCACACGCTGGCGCGCACTCTTGCTGTCGGGCGCGATGCTGGCCGTGCATTGGGTCACGTTTTTTTACTCGGTCAAGGTCGGCGGTATTGCAGTGGCCACGCTTGGATTCGCGAGCTTTCCGGCCTTCATCACTTTCCTGGAGTGGGCACTGCTGCGCGAGCACGTCTCGCGCCCGGAATGGCTGCGTCTCGCAATTGTGAGTGCTGGCCTGGTGCTGGTTACGCCATCTTTTTCCCTGGCCGACCGCGGTACCGAGGGGCTTCTCTGGGGGCTGTTGTCGGGTGCCACGTTTGGGATGCTGGCAGTGATCAATCGCCGTTCGCTCACTGGGTTGGACGCATTCCGCGTGGCCGGCGCCCAGAATGCCGTCGTACTGATACTGCTCAGCGGCTGGGTCCTGCCACACCTCGGAGAGGTCAGCGTAGCCAGTTGGCTCTGGATCCTGGTTCTGGGTATTGTCTGCACCGGCGTGGCACACTGGCTTTTTGTGTCGAGCCTGCGGCAGTTGCCGGCGCGCACTGCGGGGCTCGTTGTAGCTCTTGAACCAGTCTATGCGATCGCCTTTGCCTGGGTTCTGTTCGGGCAGGAGCCCTCAATCCGGACCGTTGCAGGGGGTGCTTTAATGATCGGGGCAATCTTCAGTGCCAGTCGTGCCATCAGAAATGCGTCGTGACAGTATCTGCGGGCGGCTATGATAGAAACCTCTCAAGACGATAATGACGGCATGACTTCACACGAAACTCCCAGGGAAACGGGTGCTGCAGCCCGGGATTCGCATTTGGAGATGGCCAGGCGCGACCTCTCGGGTGCCATGGTCAGTTGCGTGGTGCCTGCCTTCAACGAGCACGACAACCTGACAATGCTGCTACCTGAGTTGCAGTCGGTTCTGACGCGTACCGGCGCCAACTGGGAGGTCATCGTGGTGGATGACGGCAGCCGCGACGCCACCGCTGCGCTGATGTCGGTCTGGGTCGGCAGTTCGGGCTTTCGCTATGTTCAGCTTTCCCGCAATTTTGGTAAGGAACCCGCAATCACAGCCGGGCTTGAGGCCGCGCAGGGGGATGTCATGATCCTGATGGACGCCGATCTTCAGCACCCGACCGATTTGCTTCCCACCATGCTGGCGCGCTGGCAGGCGGGTGTGGATATGGTGTATGCGGTGCGTGAAAACCGTGATGACGAACCCTGGAGCAAACGCCTGGGAACCCGCCTGTTCTACTCCCTTCTCACGGGGACGAAGGGTGTACAGGTGCCCCCGGACGCCGGAGACTTTCGGCTCATGGATCGCGCAGTGGTGGATGCCCTCATGCAGTTGCCGGAGCGCAACCGTTTCATGAAAGGTCTGTATGCCTGGGTCGGCTACCGGTCTGAGGCACTCACGTTCAAACCGGCCAACCGTCAGCACGGTAGTTCGAACTTCAGTGCGATCAGGTTGCTCGGGCTTGCCCTGGCGGGCCTGACCGCCTTCACGACATGGCCGTTGCGTGCGGTGAGCCTGACTGGGTTCCTGATATCGATCTGTTCGTTCGCCTACGGTCTTTATATTATCGGCGAGTACCTGCTCTACGAGAACCCGGTCAGTGGCTGGCCAACCATTGTGACCATCCTGTTGTTCTTCTCGGGCATCAACCTGATTTCTGTTGGCATCGTGGGCGAGTACATCGCCCGCATTTTCGACGAAGTCAAGGGCCGTCCGCTTTACCTCGTGCGGCAGGCAAGCGGCACGGCATACCGCCGCACTGAGGGGGCTCAGGAAGCCGCCGGCCTGAACGCCCAGAGTCGGCTCAACACGAACGTCAATACCGCCACGCCCAACAGCACCAGGAACAGCAGCACGTCGTAAGACAGTGTGGTGGCGTGCAGCAGCCACGCGTATGACGCTTCGTTGATGCCGAATCCGAGGGCCGATACGACAAAGAATCGGGTTGCGGCAGGCCAGAGGCTGGCTTTGTGGTAGCGAA
This sequence comes from Burkholderiaceae bacterium, assembly GCA_020851995.1. Taxonomy (GTDB): domain Bacteria; phylum Pseudomonadota; class Gammaproteobacteria; order Burkholderiales; family Burkholderiaceae_B; genus Zwartia. Next base: position 2,216 of record JADZBO010000032.1, read on the forward strand.
ACGTCAGGTGATAATGTCCGCTAAACGAAACCGTGAAGGCAACCAGCCATCCTGCGACGTTCGCGACCAGCGGTGGGGTGGCAAAACCTGCCACGATAGCGACTACGACCAGCCAGTGTGTCAGCGAGGCCGCACAGCCCACGACAACGAACCAACCCACCTGATGTACGACACGACGCATGCAATCACAGTCCGAAAGTAGTTCGACGCACGACGTGCCCGAAGCGGCACGACTCATCGTCTGCGCCGATGACTACGGTATCGAGTCCGGCGTGGACGAGGGCATTGTAGAGCTTGCGTCAGCGGGTCGCCTGAGTGCTACGAGTTGCCTGACCGGTGCGCCGGGCTTCGCGGCGCGAGCGTCCGATCTGGCCGGCCTCGACATCGATCTCGGCTTACACCTGAACTTTACCGAGTCTCTGGGCGGAGCGGGGACCTATCGTTCGCACCCGGTGCTGGTCGCCCTGGCCTATGCGCGCCGGCTGAATCGCGCGAGCGTGCGTGCTCAGATCATGACGCAGCTCGATCTGTTCGAGCAGCATCTCGGCCGTGCACCCGATTTCATCGATGGGCATCTGCATGTCCACCAACTTCCGGTGATTCGCGATCAACTGGTTGATATCGTCAACCGCCGGTATGGCAACTCGCGGCCTTGGCTAAGAGACACGATGCCCGGTGAACTCGATCAGTCCCTGCCATTCATGCAGCGTTTCAAACCGCAAGTCATCGCGGCGTTGGGCGGGCCTGCGATGGCGGGGCTGGCGCGGCTGTCGGGATTGCGGTGCAATCTGGGTTTTTTCGGCTCCTATGATTTTGAACGGCCCCATCCGCCTTACCCGGTCCTGCTTGAAGCCTGGTTGCGCCACGCCACCGATGGGTCGTTGCTCATGACCCATCCCGCGCGCAGTTTCGCGGCCGGTGTGGCCTTCGGGCGGGATCGTCTCGAGGAATTCGCAACACTGGGCAGTGACATTTTTACAGAGTTTCTGCAGCGTTATCGCCTGCGCATCTGTCGGGGTTCAGAAATTCTTTAGGACGCGCGTGGCGACCCTGGCGTCGAACACCACGCCAGGCGAGCCGAAACGACACATTCCTCGTGCTGGTCGGGGACGATGCGCAGGGGGCCGAATCCTTATCGGTCGGGTTTTTCGCAGTGATCCTGATGCGTGCCTGATGGCTGCGCGGTCGTCACGGGGAGCACGACAGTCACCGGATTGGCAGCCGGCTTGGGTGCAGCCGGGTTGATTCCGTAAAAATTCACCCCGAGCTCGACGCGATCGCGACCCTGGGCACGGCGGTGTCGGTTGGTGTCGCGCAGTGAATAAACGCAGCCGCAATATTCCTGTTGGTAGAACTGCTCGCGTTTGCTGATCTCGATCATGCGGGCGGAACCGCCATGTTTGCGCCAGTTGTAGGTCCAGTAGATCAGTTCGTCGTAGCGGCTCGCGGCGCGTTCACCGCAGCCGTTGATCTGCTGCATGTCCTTCCAGCGCGAAATTCCGAGCGAACTCGTGATGGTGTCGTAACCATGCTCATGCGCATACAACGCGGTGCGCTCAAAACGCATGTCAAAGCAGGTGGTGCAGCGAGCCCCGCGTTCCGGTTCGTCTTCCTGCCCTTTCACCCGGTCATACCAGTTGTCCACATCGTAATCCGCATCAATGAACCGGATACCGTTCGCCTGAGCAAAACGGATGTTCTCGTTCTTGCGGATTTCGTACTCTTTGACCGGATGAATATTGGGGTTGTAAAAGAAGATGTCGTAATTGATGCCAGAGGCCAGCATGGCCTCCATGACTTCGCCCGAGCAGGGTGCGCAGCAGGAGTGCAGCAGCACTTTCGAGCGACCCTCGGGCAGCGACATGGAGGGGCGGAGCGGATCTTTCATGGTCAGCCAGCAGTGAGATGGATTATTTCCGCATGGATTTTAACCGTCCGTCCGCCCGTTTCCTTCCCCGAGCACGACAGACCAGAGCTCCCGGACGGCCGCACGCTCTTCGACAAGCTCGGATTGCGGGACTCTGGCCTTGTCGAGACCCTGCAGGCGCACTGTATGCTGGCGCCGACGCAGGTTGCGGTAGGCGTCGCCAGCGCGCCGTGCAATTTCCGGGTCAATCAGCCCAGCCTCGCCACAGAGCCTCAGCAACGCGATGTTGCCCAGGTTACCGATCAGGACCGGATGGGTGCCCGAGTGCCTCAGCACCAGATACTGCGTCACGAACTCAAGATCCACCATACCGCCAGGATCGTGCTTGATGTCGAAGTCTGCGGACTTGTTCCGGTGTCCGGCCGACATTTTTTCCCGCATGGCGAGCACATCGGCGCGCAGCGTGTCCGGATCCCGCACGAGTGTGAGAACGCGCCGGCGGACTTCCTCGAAGAGTGCGCCGACACGTGCGTCACCGGCCGCGAAACGTGCGCGTGTCAGAGCCTGGTGCTCCCAGGGCCAGGCGTGCTTGAGCTGGTATTGCTCGAAGCCTTCGATCGACTGAGCCAACAGTCCGGCGTCGCCGTCGGGACGCAACCGCAGGTCGATTTCGTAGAGACGGCCGGAGGAGGTCATCGTGGAAAGCCAGGACGACATTCGCCTGCCCAGCTTCGCGTAGATTTCACTGGCGTCCTCGCGGTCGTCGTCGTAGACGAAAATGATGTCCAGATCCGACGAATAGCCGATTTCCTTGCCACCCAGGCGGCCATAGGCAATGACAGCCATGCGTGGCGCAGCAAGAGGCGCGTCGCCCTCGCGCCGCGCAACCAGTGGCCAGGTGCGATGCATTGTTTCGGTCAGCAGCATATCCGCCAGCGCTGACAGCAGGTCCGCCAACGCTTCCACCGTCAGCACGCCCTCAAGATCCTGGGCAAGCAACTGAAAGCTCAACTGCTTCTGAAGGTCCCGCATCAGATTCATCTGTTGTTCGATGTCCGGTGAGCCATCGGGAAGCAGGCATGCGTCAAGATCGGCACGCAGACTGCGCCCGATCCGCTCGAAGTCCAGTGGCTCCATCAGCAATTGCCAGGAGATGAGGCTGTCCAGAAGAATCGGGTGCTGAATCAGATATTCCGCCACGCGCGGGCTTGCGGCCATCAGCCGTGCGATTCGAACCAACGTTTCAGGGAATTCGGCCAGCAGGGCGAGGTAGGCGCTGCGCTGGGCGATCGCTTCAATCAGATCCATCAGGCGGAATGCCGCAGTCAGTGGGTGTGCGGTCAGGCGCGCAGCCTCGAGCGCATGCGGCAGAATCGCTTCGACGCGGTTGCGGCTGTTGGTGGAAAGTGCCCGGATACGGTGGCTTTCCAGGAAGGCTTCGACGCGCGCGCTGAGTTCGCCCGCCTGTTCTTCAAACAGCGCCATCTGCACGGTCAACTCGTTCCATTCCTCGGTCGCGTCGCGCGGACGTCCTGTCCTCTGGGCGGCAGCGCTGCCCGATCCTCGGCTCTGCGGGGCTTCTTCCGCGGTTTCGCCGATTCCCGCGAGCCGGAAGGCGTTGCGGAACGTTTCCTCGACGAAGGTACGGTGCCCGGCGAGTGTTTCCTCGAACTGTGGTGGCGTCAAACCCAGCGCCTGCGCCAGCCCCTCGCGGCGAGCTGGCTCCTGGGGTAAGAGGTGGGTTTGGGCATCGTCGTAATACTGCAGGGCATGTTCGGTTCTGCGCAGGAACCGGTAGGCCGCCTCGAGCCGCTCCGCCGTCACCGCAGGAAGAATGCCCGCACTGGCCTGGGCATGGAGCGCCGGCAGTAAACCGCGCTGGCGCAATGCTGGCAGACGTCCGCCCTTGATCAGTTGCGTCAGCTGGACAACGAACTCGATTTCACGGATGCCGCCTTCCCCAAGCTTGATATTGCGCTGACTTTCGAGGCCGGGCCGGGCGAGTGCCTTGCGTTGCCAGTCCTGGCGAATGCGCTCGCGTAACGCCCGCAGCGCCGCGAGCGCATCGAAGTCAAAATATTTGCGATAGACAAATGGCAGGCGCATGCTTTCGAGCAACCGAAGATTCGGCTCCGGGTCGCTGTCCGGAAATGCGCGGGCGGGCAGTGCACGCCCTTTGAGCCATGCATAACGCTCCCATTCGCGTCCCTGGGTGAACAAATAATGCTCGAAAGCGTCCAGGCTCCAGGCCAGCGGCCCGGAATCTCCGTCTGGCCGCAGGCGCAAGTCTGTGCGGAAGACCTGACCATTGGCATCCGCTTCGGACAGCATGGGCATCATGCGCTGGGTGAGCTTGCCGTAAAACTCGTGATGACTGATCGGCCTTGGACCGTCGGTTTCGCCTTCGTCCCCGTAGAGCATGACCAGATCAATGTCCGACGAGACGTTGAGCTCCCCGCCGCCCAGTTTGCCCATGCCGACGACGATCATTTCCTGCGGGCGTCCGGTGGCCGCCTCGCGCGCAACGCCATGCACGCCCGCCAGGTCGGACAAAACACTGCGGTATGCCTGATCGACGGCCAGATCGGCCAGTGCCGACATCGCACCCGTCACCTCCTCCAGACTGGCCTGTCCGGCAATGTCGCGCACCATCGCAACGAAAAACACACGCCTTCGCAACTGCCGCAGGATCGAACGGCATTTCACCGGATCCAGCGTCGTCGTCTGCGGGGGTTCGCCTGAAAGCTCCAGAAACCAGGCCTCAAGTCGTTCGGGCGAGAGGGGTTGCAGGGCAGACTGCGCCAGCCAGTCGCCAAAATCAGGCGTTCCCGTCAACTGGCGTTGCAGCACGCCAGACCATGCAAGGGCGGGCGACAATATCGATTCATTCATAGGAATACAGGTTGGTTTGACTCTATTTGCCAGAATAGGGCAATTCTTGAAACAATATGCGGGCATCATGTCAATAAATTCAACGATCCCGCTTTGCGAACACTGAAAACCCTCTTGCGCTGGTTCCTGCTGATCCTTTTAGGGGTCTATATCGCGTCGGCTTGCGCAATGCTGGTGGTGCGCTACGCGGTGCTTCCCAACATCAACAGCTGGCGACCGCTCATCGAACGCGATCTGTCGAGTGCACTTGACCTGGATGTCAAAATCCAGCACTTGTCCGCCAACTGGTCCGGACTGAATCCCACGCTGAATGTCCAGGGTCTTTCGGTTTCAGATTCGCTCGGCAAGTCCCTGCTCGACATCCCCAGCGCCGACGCGACAGTGTCCTGGCGCAGCATCCTGGCCGGCGATCTGCGACTATCCCGACTGGAACTGGACGGCCTGGTTGTCTCCGCGACGCGCCTGGCCGATGGTCGACTTTCGATTGCAGGGCACGTGCTGGATCCCGCCAGCGAGGACCGGCTGGAGCTCAACAGCAACACGCTTGCCGTGCGCTGGTTGCTCGGGCAGGGCATCATTCACTCCCGCAGCACCACGCTCATCTGGAACGACCAACGGCGCCAGGCGCCCGAGTTGACGCTGACCAACGCCGAAGTCGAACTTTCGAACGGCCTGTTCAGTCATCGACTGGCGATTCATGCAGATCTTCCGCCTGAGGTTGGCAAATCGTTTGACCTGATCGTGCGCTCGGATCATGTACTCAAGCGCCTCGGAAACAAGACGAATCGGGAAGCTGAAATCTACCTCGAGATGCAGGATATCAGCCCGCAGTCGGTGCGTGCCTGGGTCGATATTCCCGAGGCGACGGGGCGTTACGCCGCGCGGGCCTGGATCGATATTCAGCAAGGCCGTCTGGGGCAGGCGGTCGTGGATATCGCTGCACGCCGGATCGGGTTGCCGGTGACCGGGGCGTTGCCTGATATCGATTCCGACCAGGGTTCGTCCGGCGTTGCCGCCGTTGCAAACGCGGAAGTGTCGGTCATCGTCGCAGAGGCGCATGAGCCGATTGCCATTTTTGCCGACGAAGCCCAGATTCGCCTGACCGGATGGCTTTCTGACCTTTTGCCGGAAGCCGGGATCCCGATGTTTGCCCGCAGCCCGAACTCCGGGGGCGTGGGCGTTACGTTGCACGCGAGCGGCGCGCAAATTTACAGCCCTTACTTTGAACCCAGTCTGACGGGGCTCGGCCGGGTTGATCTGGTCGCCCAATTCAGCCGCAGCGCCGGCGACAAACTGAAAGTCGGCGTGTCGCGATTCACTTTAAACGGTCCGACGGTTCAGCTCAGCCTGGAAGGCAACTGGAGCGCTGATGGCGAATCTGCCGCGGGCATCGCTGATTTGCGTGGAAAGCTCGATCAATTGCCGGTTGACATGCTCCACCGCTACATGCCCAGGACGCTGTCAGTCGAAACCCGCGCATGGATGCGCAACGCCCTGCTTCAGGGCAGGGCGGCAGATGTGGCCTTCCGCGTCCAGGGCGATCTTGCGCATTTCCCGTTCAACCAGCCGGGTGCGCAAGGGCAGTTTGTCGTGAATGGCCTCTTCCATGATCTTTCACTGGATTACGACCACGGGGCTCAGGACACGCCGGGCTGGCCAATGCTGATCGGGGGCGATGGCAAGTTTTCGGTCGACCGGATGGGCTTCAGTGCCTCGGCGCAGGCCGGTGCGCTGGCGGGTCCCAAGGGCGAGCGGGTTGCCATCAAATCGCTGAATGTCGGAATCCTCGACATGGAGCTCGAGCCGAGCCTGAAACTTCAGGGCGTGCTGCAAAGCGATGGCGACGCCGTTGTGTCCCTGTTGCGCGCCTCGCCCATCGCGGGGCGTTTTGGCTCAGCGCTCGACACGGCCAGCGTCTCCGGAGTCCTGGTTCTGCCGGTTAATCTGAGCCTCAACCTCGATCAGCCTGACGAGGTTGCTTTGCTGGGCAGCGTGCGTTTTGATGGCAATTCGATTTCGCTTGACAAACAGATCCCTAAATTCGAGGGTATTCGCGGTTCGGTCGAGTTCACTGAACAGACGGTGAAAACGGACGACTTGAAGCTCCGGGTCCTTGATGGCGATGCGCGTGTCTCAGGTAGCCTCGGCGCCGAGGGCAAGGGTTTGCAGGTCGACGGCACACTCACGGCGGCGGCCTTGCTTGCATTGGCTGATATGCCGGGCATTTCGGTGATCGATGGTCGAACGACCTACCAGTTGCGAATCAGGGAACTTCCCCTCGGAGGCTTCGATATTCAGGCCACCTCGCCGCTGGTCGGATTGGCGGTGGCCTTGCCAGCGCCGTTAGGCAAATCTGCCGAGCAGCGCCAGACCTTCTCGTTACGGTGGGCTGCGACACAACGGCGCACGGATTA
>JADZBO010000033.1 GCA_020851995.1 Burkholderiaceae bacterium
AATCTGGAGCGGGAGAAGAGTCTCGAACTCTCGACCTCAACCTTGGCAAGGTTGCGCTCTACCAACTGAGCTACTCCCGCATTCTTCGCGAGTGGTACATTTGCGAAGAACGAAACTATAGCAAAAGTTTTTAAGGCATGTCAAATCCTTCATCCAATGTGTTGTCTGACAAACTCGGTGCCACGGCTCGCGAGTTGGAGGACAGCAACACACTGCGATTGCCGTGTCGGGCCAGTTGTGTTGTCGATCTGACCTCGACGGCGCAGTTGCCGGATATTTCGGCCCTCGCGCGCTCGGCCGGCGGCCTGGTCGTCCTGGGAGGCGGCAGCAATGTCGTGCTGCCCGCAGTCATTTCATTGCCGGTGGTGCGCGTACAACTCCGGGGTATTCAGCCATTTCAGGCCGGATCGGATGCCTGGATCATCGACGTTGCGGCCGGTGAGAACTGGCATCGCTGGGTTGATTTTTCGCTTTCACGCGGATGGGACGGTCTTGAAAACCTTGCGCTCATCCCCGGAACCGTCGGCGCGGCACCGATCCAGAACATCGGTGCCTACGGCGTTGAAGTGGCATCGCGCATTGAGTCCGTGATGGCCTGGAATGTGGCCGAAGGCCGAATGGAGACCTTCAGTCGCCGCGAATGCCAGTTCGGCTACCGGGACAGCATCTTCAAGCGGGCACCCGCGGGTTCATGGATCATTGTGTGCGTGCGCTTTGCCTTACCGCGCTTCTGGATGCCGGTGCTCGGCTATCCGGACCTGGCACGTCGCCCGGAACTTTCGGCAGCGGATGTGTCTGCCCGCAAGGTATTCAAGGCGGTCGTGGAGGTGCGTCGCGCCAAGCTCCCTGATCCTGCTGATCTTCCGAACGCCGGGAGTTTCTTCAAGAATCCGGTGGTGCCGGCGGAGCGTGTCGAAGCCTTGCACGCGCAGTTTCCCGGGCTGGTTTCGTACGCCCAACCCGATGGCATGCACAAACTGGCGGCCGGGTGGCTGATCGAGCAGTGCGGCTTCAAGGGTCGGCGAGAGGGCGCCGTCGGCATGCACCAAAACCAGGCGCTTGTGATGGTGAACCACGGTGGCGCAAGCGCAGCCGATCTGCGCAACTTTGCGCTTCAGGTCGCCAGCACAGTGCGCGATCGGTTTGGCGTCGAACTGGAGCCGGAGCCCGTTTTCATCCCGGGCAAACTCGCGGCCTGAGGCGGTCGCGGCCTAGAGCCCGAGCACCTGCTGCATATCGAACAACCCGGATTTCTTTTCGGCCAGGAACCGCGCCGCCCTGAGGCTGCCTTCAGCGTAACCCGCGCGGCTGCTGGAGCGATGCGTGATTTCAATGCGCTCTCCGGTGCCGCAGAAGTAGACGGTGTGGTCACCGACGATATCGCCGCCGCGAACCACCGAAAACCCGATGGTGCCGGCCTCGCGCGCACCGGTGTGGCCGTGGCGTGCCCAGGTGGCGATCTCGTCAAGCGGCTTGCCCCACGCATGGGCAATGGTTTCGCCCATCTTGAGCGCGGTCCCTGAAGGAGCATCCACCTTATGGTGGTGATGCGCTTCGAAGACCTCGACGTCATAACCGGAGTTCAGGATGCGCGCCGCCATGTCGAGCAGTTTGAGGGTGGCATTGACGCCGACGCTCATGTTGGGTGCGAACACAATGCCGACGGACTCGGCGGCCTTGGTGATCGCAGCCTTGCCGGCATCGTCAAAACCGGTCGTGCCGATGACGACGTTCACGCCGTGGCGCACGCAGGCCCTGAGATGCGCCAGTGTGCCTTCCGGGCGTGTGAAATCGATCAGGCAATCCGCACCGGCGAGGGCATCGAGTTGATCCGTGATGAGGACACCGGATGGTTTTCCGAGGAAAGCGCAGGCATCCTGGCCAATCATGGGGCTGCCTGCCTGGTCGAGCGCGGCAGCCAGTTGCAAGTCGGCCGATTGGGTCACGGCTTCAATGAGCATGCGGCCCATGCGGCCGCTGGCACCCGTAATTGCGATTCGCGTCATTTCAGATCGGTGTCCTGTCGGTTCAGATCGTTGCCCAGCAGGCGAAAGGGTTAATTCAGCAAGGCAGGCGCGTCATCCGGTGCGCCGGGCAGTGCCGACGGATCGGAGATCGATTCGCCCATGCCCTGCTGCACGGTGACGCCGGGCATGATTTCCGCTGACGTCGGCAAATTGGCGTCAATGCCGGCGCGCACGGCGTTCAGCTTGAGCTGAGCCTCTTCGGCCTTCACGATGGCAACGTCGTCCTTTGCGATCTGGAAGGGTTGCGACTCGGGCTGTTCATCGCCCTGCCAGCGCGCCAGCCTCTTGTCCTTGTCAAAGAACACGGTGAGCGTGCGCAACTCCACTTCGCCATTGCCATTACGGTAATAGTAGGGGTAGTCCCAGCGGTCGGAGTGAAGGACGCTTTGGATCGCTGGTGTGCCAAGCGCAAAGCGTACCTGCTCAGGCGTCATGCCGGGACGGAGTACGGTGACCTGGTCTTTCGTGATCCAGTTGCCTTGCTGTACGCCCGCGCGGTAGGGAAATCCCCAGCGGGACGATGAACAGCCGGCAAGCGTCGTCAGGATAGCAACGAGCGCCAGTCCGGCACGTACGCGAGAGGCGAGGGGAGAAGGGATTGACACTGCCTGACCTCTATTGGAGAAGCTGACAAAACGCTATCATAAAGGTTTTAGGCGGTATCACGCCGGTTGGCTCGCAAATGTTGCCCAGCTGCGATGTGAGCCGCGGGCAAAGGCCGGGGTCTGCGACCTTTTACCAGGGGCTAATTGTGCAATCTGACACCGACCAGAGCGATCTGAAGAATCTTGGTCTGAAGGCGACTTTTCCACGCTTGAAGATTCTCGATGTGTTTCGCAAATCCGGGCTTCGCCACCTCAGTGCGGAGGACGTTTACCGCTCCCTCATCGCTGAAAAGGTCGACATCGGCCTTGCCACCGTCTATCGCGTGCTCACGCAGTTTGAGCAAGCCGGAATCCTGGCCCGCAGTCAGTTTGACGGCGGCAAAGCCGTGTTCGAGCTCAATGACGGTGATCACCATGACCATCTGATTTGCACGCATTGCGGCAAGGTGGTCGAGTTTTCCGATGCGGATATCGAAAAGCGCCAGCATCGCGTCGCGCGTGAAAATGGTTTCACTCTGGATAGCCACGCGATGGTGCTTTATGGGGTTTGCTCGGCCTGTACCGGCTAGGTTTTCACGCCCAAACCGTCCAGCCTAGTCTGGCCTGTCTTTCAGCATCTCGCGCGCATGATCCCGGGTGGTCGTCGTGATCTTCAGCCCGCCCAGCATGCGCGCGATTTCCTCTACCCGCGCCTCGGCATCAAGTGTGGTGATGTCGGATTCGGTCATCCCGTCAACCAACCGCTTGCTCACGCAGAAGTGATGCTGCCCGCGTGCCGCGACTTGAGGCAAATGCGTCACGCAGAGCACTTGATGCCGGGCGCCGAGTTCGCGCAACAGGTTGCCCACGACTTCCGCCACGCCGCCACCGATTCCGCTGTCGACTTCATCGAAAATCAGGGTGGGAACCCGCGCCGCACGGCTTGCAATGACCGACAGCGCCAGCGAAATGCGGGCGAGTTCGCCGCCTGATGCCACTTTGGACAGCGCGCGCGGCACGGTTCCCGCATGGCCCGCCACGAGAAACTCGATCTGGTCCTTGCCGTGCGCTGTTTCGGTCGAGGGTTCCAGAGTGATCTCGAACTGCCCGCCCTGCATGGCCAGGGTTTGCATGGCGCGCGTGACTTGCGCGGCAAGATCCCTGGCCGCCGTACGTCGAGCCTGGCTCAGTGTGTCAGCGGCTTGATGGTACGCTGCCTGCAGGGCGGTGGCCTGTTGGCGCAGCGCATCGATGTCCGCCGATGCTTCCAGGGCTGCGAGTTGGGCTTTAAGGTCCTGATGCAGCGCATGCAGTTGATCGGGCTCGGTGCGCAGTTTGCGCGCCATCTCGAAAATAGCCCGCATGCGCTCCTCGGTCGCCGCCAACTGATCCGGGTCGGGTTCAAGCCGCGATACATACGCGTTGAGGTCGGACACTGCTTCACCGATCGAGATCTGCGCTGACTCAAGTGCGTCGTGCACCACGCTGAGCGCCGGGTCGTGGCGCAACAGCTGGCCGATTCGTTGGGTCGCCACGGCAAGTTGATGATTAACGCCGAGTTCGTCCTCATCGAGTGCGGCAAGCGTTTGTGCCGCGCCATCAAGAAGCGCCTGGCCATTGGCAAGCCTGGAATGGGTGGAGGAGATTTCCTCCCACTCCCCGGGCATCACCGCGAGCCGGTCGAGATCCGCGGTTTGCCATTCGAGCTTTTCACGGGCCAGGGCCAGTGACCCGGCATCCTGTTCGGCGGCGCTTAACTGCTTTTCGATCTGGCGCCACGCCTTCCAGGCCTGGGCAACCCGCAGGCGCAGAGGCTGATGACCACCGTGCGCATCGAGCAGATCGCGCTGGCTGTCGGCGCGCAACAGGCTTTGATGTGCGTGTTGTCCGTGAATGTCGACAAGATGGTCGCCAATTTCACGAAGTTGCGATGCGTTGACCGGAGATCCGTTTGCATAGGCGCGGCTACGCCCCTGTAGGTCGATGACGCGCCGCAAAATTAATTCGTCGTCGGCTTGCAGATCGTTGGCCGCGAGCCACTGGGCAACCGATGAAGGGCAATCGAACACCGCGGTGATTTCAGCCCGCGCGGTGTTCTGGCGCAGCACGGCGGCATCGGCGCGCCCGCCCAGCGTCAAGGCCAGTGCATCGATCAGGATGGACTTCCCCGCCCCGGTTTCCCCGGAGAAAACGGTGAAGCCATCCTCAAAATGAATCTCGGCCTCGGCAACGATGACGAAGTCGCGAATATGCAGCGCGCGCAACATCGGCTATTCCCCGTCGTCGTTGGCGCTTGGCATGCGGTTCCAGTCGAGTTTGCGCCGCAAGGTCGAGAAAAAACTGTAGCCCGTCGGGTGAAGGAAGCGGATATTGTGTGGCGCCCGCCGAACCACGATGCGGTCACCCGGTTGCATATCGGACCAGGTTTGCATGTCGAAATGGACGCTTGCCCCCCCCTCGCTGCGGCCTAAGGCGGTCAGGGTCAGGTTGAGCACGCCGTCGGCGGGGAGGACGATCGGCCGGTTCGATAGTGTCTGGGGGGCGACCGGTACAAGCACCATCGCGTTGAGTTCCGGGTGCACGATGGGTCCTGCCGCCGACAGGGCGTATGCGGTGGATCCGGTGGGGGTCGCGATGATCAGCCCATCGGCGCGCAGCGAATACATATAGGCCGCGCCGATCTCGACGCGCACCTCGATCATGCCACCGCGTCCGGCGCGGTTGAGGACCACATCGTTCAAGGCGGTGGCGTTAAACATCTGGGCATCGCCGCGCCAGACGCTGCCGGCCAGCAGCATCCGGGTTTCGGTTTCGTAGCGGCCCTGCAACAGCGAACCCAGGGCCGTCTCGGCTGCTTCGACCGGAATATCCGTGATGAAACCCAGTCGGCCATGATTGATGCCGACGACCGGGACGTCGTAGGGGGCCAGTTGCCGCGCGGCGCCCAGCATGGTGCCGTCGCCACCCGTCACGATCGCCAGATCAGCCCGCTGGCCGATCTCCGTATAGGTTGCGGCGGGAAACTCCCTGATATCGGTGTGGCTGGCGGTTTCGGCTTCGATCAGGACGGTGCGCCCGGCCGCGACGAGCAGCCTGGCCAGATCCCGCAAGTGGGTTTGCAGACCGGAGTCCTGGTAACGACCGACCAGTGCGATGGTGGGGAAAGGCATGTGGGGGCTCGGCCAGAGAAAAACTAACCGATTATAGGGGTGGGACGGTTAAAATAGACACATGATGGATGACCGAGCACGCGCGCTGCTCAAGGCGCTGATTGAACGATATATCGATGATGGCCAACCGGTCGGCTCGCGCACGCTGTCAAAAATGTTCGATCTTTCACCGGCGACCATCCGCAATGTGATGTCCGACCTGGAGGAATCGGGGCTGATTCACAGCCCCCATACGTCCGCCGGGCGCATTCCGACGCCGCGCGGTTACCGGCTCTTCGTCGACACCATGTTGTCGGCCCAGCCGTTCGAATATATCCCTTCGCCGGACCTGAGCCGCCTTGTGCCGGCCTCGGATCCCGCTCGGGCAGTCAACGCCGCAGCCTCGCTGCTGTCGAACCTGACGCAGTTCGCCGGCGTGGTGTTGTCCCCGCGACGCGCCCACGTGTTCCGGCAGATCGAGTTCATTCGTCTGTCCGAAAAGCGGGTTTTGCTCATCATCGTGACGCCCGATGGCGATGTTCAGAACCGAATTCTCATCACGCCGCGCGATTACACGAGCGTTGAACTCATCGAAGCGGCTAATTTCTTCAATCAGAATTTCGGCGGCAAGTCGTTCGCGCAAGTGCGCGCGGCCCTCGCCGGCGAGCTCGCCCGCCTGCAGGAAGACATGTCGCGCCTGATGCAGGCTGCGGTCGAGGCGGGCGATGAGGCCGCCAGCGAAGAGGACAACGTCGTGATTTCCGGTGAGCGCAAGTTGCTCGACGTCAATGACCTGGCCTCCGATATGGACCGTTTGCGCAAAACGTTTTCGATGTTCGAAAAAAAGACCGAACTGCTTCAGTTGCTGGATGTTTCCAGCCGTGCCCACGGAGTTCAGATCTATATTGGCGGTGATTCCCAACTGGTTCCGACGGAAGACCTGTCGGTGATCACCGCGCCTTACCAGGTTGATGGGCGCATTGTCGGCACGCTGGGGGTCATCGGTCCAACCCGCATGGCATACGAGCGCGTGATCCCGATTGTCGACATCACCGCCCGTCTGTTGTCCAATGCGCTGAGCCATACCGGCAGCGATCGCTGATTTTCACCGGTCGTTCCAACCTTTGCGGCACGATTCAATGTCTCTCTTCGCTTCACGATATTTGCCAGAGCCCGCCCGGGATTCGCGTTTCGTCTGCTGGCCCGGGCCCGAGCAGCGCGGACGGGTGGGCGTTCTGGTCGTCAACCTCGGTACGCCGGATGAGCCCACCGCACCGGCGATTCGGCGCTACCTGCGGGAATTCCTCTCCGACCCTCGTGTCATCGAGATCCCGCGCCTGGTCTGGTGGCCGATCCTGAATGGTCCGATCCTGATGGCGCGTCCGCGCAAGCTCGCGGTGCGCTACAAAAGCATCTGGCTTGCCGAAGGCTCTCCCCTGATGGTGTACACGCGTCGCCAGGCCGAGGGGGTCGGCAAATTGCTGTCGCAACGCGGGCACGATGTCGAGGTCGCCGCGGCGATGCGCTATGGCGAACCCTCCATTCGCAGCGCCATGCTGAAATTACGTGACCAGGGCTGTGAGCACATTCTGGTCGTGCCGCTTTACCCGCAATATGCGGCCAGCACCACGGCGACTGTGGTCGATGAGGTGGCCCGGGTGGCGGGCACCCTGCGCAACCAGCCCGCCCTGCGCTTTATCAAGCGGTTCCAGGACGACCCGTCCTTTATTGACCCGCTCGCAGCCCACATCCGCCAGTTCTGGGACCTGAGCGGCCGGCCGCAAAAGCTGGTCATGAGCTTTCACGGATTGCCCCGGCAGGTTGTCGATCAGGGCGATCCATACTGCCGGGACTGCTATGAAACAGCTCGCGCGCTGGCGCGTGCGCTCGGCCTGGGCGAGGCCGATTATCTGGTGACCTTCCAGAGCCGGTTCGGCCCGGCCAAGTGGCTGGAGCCCTACACCCAGCCCACACTGGAAAAGCTGGCCCGCAGCGGGACGACGGAAATCGATGTCGTCTGTCCGGGCTTTCTGGCGGATTGCCTCGAAACGCTCGAGGAAATCAGCCAGGAGTGCCAGCACGCCTTCGTGGCAGCCGGCGGCCGGAAATTCAGGTACATTCCGGCGCTCAATGACAACCCTGGCTGGATCGAGGGGCTGACGACGCTGGTCGAGCGCCACCTCCAGGGGTGGCCCACCAGAAGGGTCTAAGTCTTTCTTTTCTCCTGGTCGCTGAGCTGCGGTTCCACAAAGGGTTTTCACCCTTGAAGGGGCGCAGTTTGCCCCCAGATACGAGGGATACCAAGTCTTTTAACGCTTTGTCTGGAGAAGTTCGATGAACCAGCCCCACGAGCCGGCTGACGTGCCACCCGAAAACACGGCCACCCCGTCCGACCCCGCCACTGCAGCGCAAGCGCCGCTGGATCCGGTTGCGCAATTGCAGGCCGATCTGGCCGCCGCCCAGGCGCAGGCCACAGAGGCTCGTGATCAGGCGTTGCGCGCGCATGCCGAAATGGAAAATGTCCGGCGGCGCGCTCAGGAGGAAATCTCCAAGGCCCGCAAATTCGGCATTGAGTCGTTCGCCGAAAGCCTGGTTCCCGTGAAGGACAGCCTCGAGGCAGCGCTGGCCCAGGCTGCCCAAAGCGCCGAAGACATGCGCGCCGGCATTGAGGTCACCCTCAAGCAGGTTGTGGCGGCTTTTGAAAAGAATCACCTCAGGGAAATCGCCCCTCAGCCGGGCGACAAGTTCGATCCGCACCAGCACCAGGCCATTGCGACGATTCCGGCCGAACAGCCATCGAATACCGTGGTGCAGACGCTTCAAAAGGGTTATCTGATCGCCGATCGCGTGCTGCGACCGGCGCTGGTGACGGTTGCCGCCTGAACGGAATTGATGCCGAACGGGGGTTTTTGAGGCAAAAAACCGCGCATTCAGCCTTGAAATTGCCCAATTGCCCCCCAACTAGCTTCCATCAAGATTTCCACACCCAATTTCTGAATACTGTTTAAAGGTAAATCCACCATGAGCAAGATTATCGGTATCGACCTCGGCACCACCAACAGCTGCGTCGCAGTCATGGAAGGCGGGCAGGTCAAGATCCTCGAAAATGCAGAAGGTACCCGTACGACCCCCTCGATCGTCGCCTACCTTGACGATGGCGAAACGCTCGTCGGCGCGCCGGCCAAGCGTCAGGCAGTCACTAATCCCAAGAACACCCTCTACGCGGTCAAGCGACTGATCGGCCGGAAGTTTTCGGAAGACGCGGTCCAGAAGGACATCCATCTGATGCCCTACAAGATCGTCAAGGCCGACAACGGCGACGCCTGGGTCGAAGCCCAGAACAAGAAAATGGCGCCTTCGCAGGTGTCGGCTGAAGTGCTGCGCAAGATGAAGAAAACCGCCGAGGACTACCTGGGCGAGGAAGTCACCGAGGCCGTGATTACGGTACCGGCGTATTTCAACGACAGCCAGCGCCAGGCAACCAAGGACGCCGGGCGGATCGCCGGCCTGGAAGTCAAGCGCATCATCAACGAGCCGACTGCGGCCGCGCTTGCCTTCGGCATGGACAAGGCCGAAAAGGGCGATCGCAAGATTGCCGTGTACGACCTGGGCGGCGGCACGTTCGATATCTCGATCATCGAGATCGCTGATGTCGATGGCGAAAAGCAATTTGAAGTGTTGTCGACCAACGGCGACACGTTCCTGGGCGGCGAGGACTTCGACCAGCGCATCATTGAATACGTAATCGCCGAGTTCAAGAAAGAGCAGGGCGTCGACCTGTCCAAGGATGTGCTGGCGCTTCAGCGTCTGAAAGAAGCAGCCGAAAAGGCCAAGATCGAACTGTCCTCCGCACAGCAGACTGAAATCAACCTGCCTTACATCACGGCGGATGCGTCCGGTCCCAAGCACCTCAACCTCAAGATGACCCGTGCCAAGCTCGAGTCGCTTGTCGAGGAGCTGATCGAACGCACCATCGAACCCTGCCGCGTGGCGATCAAGGATTCGGGCGTGAAGGTCGGTGATATCGACGACGTCATTCTGGTCGGTGGTATGACCCGCATGCCCAAGGTGCAGGAGAAGGTCAAGGAGTTCTTCGGTCGCGAGCCGCGCAAGGACGTGAACCCCGACGAAGCGGTCGCCGCAGGCGCTGCCATCCAGGGTTCGGTGCTCTCCGGTGATCGCAAGGACGTTCTGCTGCTCGACGTGACGCCGCTGTCGCTCGGCATCGAGACGCTCGGTGGAGTGATGACCAAGATGATCGCCAAGAACACCACGATTCCGACCCGGTTTTCGCAAGTGTTCTCGACCGCTGACGACAACCAGCCGGCGGTGACGATCAAGGTGTTTCAGGGCGAGCGCGAAATCGCCGCGGGCAACAAGACGCTTGGCGAGTTCAACCTTGAGGGCATTCCGCCGGCACCGCGCGGCACGCCGCAGATTGAAGTCACGTTCGATATCGACGCCAACGGTATCGTCCACGTTTCGGCCAAGGACAAGGGCACCGGCAAGGAAAACAAGATCACGATCAAGGCCAATTCCGGTCTGACCGAGGAAGAGATCCAGCGCATGGTGAAGGATGCCGAGGCCAACGCGGCGGATGACCATCGCCTTGCCGAACTGGCCCTGGCACGCAATTCGGCCGACGCACTGGTGCACTCGACGCGCAAGTCGTTGACCGAATACGGCGACAAGCTGGACGAAGCTGAAAAGACCGCGATCGAGGCCGCGATCAAGGAAGTCGAAGATCTGCTCAAGACTGACGCTGACAAGGCCGCGATCGATGCCAAGGTCGAGGCGCTGTCCCAGGCTTCGCAAAAGCTCGGCGAGAAGATGTACGCCGACATGCAGGCCCAGCAAGCTGCCGCGCAGCAGGCAGCGGGTGGCGGTGCCCAGGCAGGTGGTGGTGCCAAGCCGGCTGACGACAATGTCGTGGATGCCGATTTCAAAGAAGTCAAGCGCGATCACTCGTGATCCGTTAGCCTGACTCACACCCGCCCGGGGCTCTACCAGAGCTTCCGGGCGAAGTTTTTTGTTTTAATTCATTTGTGAAGAGCCGCAGATCATGGCAAAACGCGACTACTACGAGACTCTTGGCGTTGCCAAAAATGCGTCGGAAGACGACCTCAAGAAGGCCTACCGCAAACTGGCCATGAAGTACCACCCGGATCGCAATCCGGGCGACAAGCAAGCCGAGGAAAAATTCAAGGAGGCCAAAGAGGCCTACGAGATGCTGACCGACGACAACAAGCGCGCCGCGTACGATCGCTATGGGCACGCGGGCGTCGATCCGAATGCCGCCGGCATGGCGGGTGGCGCCGGGTTCGGCGATGCGTTCGGCGACATTTTCGGTGAAATCTTTGGTGGTGGCCGTCGAGGTGGCGGCGGTGGTGGCCCGCAGGTCTATCGCGGTGCCGATCTCAAATACGCCATGGAAATCACCCTCGAGCAGGCGGCCAACGGTTTCGATACCGAAATCCGCGTACCTAGCTGGGAAAACTGTGAGGTTTGTAAAGGTACGGGCGCCAAGCCCGGCACCAAGCCCAAGACTTGCCACACCTGTGGCGGCTCCGGCGCCGTGCGGATGCAGCAGGGGTTCTTCAGTGTTCAGCAGACTTGCCCCACCTGTCATGGCAATGGCAAGGAAATCAGCGATCCCTGCGTGACCTGCGATGGTGTCGGACGCACCCGGCGCAACAAAACCCTGCAAGTCAAGATCCCGCCCGGCATCGATGACGGTATGCGCATCCGTTCGTCTGGCAACGGTGAACCCGGGATCAATGGCGGTCCTTCGGGGGATCTCTTCGTCGAGATCCACATCAAGGAACACAAGATCTTCCAGCGCGAGAACGACGACTTGCACTGCGAGTTAACAATCCCGTTCACGACCGCGGCGCTCGGTGGCGAGATCCAGGTGCCTACGCTGAACGGCAAGGCAGAGATCACGATTCCCGAGGGTACGCAGTCGGGCAAGACGTTCCGCTTGCGTGCCAAGGGCATCAAGGGGGTCCGTTCCGGCTATCCTGGCGATCTCTATTGCCACGTAGTGGTCGAAACACCGGTCAAGCTGAGCGACGCGCAGAAGGATATTCTGCGCCAGTTCGAGGCATCGCTCAGCGAGGGCGGCGAACGCCATTCACCGCAGAGCAAATCCTGGACCGATCGGGTTCGCGAGTTCTTTTCCTGAGGCGCAGGCCCGGTTTTCGCCGGGCTTGCAACCCGAGTCGCCACGCGCGCCGGCGGCGTTGATTTTTGCTGGCGCGTTCTGTCTTATACTGGCGTTTACGGTGGCCGGACTGCAATGGTTTCGGCAAAGTTGGATAACCACCGTGTTCAGCCGTCGCGAGTTTCGCGCGGTGCTTTGTGGATCAAAGAACCCCATGAATATCTCCCTTGGCCTTACGGCTACTCGGCGTGCGTTCGCGCACGCGGCGATTGCCATCAGCGCGTTGACGCTGTCCATTTCCGCTGGCGCCCAGCAGAACACCTTGCGCGTCTCGGCGATCCCGGACGAAGCCCCCACAGAGCTACAGCGCAAGTTCGCGCCGCTTGGCGCCTATCTTGAAAAAGAAACCGGCATGAAAGTCAGTTTTGTCCCTGTTTCTGATTACGCAGCGGTCGTTGAATCGCTGGCAACCGGAAAACTGGATCTGGCCTGGCTGGGCGGCTTCACCTACGTGCAGGCCAAATTACGGACCAAGGACACGGCGATTCCGATCGTCCAGCGTGCGGAAGATGCCGTTTTTACTTCGAAGTTCATCACTGCCGATCCCGACATCAAGTCGCTGGCCGACCTCAAGGGCAAGACTTTCGCGTTTGGAGCTCCCTCGTCGACCTCGGGTAGCCTGATGCCGCGCTATTTCCTGTTGCAAGCCGGGCTGAATCCCGAAAAGGATTTCAAGAATGTTGCATTCTCGGGTGCGCACGATGCCACGGTGGCGTTTGTGGCGGCAGGCAAGGCACAGGCAGGCGTACTGAATACGTCGGTCTGGGACAAGCTGGTTGAAACCGGCAAGGTTGATCCCGGCAAGGTGCGGGTGTTTGCGACGACCCCGCCTTATTACGACTATAACTGGACGGTGCGTGGCGACCTTGATCCTGCGCTGGTTAAAAAGCTGACCGATGCCTTCCTGAAACTGGATCCGAACAATCCGGAACAGGCGCAACTGATGCAATTGCAGCGTGCCTCCAAATTCATTCCGACCAACAAGCAGAACTATGCCGGTATCGAGGAGGCGGCGAAAGCGGCAGGATTGCTCAAGTGACTTTTTCTCTTGCCGGCGTCGGCGTTGTTCACTCCAACGGCAAGGTTGCGCTCGCCGCTGTGACGATCCGCGCCTGCGCTGGGGAGCGTATCGCGATCATCGGCCCCTCGGGCGCGGGCAAGACAACATTGCTGCGAGTACTGGGCGCGGCGTTGCGCCCGACTTCGGGACAGGTCGAATTGCTCGGCCTATCCCCCTGGACGCTTGGGGCTCCCGGGTTGCGCCGGTTGCGCTCGCGTATCGGGACGGTGCATCAGTCTGCGCCCTTGCCCCTGCGACAGCGTGTGGTGACGGCGGTGCTTGCGGGCAGGCTCGGCCGATGGCCACTCTGGAAGAGCCTTTTGTCGCTGGTATACCCGCTGGATATTCCCGGCGCCCGCGCGGCTTTGCGCCAATTCGATCTCGACGACCGCGTGTTCGACCGTTGTGACCGAATCTCTGGCGGTCAGTTGCAGCGCGTCGGTGTCGCGCGTGTCATTTATCAGCAGCCCGATCTTGTTCTGGCCGACGAACCGGTGTCGTCGCTGGACCCCACACTTGCGCTGCAGACCATCCGCGCCCTGGCGGCGGACGCCAGTTCGCGCGGCGCAACGCTGGTTGCCAGTCTGCACGCGGTCGATCTGGCGCTGGGCGAATTCCCGCGGATTATCGGCGTGCGCGATGGACGCATCGTTTTTGACTTGCCCCGCGAGCAGGTCGACCCCTCGCGGTTGCACGATCTGTACGCCGCCGAGGGTGCCGCCTTGCCTACGCTGGCATCGGATGGCCGCGTCGTTGCAGCGAGCTCTGCGCCACGCCCGCACGCAGGCGCTGGATTGCCGCATCCATGAGCGCAACCGTGGCTCGTGCCGTGCGAGATCCTGCCAGCGCGACCCGGTTGGCCCTCGTGGCGTGTGCGATGCTGGTCCTCTGGCCATTGCTGCGGATCTCCGGATTCGAGCCGTCCCTGTTGCTCGACTCGCAGAATCTGCGCACCATGGGCGGCTTCCTGTCCGGTTTCTTTCCGCCGGAAACAGGTGCAGAGTTCCTCGGCTACCTTGGGCGCGCCACCCTCGAAACGCTGGCGATCGCCACGGCCGGTATTGCCCTCTCCCTGCTGATCGCCGTACCCATGGCCATCCTGACGACGCGTGCGCTCTGCGTTGCCGAGATCGGACCGGGTCCCGGCCTTGCGGTGGCGCGCGGGCTGCACTATGGGCTGCGCGCGCTGTTGACCATATTGCGAGGTATTCCGGAGTTGGTCTGGGCGCTGGTGTTTGTCCGGGTGTTCGGGCTGGGTCCCGCTGCCGGCGTACTGGCGATAGCGCTGACGTACGGCGGCATGCTGGCCAAGGTCTATTCCGAGATCCTGGAGTCGGGCGAAACGCGCGGTGCGCACGCAATTCTGATGGCCGGTGGCGGGCGCATTCAGGCTCTGCTGTATGGACTGTTGCCCGGTTCGGCGCAGGAACTGACGTCGTATACGGTCTACCGCTGGGAGTGCGCCGTCAGGGCGTCGGTGGTGATGGGGTTTGTCGGCGCCGGTGGTCTGGGCCAACTCATGGACCAGGCTATGAAAATGCTCAATGGCGGCGAAGCGTCGACCATTCTGGCGACTTTCTTGTTGCTTGTGCTGGGCGCCGACCGCCTGTCAGAAGCGTTGCGCAAGTTGCTGATGACTTCAGGTACACAGGGCAAGGCAGGCGGCTTGAGCGTTGCGGGCGCCGCCATCGTCTGTGCGCTGGTGGCTGCGTCCGTCTGGAGTTTCTGGTGGCTTAACCTGGGAATGGGCGAGTTGCTGACGCGCGAAGCGTTGCGTCTGATCGGTGATTTTTTCATCTCGTTCTTTCCGCCCGATGTCTCGGACTCCTGGTTGTCACGCGTTGGTTATGCGGTACTGGAAACATTAGCGATTTCAGCCATCGGGACCTTGCTGGCAGTTGCGGCAGGATTTTTGCTGGCGCTACCGTCATCCGGGCGCTATGGCGCCGTGCCGGCTGCCATGGTGAATTTTCTGTTCAACGCGCTTCGCTCGGTGCCTGAACTTGTCTGGGCAACTCTCATGGCGTTATGCGTCGGACTCGGTCCGTTCGCGGGTGTCCTGGCACTGGCGCTGCACACGACGGGCGTACTGGGCCGGCTGTTTTCCCAGGCGTTGCAGAATGCCGAGCCGGCGCCCTGTAATGCGCTGCGCGACCTTGGCGCAGCACCGGTGACCGCCTTTCTGTATGGGACGCTGCCGGAGGTGACGCCCCAACTGCTGGCGTACTCTCTTTACCGGTGGGAAATGAACATTCGCATGGCCGCGATTCTGGGGTTCGTTGGCGCCGGTGGTCTCGGCCAGTTGCTGTATTTCAAACTATCGCTGTTCCAATACGCCGAATCATCCACGGTCATCGCAGCGATGTTGCTGCTTTCGATGGCGGTAGATGCCGCCAGCGCCGCTTGGCGCAGGCGGCTTTAACCCTGTAGCTGGATGGGCGCCCAACGATTGCCGGGCATTTAAGGGTTGCATGGGTGTTCAGCGATTCGGGCGCAGTTCATTCAGGAGGGGCATTTTTAAAATCCATGAAAAAGCCTGTCAATTGCCCCCATGATGAGATCGTGCCGGTCGGCGAGCGATCCGACCCGTGACCTGAGCAAACTCGTGGGGACGGCTGCCATTTTGGGCGTTTCAAGAAGGCAAGGGATTCCGTCGATCTGAATGATGGGAGCAAGATCGTCAGGGAACGCAAATTCTTGAAGTGCGGGCTGGCGTCGAAGTGGGATCACCACACGCGTGTCCAGTTGGCCAAGCAAATCGCTCTGAACATCAAGCAGATACGGTGTTGAAGATGCGCGCTCGCCTGAGTTTCTAAAGACGTCAAATCTCGCCATTAAAACGATCTCCACTCATCAAGTGGAAGCCCTTCAGATGCGACGACACGGTTGTACTCCGCTATGAAAGCCGCGTGCTCAATTTTCCACCGCCGCGCTTTTTCCTCTCGGATGAGGCTGCGAAGGGAATCCTCGCACGCTCGGGAAATATTGATTCCGAGTCGCTTCGCATCGGCAACGACATCAACCGCGAGAGTGATGTTGGTTGGTCGCCTGTGAGTCGCCATCGGACTGGATTGGTTTTGTGGAGATGATTCAGCCATGCGTATATTATATGCGTATATTTAATGCGCATATTTCCTGCACATACTTCATGCGCATATCGTCCGGGCAAAAAAATAGCCGCAAAGCGCGGCTATTTGTACTGAGGATGGTTTCCCTCCAGGCTTACTTCTTCTTTTCAAAATCCCCGGCCGCAACGCTGCTGAACTCAGCGGGTTTCAGATACTTGCGCACGATCGCGTTGACTTCCGCGGCGGTCAGCGCGGCGACTTTTTTGTCCATCGCGGCAGACCAGGCGAAGGTCCGACCTGTTTCAAGGTAGCCTAGCCAGGCTGAAACCAGGTTGCCGTCCTGGGCCCGTGACAGCTTGCGGTAGTTCAGGAACGATTTGATGCCGTCGGCGAGTTCCTTCTCATCGAAACCGTCCTTGA
The DNA here is from genome assembly GCA_020851995.1 of Burkholderiaceae bacterium. Taxonomy (GTDB): domain Bacteria; phylum Pseudomonadota; class Gammaproteobacteria; order Burkholderiales; family Burkholderiaceae_B; genus Zwartia. Next base: position 16,532 of record JADZBO010000033.1, read on the forward strand.
CCAGGCGTTCGAGCTCATCCTTGATGGCGGCTTCGACTTTGGCCCGGTTTTCCGGCGCAAAGATGGCATACACCGTCCAGGAGGCTGCAGGTTCGAACGCGGAGGCGCTCAGCCCGCTGCGGACGTTGTAGGACAAGCCCTCTTTTTCGCGCACCCGGTTCCAGAGGCGCGAGGTTTCGGAGGTGCCGAGCAGGAAGTTCGCCAGGGTCAGCGCGGGGTAGTCAGGATCCGTGTCCTGAAGTTTGATCGGCAGACGCGCAATGTAGAACGCGTTGGCCTTATCCGGGGTCAGCGCCTGCATTTGCTCGGGCTTCACATCCCGGAAGGGATCGGGAACCCGGGCGTACGGGGCGCCCGCTGACCAGCCCTCAAGACCCTTGAGCAGTGTTTTTTCAAAACTGGCAGGGTCGAAATTGCCCACGACCGAGGCGGAAACCTGCCCGGCGCCATAGAACTTTTTCTGGAAAGCCACCAACGCGTCGCGCTTGATGCTTTCGGCAGCCGCAATCGACTCCTCGAAGGTTGGCGAGTAGCGGATGTCATCCTTGGGCCAGGGATTGTCATGGCGCGCGAGCATGCGCTGGGCAATCGCGGTCGGTTCGGTCATCGAGCTTTTGAGGCTGGTGACGAGCCTGCTGGAGTATTCGTCGATCGGCTCCTGCGGGAAGGTGGCGTCGTGGATCACCTCAAGTGCCAAAGCGACGACTGCATCCAGATTGGCTTTGGTGGTCGAGATCGCGATCGACAGTTCCGTGCCGGAGCCGTGCAGACTGAGTTCGGCATTGAGCGCGTCAATCCGGTCGTTGATCTCCTGCCGGGTCATTTTGCTGGTGCCCTTGAGCAGCAGATCGGCGGCGGCGATTGAGATCGAGCGTTGACCCTTGAGCGAATCGACATTGCCGAACTGCAGGAGGATGTTGGCCCGGACGCGGTCGCCACGGGATTCCTTGGGGAGCATGGCGAGCTTGACGGCGCCGTTGGGCAGGTTGACCAGTTTGCGAATGGTGCGCGCATCGATGTTGGCGGGGTCGGGATCAAACGCCTCGGCTTGTTTGCCCTGTGATTCGCCGGTGTAACCCTTGAGATCCTCAGCGAGGTTGGGCTGCGCGGGTAACGGCGCGCGCACCGGCTTGTCCGTCGGGATGTACTGACCTTCGGTTCGGTTTGACTGGATCAGGTACTCGGCGGCAACGCGCTGGACATCGGCCAGCGTGACGGCGCGAATGCGGTCGCGCGAGACGAACAGCATGCGCCAGTCGCCGATTGCGATGGCTTCCGAAAGGCCGACACCAACCTTTTGCGCATCGGCAAACAGTTGATCCCAGCCTTTGAGCCACTGGGCGCGCGCACGGTCGAGTTCTTCCTGAGTGAAGGGCTGGCTGGCGACGGATTCAACGGAAGCGGTCAGCGTGTCGAGTGACTTGGCCTGATCGCTGCCAGGTTGCAGGGTCGCGCCGAACATGACAATGCCCGGGGCATGCTGGTCCATCGTGAATCCCATCACACTGGCCGCGAGTTTGGTGGGAACCATGGCCTTGTAGAGGCGGCCCGACGGCGTGTCGGAAATCATCATGCTGGCGAGATCCAGCGCTGCGTAATCCTTGTGAGCGGCCGGCGGGACGTGATACATGGCGGCTACCAGTGGCGATCCGCCGGTGCGGCGCAGAATCACCCTGCGCTCGCCGTCCTGCACCGGCTCGACGGTGTACTCGGGCGGCAGCTTGCGCACGGGTTTCGGGATGCCGCCGAAGGACTTGGCGATGTCATTGAGCGCGGCTTGCGGGTCGAATTTGCCGGCGACGATCAATACCGCATTGTCCGGCTGATAGTGCGTCCTGTAGAACGCCTGCAACTGGGCGATATCGACGTTTTCGACATCTGAGCGCGCGCCGATGGTCGATTTGCCGTAGTTATGCCACTGGAATGCGCTGGCGAGCATTTTTTGCCACAGCATTCGGAACGGGCTGTTTTCGCCGCTTTCCATCTCGTTACGCACCACAGTCATTTCGGTGTCGAGATCCTCGCGCTTGATGGTGGAATTGATCATCGCGTCGGCCTGCCAGCCGATGTACCAGGCCAGCGTGTCGGGATTGGCCGCGAAGCTGGCAAAGTAATTGGTGCGGTCGGTCGAGGTCGACCCGTTGGCTTGTAAGCCCCGCTTGGAAAATTCGCCCAGCGCGTTGGGCGTGGTGGGGGTGCCCTTGAACAGCATATGTTCAAGCAGGTGCGCCATGCCGGTCTCGCCATAATTCTCGTGGCGCGAGCCGACCAGGTAGGTCATATTGACGGTGGTGGTCGGTTTGGAGTCGTCCGGCGCGAGCAGCACGCGCAGCCCGTTGCTGGTGAGTTTGTACTCTGTAATGCCTTCGACGCTTGTGACTTCGGTGACGCCGGCCGGCAAATTGAGTGCCCAACCCTGAAAGGCGAGCAGGCAGAGCATGGCGCCGAACAGGGCGCGATGAAAGGCGACGGTGCACAATCGCATGAGTGACAGTCCTGAGTAATGGAGTTGACCGGGTTTGAGCGGAAACTGCCGGATTGGTTCAGTCGGAGGAGTGCCGAGGGCCCTGGATCCTCGGTCACGGCCCGCGATCCCTCCCGGGCGGTTGGTTATTTCGACAAAAGGCGCATGGCCTGTTCGATTCCGGATACCGTGACCGGAAACATCCGGTCCTGGACGATCGTGCGGATCAGGGATATCGATTGCCGGTACTGCCAGGAGGCCTGGGGTTCAGGGTTCAGCCAGACCGACTTGGGCCAGGCGTTGACCATGCGCTGAAGCCATTCGGCACCCGGCTCCTTGTTGTAGTGCTCGACCGAGCCGCCCGGTTGCAGGATTTCGTAGGGGCTCATGGTGGCGTCGCCCACGAAGATCAGGCGCCAGTCGCCGTTGAATTTGCGCAGCACGTCCCAGGTTTCGAACCGCTCCATTTGCCGGCGCCGGTTGGATTTCCAGAGGTTTTCGTAAGGGCAGTTGTGGAAGTAATAAACCTCCAGGTTGCGGAATTCGCTGCTCGCGGCGGAAAAAAGCTCCTCGACGCGACCGACGTGGTCGTCCATACTGCCCCCGGAATCGAGCAGCATCAAGACCTTGACGTTGTTGTGACGCTCCGGAACCAGCTTGATATCCAGATAGCCGGCATTGCGGGCCGTGCTCGAAATGGTGTCGTCCATGTCGAGTTCGAGTTCAGACCCCTCGCGGGCGAACCGGCGCAGGCGCCGGAGGGCAACCTTGAAGTTGCGCGTGCCCAGCTCGATGGAATCATCGTAATCGCGGAATTGGCGCTCATCCCAGACCTTGACCGCGGTACGGTTACCGCCGGATCCGCCCACCCGGATGCCCTCCGGGTGATAGCCGCTGTTGCCGAAGGGCGAGGTGCCACCCGTGCCGATCCACTTGCTGCCGCCGTGGTGGGCTTCTTTCTGCTCCTCCAGGCGTTCCTTGAACATCTCCATGAGTTTGTCCCAGCCGTGCTTCTCCAACTCGGCCTTCTGTTCAGGCGTCAGCCGCTTTTCGAGTTCCTTGACGAGCCACTCCAGCGGAATCTTCTTGCCAGGCGGCAGTTTCTTCTCGATGCCTTTGTAGTAGGTCGCGAAGGCCTTGTCGAACCGATCGAACAGTGTTTCGTCCTTGACGAGCGTTGTGCGTGCCAGGTAGTAGAAATCCTCAAGCGATGGCGACATCAGAGGTTGCGACAGTGCTGAAAGCAGGGTCAGATACTCTTTCACAGAAACATTGAGTTTCTGCGCGCGCAAATGGTAGAAGAAATCAATCAGCATGGCGTTTGAGCTGATAAATGAGGTGGTCGCGGACTTCAGGCCATTCGCCTGCCGTAAGGCTATACATGACAGTGTCGCGTACGGTGCCGTCGCGGCGCAGCGCATGGTGGCGCAGAACGCCGTCGCGTCGGGCGCCCAGGCGTTCGATGGCACGCTGTGAGGCGAAATTGTAGTTGTCGGTACGCCATCCCACCAGTGCGGCACCGAGAGCGTCGAAGGCGTGCTGCATCAGCAGAAGTTTGCAGGTCGTATTGACGTGGGTGCGCTGCCAGCTCTTGCCATACCAGGTGTAGCCGATTTCCAGGCGCGCCACGGCGGAAACAATGTCGTGATACCGCGTCGTACCGATGACGTTGCCGCTGGCTTCGTCGATCACGACAAATGGCAGCATGTGGCCCGCCGCAAGACCGTCAAGAGCTTGCTGAATATAAGCGCCAGTCTTGCCCGGCTCGGGAACCGAGGTCACGCGCAGGTTCCAGAGGTTCCCGTCGCGGGCTGCTTTCTCGAGGCCAGACTCGTGCGCGAAACTCATCGGCTCCAGCCTTACACCATGTCCGCCCAGTGTGGTTGGCGTCGGCGCGATCCGGAATCCCTGATCCTTGCTCATGAAGTTGCTTCCTTAATGACGTTGTACTGGCCTTGCCATGCGACCTGTGTGGCTGCGGTCGCGCGAACTGCGCTGTTGTTGCCCCGTGAACCCTGCTGCCGTCACCGTGTGGATCGCGCCTGCCCTGATTACTGCTGGCGTCGCGCCGAACTGCGCGTGACG
>JADZBO010000034.1 GCA_020851995.1 Burkholderiaceae bacterium
CAATCGCGCTCTCAGAGGCTCGGCAACCAGTCGGGCCACGGTATCGACTGATCCGCCGGGTGGCCAGGCAACGATGAGGGTGATCGGCCGGCTGGGCCACGCATCCTGGGCCAATGCCTGGCCGCAGGCTGCGGCAAGCGAGAGGAGCGCAATTACACAACGTCGGATCAGCATCAAGTTTGTCTCCCGGGTGTTGTTGTCTGACGCTGCACGGTTCCTGGAGCGGAACTGAATACAGTTTGTCATTTCTTTGTTGCACCATACACGAGGATACGGGGATGAGGAAAGAGCGGCATTGCGAGGGTGTCGTCGTCGTTGTTCTGCGCACACGCAGGCGACAACCACCGATCGCTGGCGTTATATTGGCTGCAGGGGCATGGTGGCCGTCGCGCGTCGCGCAGGGGGCCCGACAATAACTAGACAAGAGACAGATCAAATGCAAAACGCGTATTACCCTGTGTTGCTCTCCCCCATTCAGATCGGTGCGCATGCGTTGCGCAACCGGGTCGTTATGGGATCGCTGCATACCCGCCTGGAAAACGAGCCTGATGCAATTCCGCGTCTGGCGGCTTTTTACGGTGCGCGCGCGCAAGGCGGCGTCGGCCTGATCATCACCGGGGGAACCTCGCCCAACTTTGCCGGCCGGGTCGAGGACGGCGCTCAGGTGCTTGATGGCGTCGACAAGCTCGCAGAGCACATACCGATTGTGCAGGCCGCCCACGCCGGTGGAGCGAAGATTGCACTCCAGGTACTGCACACCGGCCTGTACGCGAAGCACAACGAGATTGTCGGGCCGACCGCCATGCGTTCGCCCATCAATCCGCGCCTGGCACGCGAACTCTCGTCGGCTGAAATCGAGCAGACCATCGAGGATTACGCGACATGCGCCGCGCTCGCGCAGCAGGCGGGCTATGACGGCATTGAAATCATGGGATCCGAGGGATACCTGATCACGCAGTTCACTGCGTCACGCACCAATAAGCGCACCGACCAGTGGGGCGGCAGCTTTGAAAACCGGATCCGTTTTCCGGTTGAAGTGGTTCGCCGGATCCGACAGCGCGTGGGCGCGGATCTGATGTTGATTTTCCGGATTTCGGCGATCGATCTGGTCGAGGGCGGTCTGACGGGTGACGAAATCAACCGATTGGCCATCGAAATCGAAAAAGCCGGCATCGACGCGATCAATACCGGCATCGGGTGGCACGAATCGACTGTGCCGACGATTGCGACGTCAGTCCCGCGCGGTGCCTTCGTGTTCGCGGCGACCCGGATTCGTCAGGTTGTTTCGGTGCCGGTGATCGCCTCGAACCGGATCAACATGCCCGACCTGGCGGAATCCATCGTGGCCAGCGGCCAGGCGGACATGGTCTCGCTCGCACGGCCCTTCCTTGCGGATCCCGATTTCGTGGCAAAGGCTGCGAGTGGACGAACTGACGAAATCAACACCTGTATCGCCTGCAATCAGGCGTGTCTGGACATGATCTTCACTCATCGTGTCGCCTCCTGCCTCGTCAATCCAAAGGCCTGCCACGAAACCGAATTCCCCGACACCCCCCCGCGCGCGCTCAGGCGGATCGCGGTCGTCGGCTCGGGACCTGCGGGTCTGGCCTGCGCGACCACGGCAGCCGACAGGGGCCATCGGGTAGACCTGTTCGAGGCCGGCGATCAAATCGGCGGACAACTCAATCTTGCGCGGCGCATTCCGGGCAAGGAGCAGGAGTTTTCCGAGTTGTTGCGCTACTTCGACAAGCGATTGAAGAACAGCGGCGTACAGGTGCACCTTGGCGTCACAGCCGAGGCCGGGCAGCTTGCCGCTGCAGGCTACGACCGGATCGTGATCGCGACGGGCATCAGGCCCCGGCGACCCGACTTTCCCGGAATCGATCACCCGAAGGTGGTGAGTTATCTGGATGTCATTCTGGGTCGCGCCACCGTGGGTGAACGCGTCGCCATTATCGGCACCGGCGGCATCGCCTACGATGTCGCCGAACTGCTGACCGAGGCCGGACACGGCCAGCAGGACGTGAAAGAATTTCTGGCGCTGTGGGGCGTGGACCCGGCGATCTCTGAATCGGGCGGGTTGACCAGGCCGCAGCCCGAACCGCATCGGCGCGATGTCACCCTGTTGCAACGCAGTCACGCCAAACCCGGAGCGCGGCTGGGCAAGAGTACCGGCTGGATACACCGTGCCCGGCTGTCCGGGCGCGGCGTCAAGACCGTCAGCGGCTGCACCTACGACCGGGTGGATGATGCGGGATTGCATTACACCTGCGATGGCAAGCAACATCTTCTGCAGGCCGATACGGTCATTCTCTGTGCCGGACAGGACCCGGATGACCGCCTCGCAGGCGCGCTCGCGGGCCGGGGCGCGCAAGCCGAGCTGATCGGCGGCGCACGACTGGCGTCCGAGCTTGATGCCATGCGGGCCATCGATGAAGGGACGCGGCTTGCCTGGTCGATCGACTGAAGACCAGCGCAATCGCGGCGTGTGCGTCTCAGTGATGTGGCGCAACGCAGGTCACCATAGTTTCGTATTCACCGGCCGTTGCATCGTGCTCAGCGGTTGCACACAGTGAAACCCTTATTCGGTGCCAGACCATCACTTCGTATTAAGATTGACAAAATTTAGTCGTGAAAGTGCAACCTGCCGGTTGCATTATTTACAGACCCATAACCACAACGGAACGGAGACATTTATGTACAAGCGAGTTGCAGCACTCACCCTGATCGCAGCGGCAATCGGCGCCATGGCGCCAGTCGCGGCGCAGGACAAGATTTCGGGCGGGGTAGTCAAAATCGGCGTGCTGACAGACTTGTCAGGCATTTACATGGACAACGTCGGGCCCGGTTCTGTCACCGCCAGCAAGTTCGCGATCGAGGATTTCGGCGGCAAAGTACTGGGCAAGCCGATCGAACTGGTGACGGCTGACCACCTCAACAAAGCCGACGTGGGCGCCAATCGTGCCCGCGAGTGGTTCGACCGCGACGGCGTCGACGTGGTGACCGAACTGGGCAACAGCGCTGTCGCTTTGGCAGTGATGAACATCGCCAAGGAAAAGAACCGCATGTCCATGGTGACCGGTGCGGGTGCGACGCGCATCACCGGCGAAGACTGCAAACCGACCAACGTGCAGTGGGTGTACGACACCTATGCGCTTGCCAAGGTAGGAACCCTGCCGCTGGTGCAGTCGGGCGTCAAGAGCTGGTATTTCATCACCGCGGACTACGCCTTCGGACACTCGCTGGAAAACGACGGCATGCGTTTTATCAAGGGTGCGGGCGGAACCGTTGCAGGCTCCGTACGCTATCCGTTCCCTGGCAATGATTTTTCGTCATTCCTTGTCTCCGCGCAGGCCAGCAAAGCGGACGCGGTGGTGTTTGCCAGTGCGGGCGGAGACCTGCAAAACGAGATCAAACAGGCGAACGAGTTCGGTCTGTCCAAAAACCAGAAACTGGTCGCCATGCTGATGAGCATCACCGATGTGCACGGGGTGGGTCTGCCGGCAGCACAAGGCATGCACTACGCTGAAACCTTTTACTGGAACATGGACGACGATACGCGAAAATTCGCCCGGCGATTCCAGAAAGAAATGGGCAAGATGCCCACCGCGCTGCAGGCCGGCCAGTACTCTGCTGTGCTCAACTACCTGCGTGCGGTCGAACGAGCCAAAAGCGATCAGGTCGAGGACGTGATGAAGGCGCTCAAGGAAATGCCGATCAACGACATGTTCGCACGCAATGCAAAGCTGCGTGAAGACGGCAAGTTGCTGCATGACTTCTACCTGGTTTCGGTGAAGTCGCCCAAGGAATCCAAAGAACCCTGGGATTACTACAACATCGTGAAAACCGTCTCCGGTCAGGACGCCTACATCCCCCTGGCGGATAGCGCCTGCCCGCTGGTCAAGAAGTAGCTCACAAGCGCACGGCTCAGCACGGCACAGCACCGTGGCATGACGACCAGAGGGCGCCCCGCGGGGCGCCCTCTTTCATTCCACCTGGGGAATGCCGAGATCGCGAATGGCGGCCCGGTAAAGGTCGCGCTGGCTTTTCACGAACGCGTTCAGTTCCGGTAAGGTGTGGGGCGTGTAAGTCAGGCCTGCCTGGGCCATTTTCGTCCGGACCTCGGGATCCTCCAGCGACTTGACGAATGCCTGGTTCAACCGCTGGACAACTGCGGGGTTCATGCCCGCAGGCCCGAATATCGCCAACCAGCCACCGCCCGGGGAGAACGGCAGGTTCGCAAAGCCGCTTTCGGTCATCGTCGGGACGTCGGGCATCAGCGGACTGCGCTGGGGCAGCGTCGTCACCAGCGCCCTGAGCTTGCCGTCGCGCGCCTGGGGCACCGCGGCGGACGTCGCGAAGATCGCCTGGACGCGGCCAGGCAGTAAATCTGAAATCGCCTGCACCTCGCCTTTGTAGGCGACATGCTGCATCTTCAGCCCCTGACTCTGACTGAGGTAGGCAAACGAAAGTAGGCCCTGATTGTTGCCGGTGGCGTAGTTCAGCACGTTCGGGTTGGCCTTCGCGTAGTCGACAAACTCGCGCAGATTCCTGGCCGGCACCTCGGGGTGCACAAACAAAAAGAACGAAAAGTCCACGGTTCCCGCAATCGGCGTGAACTGCGTAGCGGGATCGAATGGTGGCGTCTTGCGCAGTGCCGTGACGATCATCATGGAGCCCGCGCCGCCAAACAGCACGCGATAACCATCTGGCGGAGATTTCATGACGTCGAGCGAGCCGAGCATGCCCTCGGCGCCGGGCTTGGCCTCGACGATCACAGGCTGCCCGAGTTCACGCGCGGCGACAATCGCCATGGCGCGGGCGATACCGTCGGACGAGCCGCCCGCCTGGTAGGGCGATACCAGGGTAATGGGGCGCGACGGGAACTCGTCAGCGCGGGCCAGGCCGACGCAGGAGATCACGGCCGTCAGGGCCATGAGGCTGAGGGAGGGTAAGCGTTTGGTCCACCTGTTCATACTGAAGTCTCCGGATTGTTGTCAAAGGACGCCCGTGTCTCCGGGCGCTCAGGGAAAGCATCGTGTTCACGCGCAAACACACCGCATGGAACTTGCGCGCGAACGCAATCATTACTCAGGGGTTGCCGGGCTCGTCGAGCACCGACAGGTCGATATTCTCTTCTTCCAGCACATGCCGCGCAATGGCGAAGCAATCTCGCCCGATCGGCACGCCGCAATACAAACCGATGTGCAGCAGGACTTCACGCAACTGAATCAGTGGCACCTTTGTGCGCAGCAGTGCGATGCGGAAATGCAATTCGAACTCTTCCATGCGCCCCATGCCCGCAAGCATCGCAAGGTTGATCAGACTGAGCTGCTGGTGCTGAAGGATTCCGCGCGCCCAGGTGCGTCCCCAGAGCTGATCATTGAGATAGTGCTGCCACTCGTGATCAAACGCATTGATTTTCCCGAGCATGCCGTCGACGTATGCATCGCCAATGATCGCGCGGCGCGACTGATCGCCCGTGACCGTGAAGCCTTGCCGGGTAAGCGGCTCATCCTTGACGGTAAATCCTTGCCGCACAAGCGGCTTATTCTTGTCTGCCATGTCTACTTCCCCTTTGTTGTTGACTGAGATTGCCCGGATCAGGCGACTTCGAACAAGCCTGCCGCGCCCATACCCCCGCCGATACACATGGTCACGACCACATACCGGGCGCCACGGCGCTTGCCCTCGATCAGCGCATGGCCGACCAGCCTTGACCCGGTCATGCCGTAGGGATGGCCAATCGAGATACCGCCGCCGTTGACGTTGTAGATCGCGGGGTCGATTCCGAGATAATCCCGGCAATACAGCGCCTGGCAGGCGAAGGCCTCGTTGAGTTCCCAAAGACCGATGTCCTGCAGCTTCAGCCCATGCTGCTTCAACAGCTTGGGAACCGCATGGATCGGCCCGAGTCCCATTTCTTCGGGCGCGCACCCGGCAACGGCGACGCCGCGATAGACACCCAGAGGCGCCAGGCCGCGCCGCTGCGCAAGCTGCGCATCCATGACGACGCATGCCGATGCCCCATCGGACAGCTGGCTCGAATTGCCCGCCGTCACGCACCCGCCGTCGATCACCGCCTTGAGTCTGGCAAGACCGTCGCGCGTGGTGTCGGGGCGGTTGCCCTCGTCCATCGCCAGAACAATCTCTTTTTGCGTGACAGTCTGGGTCTGCTTGTCAGTCACCAGCATGGTCGCGGCGATCGGCACCACCTCCGCATCAAGCAGGCCGTCGCGCTGCGCTGCCGCAGTGCGCATCTGCGACTGAAACGCATAGTCGTCCTGGGCGTCCCGACTGATGCCGTATTTTTTCGAGATGTACTCGGAGGTCTGAAGCATCGGCATGTAGGTATTGACCGCCGCCGCAATCACGTTGGGATCACGCGTTTCGGTCACCCACTTGTAATAGGCATCCTGGACGGCCGAAATGTTCTCCTGCCCGCCCGCGACCACCACCGACATACCCTCAAGCGTGATCTGGTGCGCGGCCGTCGCGATGGCCATCAGGCCCGACGCACACTGGCGCTCGACCGTCTGGCCAGGCACGGTCACCGGGAGCCCGGCGGCAAGGCCGGAATGGCGGCCGATATTCATGCCGGCGGTGCCGGCCGTGAGCACGGTGCCAACGATCACATCCTCAACCTCGCCCGGATCCACGCCGGCGCGCGCGACAGCGTGCGAGATGGCATGACCCATCAGCGTCGGCGACTTGATGTTGTTGAGCGATCCCCTGTACGCCCGGCCGATGGGGGTACGCGCGGTTGAAACAATCACAGCTTCTTTCATGTCTTCCTCATGTTCAATTTAAGTGCAATCCGAGATACGCTTCGAATCCTTTGCCAGCACGCGCAACAGCGAGGCAACTGACCAGTACCCATGGGCAGCGCCCTGTGTCTGCGCGTAATGCTCCATGCGCAAGACGATCGCCTCAAGGCCAATGCAGTCGGCAAGGTACATCGGGCCACCCAGCGCATCGGCAAACCCGTACCCCCGAGTCCAGACCACATCGATGTCACCAGGTCGCTGGGCGATTCGCTGCTCAAGGATCAGTGCGCCCTCGTTGATCAGCGGAAAAATGCAGCGCTCGACGATTTCCTGATCCGTGATACCGACGCGTCGCCTGATGCCATGGCGCGCAGCGAGTTCCGTAAAAATGGCGATCGCCTCTGGATCCTCGATCGGTTGCCGGCCATCGTAGCGGTAGTAGCCACGGCCAGCCTTCTGGCCATTGCGTCCGAGTTCAAACAGGCGCAACACGACGGCGCGGTAACCCGGATCCGCGGGGAGCAGACCGGCCCGGCCCTGCTCGATCACGACCTTGGCAGCGACATCGGTACCCGCCATGTCGAGCATCCGGCAAGGTCCCATCGACAGGCCAAGCTTTTCGATCGCACCGTCAATCTGCGATGGCGTAGCCCCTTCCATCAGCAGGAAATCTGCCTCGCGCACGTAACCTTCAAGCATACGGTTGCCGATGAAGCCATAGCAGACGCCGGACACCACGGGAATCTTGCCGATCCTTTCGGCAAGCGCCAGCACCGTGGCCAGCACATCGGGCGCGGTCGCCGCACCCCGCACGACCTCAAGCAGCTTCATGACGTTCGCGGGGCTGAAGAAGTGCATGCCGAGCACATCCGCCGCGCGCCCGGTCGTCTGCGCCAGCACGTCGACATCCAGGGTCGAAGTGTTGGTGGCAATGATCGCGCCGGGTTTGCAGGTTGCGCCAAGTCGCGCGCAAACGCTCTTCTTCACAGCCATGTCCTCGAAAACCGCCTCGATGACGAGATCGCAATCGGCCAACGCCCCAAAGTCGAGCGACCCCTGCAGCAAGGCCATCCGCTGCTCGACTTGCTGCATCGTGATGCGGCCTTTCTTTGCCGTGTTGTCGTAATTCGTCCGGATAATGCCCAGGCCGCGATCCAGGGACGCCTGACTACTATCGACAATCACGGACGGAATTCCGGCGTTCAGGAAGTTCATGACAATCCCGCCACCCATCGTCCCGGCGCCGACGACCCCGACTTTGGCGATGGGTCTTAACGGGAGACCCGTCGGTAATCCGGGGATCACGGTGACACGGGATTGGGCGGCCCGCAGGTGCGCGAGCGCCAGTGCCGGCTCGGCGCGCATCTGGTCAGCGAGCCCCTGCAGGTCAGGCACCGATTCCGGTGCATTTCCCGAGCCAACATGACCGCGACCCTGCGCACCGACCGCGGCATCGGTGCCAGTGGCATCGCAACTGGCGGCCGCCGCCTCCGTGCGAGCACCAGTGGCAGTACCAGCACCAGCGCCAGCGGCAGCACCAGCGGCAGCGGCAGCGGCAGCGGCAGCGGCAAGCAAATGATCGCGATATTGCGCACGCAAGGCAGCCTTGTTGATCTTTCCGATCGCGGTATGCGCAATTTCATCGACAAAGATGACGTCGTCGGGCATCCACCAGGTGGCGATCTTGCCTTTCAGAAAGTCGAGCAGCGCCTGTTTGTCCGCGACGCCACCCTCTTTAAGCGCGACGATCAGTAAAGGGCGTTCGTCCCATTTCGGATGGGTTGCGCCGATGACCGCGACTTCCCGGACAGCGGGGTGTCGCATTGCGATGTGTTCGAGGTCGATCGATGAGATCCATTCGCCACCGGACTTCACCAGATCCTTGGCGCGATCGGTAATGTGGATATAGCCATAGGGATCGATGATCGCAATATCGCCGGTATCGAAAAACCCGTCGCGATCGACGACAACCTCATGGGGAGTGCCAAAATAGCTGCGCACCACGCAGGGCCCGCGTGATTGCAGGTGGCCCATGGTCTGTCCGTCACGGGGCAGGATCCGGCCTGCGTCATCCGTCGTGCGGTACTCAACCAGATAGGGCGGGCGCCCCTGGGTCTGCAGCAACGCGATGCGCTGCTCGCCGGCAAGATCACGGGTCTCGGGAACCATGGTGCAGATGGATCCCAGCGGCCCCATCTCGGTCATCCCGTTGGAGGACCGCACTTCGACGCCATGGCGCGTTGAAAACGCATCGATCATTGGCGAAGGGCAGGGAGATCCCCCGACATACAGCCGCTTGAGCGTCGTCAGCGCCATGTTTTGCCGATTGAGGTGATCGAGCACGCCCTGCCACACCGTCGGCACACCGCCGGCCACCGTAACGCCCTCGCCAATCAGCAACTCGCACAGCGATGCTCCGTCGAGCGCCGCGCCCGGAAACACCAGGCCGGCACCGGTCATCGGGGCGGAATACGGCCACGTCCAGCCATTGGCATGGCACATGGGCGGAACTTGCAGCACGACATCCATTGCCGAAAATCCATACATGTCCGCCGACGTGCCGGTCAGCGACATCAGCACCACCGACCGGTGCGACAGCAGGACCCCTTTGGGGTGCCCCGTGGTGCCCGAGGTGTACACCAGGGCAGCCGCCGTGTTTTCGTCGAACGACTTCCAGTCAAAGCCCGCGTCCGCGTCGGCGATCCACTCTTCGTAGGGAATGGCATTGCGCAGGCGCGTATCGGGCATGTGCGCGCGGTCCGTGAGGATAATGTATCGCTCGACCTGCGGCAGGCGGTCGGCAATACCCTCGAGCAACCCGACGAAACTCAGGTCAACGAGCAGCATCCGGTCGCCCGCCTCGTTGACGATGTAGACGATCTGATCCGGAAACAGCCGGGGATTCACCGGATGGTAAACCGCCGCAATCCCGCCAATCCCGTACCAGCATTCAAGATGCCGCGCCGTGCTCCAGGCCAGTGTGCCAATGCGATCACCGGGCTTGATGCCCTCGGCGGTCAACCGGTCCGACACCTTTCTGGCGCGACGGTGGATCTGCGCGTAGTCCGTGACCTCGACAGGCCCTTCGACCGAACGGGTCACAATGCGACGCTGACCATGCTCACGCGCAGCGTGTTCGATGACCGAGTGACAAAGAAGTGGCCAGTCCTGCATCAAGCCGCGCATGCGGTTCTCCCCCGTTGTTGTTTGAAATGCCGGCGGCGCAGGGTCTTCCTGCGCAAGCCATCACAGCGTCTATGCACCGTCTGCGAGTGAGCATACCGCGTTGCCGCGCTGGCGACAAAGGATTGCGGAACCGAATGCACACTTCAGGGCACCACCCTGCGGTTGAATGCCCTCCCCCCGTATTGAATGGGCACGAGCCGGAACATCGGGGCGGCTGATCCCGCAGGCAGATTGTCTGACAATCTGCTTGACATGCGTATTGCCAACCGCAGACAATTCCGGAGGTGGTATTCCTTTATTTTGCGGATGGAGCTCGTCATGACAACGAAAAAATCAACTTCCAAACTGTTCAAGGATGGCCTGGCCATTCGCCGCGCCGTGCTCGGACCGGACTATGTCGACGGCTCGCTCGCCAAGGCCAACGGCTTTACGATGGCTTTCCAGAACATCACCACTGAGATGTGCTGGGGCTATGCCTGGACCCGCGATGGCCTGTCGCGCAAAACACGCAGCATGCTCAATCTGGCCATGCTCACGGCGCTGAATCGTCCGGCGGAAATCAAGCTGCATGTCAAGGGTGCCCTTGCCAACGGCGTCACGGTCGAAGAAATCAAGGAAGTCCTGCTGCACGCGACCGTGTACTGCGGCATCCCCGCCGGCCTTGACGCATTTAAGGTCGCCAACGTCGTCCTCGAAGAGGAAGGCGCCTTCGAGAAAGCCGCAGCCAGGAAGTCGGCGGCGAAAAAGGTTGCTGCCAAGAAGGTCGCAGCCAAGAAAGTCACTGCGAAAAAAGCAGTCGCCAAGAAGGCTGAGTCCACACCGGCGAGCGCAAAATGAGCAACAAACCGACCATCGGGTTTGTCGGCGTCGGCAGCATGGGCTGGCCCATGGCCGCCTTGCTGCACAAGGCCGGCTACAGCCTGCAAATCCTGGATGCTTCGCCTGAGCGTGCCCAGGCCTTCACCCAGGAGTTCGGCGGTCAGGTCGCTGCGAACGGCCGCGCGCTGGCCGCCGCGTCGGACATCATCGTCACGATCCTGCCCACAAGCGCCATCGTTGAAACCGTGCTGACCGCCGCTGACGGCGTGATCGCCGGCCTCAAGCCCGGCACGATCGTGGTCGAAATGAGCTCTGGCGTGCCCACGATCACCCGCAAGCTGGCAGCGCTGGTCACAGCGGCAGGCGCCGAGCTTGTCGATGCACCGGTATCGGGCGGCGTCCCGCGCGCACGCACGGGCGAACTGGCGATCATGTTCGGTGGCGCGCCAGAGTTGCTGGAAAAGGTGCGCCCTGTCTTGAACTGCATGGGCAACGCAATCCAGCGCACGGGCGACGTCGGCTCAGCGCATGCAATGAAAGCGCTGAACAATCTCGTGTCCGCTGGCGGATTCCTGATCGGCATTGAAGCGCTGATCATCGGCAAACGCTTCGGGCTCGACCCGGAAGCGATGGTCGATGTGCTGAATTCGTCGACCGGGATGAACAACTCGACCCAGAAGAAGTTCAAACAGTTCGTTCTGTCCGGCAAGTACAACGCGGGATTCGGACTGGATCTGATGGTCAAGGATCTGTCGATTGCGCTGGGCATCGCCCGGGATACCAACACACCTGCGCCGTTTTCGTCGCTGTGCCGGGAGATGTGGGCAGCATCGGCCCAGATGCTCGGTGCGGGTCAGGACCACACTGCTGTGGCGAAATTATCAGAGAAACTTTCGGGCACGATTCTGTCCGAAAAATAAGCTGCATCGGATGACACCGACAGGCGTCCCCGGAAAGGGCTGGCCGACAGGACCAGTGCCCTTCCGGGTGAGCACCTGAAGCCGGCTGGAGACACACAACATGAAAAGAACCCTGTTCGCGGCCCTGCTGGCCGTGTGCTGCGTGAGCAGCGGCCCCGCGCTTGCGCAGAGCTACCCGACCCGCCCGATCACGATGGTGGTGGCCTACCCGCCTGGCGGCTCCACCGATGGGCTGGCACGCATCGTCGGCGCAGCCATGGCCAAGAATCTTGGCCAGCAAGTCGTCGTCGAGAACGTGGGCGGCGCGGGCGGCACGATCGGCACGCAGCGCGTGCTCAAGTCACCGCCCGACGGTTACATGATCACCTTCGGCAACATGGGGTCGCTGGCGATCGCCGGACCGCTTTATCCCAACATCAAGTTCGACCCGGTCAAAGATCTCGCACCGGTCGGTCTGGTGGCCGACGTGCCCATGGTGCTGTCCGCCAGCAACAAGAGCGGCTACACCAGCTTGCAGCAACTGCTCGATCAGTTGCGCAAAGACGGGGCTGCGGTCAATTTCGGCACGGCAGGGCCAGGCTCAACCGGACACATCGGGGCAGTCCTTTTTCTGCACGTGACAAACAATAAGGCAACGCTGGTTTCGTACCGGGGGGCCGGTCCGGCCATCGCCGACCTGATGGCGGGTACCGTTGATACGGTGATTGACCAGACCGTCACGATGATCCCGATTCACAAAGGTGGGCGAGTCAAGGCGCTCGCCGTGTCGGGCAAGCAGCGCCTGCCCCAGATCCCCGATGTGCCGACTTTCGCCGAAGCAGGCGCGCCGGCCTTTGACCTGAGTGTCTGGAACGGCATTGCGGCGCCTGCGGGAACCCCGCCGGCAGTGATCGACCGGCTCGCACAGGCGCTTGCCGCAGCCCTCAAGGATCCCGAGGTGATTGACCGCTTTGAGAAGATGGCAGCCGTGATTCCGCCGCCGGCCGAACAGGGCCCCAAGCCGTTCGCTGCCCTGATCGCCCGGGATGTCGAGCGCTTTGGCGATCTGATCAAGGCAACTGGACTCAAGCCAGACTAAGCAAATCGCGCTGCGACCGCCCTGGCACGGCGGGATGCCCGCATGATGAATGCCAGCGGGTTCGGTTGCCGCCGCTGAAGATGCGATCTTGCCCGCGCGTTCGTTTGCCGCCGCAGGAGATGTGATCTTGCCCGCGCGAACGTTTGCCGCCGCAGGAGATGTGATCGCGCCCTAGCCCTCGCGCCGCGGGTATCCCTCGGCGCGAATGCGAACCCAGACCGCCCGCTTTTGTTCGGGGGTCATGGTGACCCATTCGGACACTTCCATGACGGTGCGACCACACCCTCGGCAGATGTCATCGAACAGTGTCGAACAGACCGCAACGCAGGGCGAATCCGGTTCGCTGTCGTGCGCGGGCATCGGATGCTCCAGTCGGTTCGGAATTGCGGACGGGTTCATGACAATCGCAGCGGCGGGGGTTGAATCAGGCATGGCGCAGCATAGCACCGGCCAAGAACGAAAAACCCCTGCACGCACTCGAACTGCACCCCGACGGTTGGATTGATGTCCAACTTCCGGGGTGTAGTTCAACTCGAGGCAGGGGCTTTGTCAGTGCGCCGGAAATCAGACTGCTTTCTTGAGCGCAGCCGCCTTGTCGGTGGCTTCCCAGCTGAACTCGGGCTCGCTGCGACCAAAGTGGCCGTAGGCGGCCGTCTTGGTATAGATCGGGCGCAGGAGGTCGAGCATGTTGACGATGCCCTTGGGACGCAGATCGAAGTGCTCGCGAACCAGCTTGGCCAGAATGTCGTCCGAAACGACACCAGTGCCTTCCGTATAGACGGTGATGTTGATCGGCTCGGCCACACCAATTGCGTAGCTCACCTGCACCTGGCACTGAGTGGCCAGGCCTGCTGCCACGATGTTCTTGGCGACGTAACGTGCGGCATACGCAGCGGAGCGGTCCACCTTGGAGGGATCCTTGCCCGAGAATGCGCCACCACCGTGGGGGCACGCGCCACCGTAGGTATCAACGATGATCTTGCGACCGGTCAGGCCGCAATCGCCCTGCGGGCCACCGATCACGAAACGACCGGTCGGGTTGATCAGGAACTTGGTCTTGGCCGTCAGCAGGCCGGCCGGGAAGGACGGGCGAATGATGTCCTCGATCACGGCCTCGTGGATCGCGGATTGCGAGATTTCCGGGGCGTGCTGCGTGGACAGGACCACCGTATCGACTTCGACGGGCTTGCCGTCAACATAGCGGAAGGTGACCTGTGACTTGGCGTCCGGGCGCAGCCACGGCAGGCGGCCGTCCTTACGCAATTCGCTCTGGCGCTGGACGAGGCGGTGCGCGTACCAGATCGGGGCGGGCATCAGGTCCGGGGTTTCGTCGCAGGCGTAGCCGAACATCAGGCCCTGGTCGCCGGCGCCCTGGTTCAGGTAGTCTTCCGAGGAGCGATCGACGCCCTGGGCGATATCGGGCGATTGCTTGTCGTAGGCGACGAGCACTGCGCAGCCTTTGTAATCAATACCGTAATCGGTGTTGTCGTAGCCGATGCGCTTGATGGTGTCACGCGCGACCTGGATGTAGTCGACGTTGGCGGTGGTGGTGATTTCACCAGCCAGCACGACCAGACCCGTATTGCACAGGGTTTCGGCTGCGACGCGCGCATTCGGGTCCTGCGTGAAGATCGCGTCGAGAATGGAATCGGATACCTGGTCGGCCACCTTGTCGGGGTGCCCTTCGGATACGGATTCCGAGGTGAAGAGAAAATCGTTTGACTTGGCCATGATCACGTCCTTTTCCGGCAATCGCCGGGGGTGGGTTTAAGGAGGTGCGTTGCACCCCTTACCGTGATCTTTGAAAGACGCTGGATCTGGGCGCGACGCTTTAGCGGAATTATTTTGCTTTGCCGGGAGGGGATACCCACCGCAGCCAGCGTCGCCCCGCAAGTTGTCGGTTAACTCAGCGACCTTCGCTATTTTAAGCGAAAATGCCGAAATGCTGCTACTGACCCTTTTTCGCCTGTTGGCGATGTTGCCGCTGCGCGTCTTGCATGCCATTGGCCGTGCGCTTGGCCGGCTGGTTTACGCGCTTCCCGGCCGCTACCGGGAACGCCTGCGCGCCAACGCCGCTCAGGCGGGCTACGCCGATCCCGCATTCGCGCGGCGCGCCGCCGGTGAGGCTGGCGCAATGATCCTGGAATTACCGCGCGTCTGGCTGCGCGATTCCGAGTGCATCGATCGTGTGATTTCGGACGATCTCCCGATCGTCGTCCAGGCGTTGAGCGAACAGCGTGGCGTCCTTTGCCTGACACCCCACATCGGTTGCTTCGAACTGTCGGCCCGTTATGCCGCCGCGAAATTCAAGCCATTCACCGTAATGTTCCGCCCGCCCCGCAAGCAGATTTTGGCACCCGTCCTGGAAATCGCACGCAACACGGCGGGCGTGACTGCGGTACCGGCAAACCTGCAAGGCGTGCGCGAATTTCTGCGAGCGCTCAAGCGCAAGCAGTGGGTCGGGATGCTGCCTGACCAGGCGCCCTCCGTGGGCGACGGGGTCTGGGCGCCATTCTTCGGCCGGCCGGCCTACACCGTGACGCTGGCCGGCAAGATTGCCAGCATGACGGATGCGATCGTCATGATCGCATCCTGCGAAAGACTGCCAAAAGGGCAAGGCTGGCGACTGCACTGTATCCGCGTGACCGAACCGATGCCAGACACGCCCGAAGCACAGGCCGCTCTCGTCAATCGCTACATGGAGCAGATGATCCGGCGCTTCCCGGAGCAGTATCTGTGGAGCTACAACCGCTACAAGGTTCCGCGTGGGGCAACCCCGCCTGCCGCCGCAGCCTCCGGGAAATCAGCACACGCTGAAGCCTCCGAAAGGTCGCACCCCGGCGTCGATAAAGTCGATCACGCTGAACGCATCGCAGCGCGGGACCACGAGCGTGCAAGAGGGTAGACCAGCCGACTGGTTGCTGGCGGTCGAGGCGTTGCGACGCGGGTCGCTGCGGATGCGCGTCCTCATCGGCACGCTTGAATGGCTGGCCGCTGCGCGCCCCGGCACCCGGATGCGTCTGGGGGCCGTGCTCGGCTGGCTCGCCCCCTGGATCGTGCGCCGCCGCGTACCTGTCGTCAGACGCAACCTGGCGTTGTGCTTCCCCGATTTATCGAACAGCGCGCGCGATCGCCTGCTGAGAGACCATTTCCGGGCCCTGGCGCAAAGCGTCGTCGACCGGGCAGTTTTCTGGTTTGGATCGGCACAACAGATCCGTGATTTAGTCAGTATCAGCGGCCAGACGCAAATCGCCGAACTGGTGGCACGCCATGGGTCGGTGCTCATGCTCGCACCGCACTTCGTCGGTCTTGATGCGGCGGCAACGCGGCTTTCGCTTGAAGGCCCCGCAGGCGCCGCCATGTACAGCCCGCAAAACAGCCCCGGGCTCGATGCCCTCGTGCGCCTCGGAAGATCGCGCTTTAACGCGGTCCACCTGGTCAGCCGCCGCGATGGCGTGCGGGCTCTGATCCGCCACATCGAGGCACACCTGCCGATTTACTACCTGCCCGACATGGATTTCGGGCGCCGCGGCGCCGTGTTCGTGCCATTTTTCGGCGTACCGGCGGCCACGCAGACTTCCACCGCGCAACTCGCGGCCCGCTGGGGGCTGCCGGTGGTGCCGATCGTCTGCTTCTGGGATCCTGCCACTGGCCATTACGACGTCCAGGTGAGGGCGCCGCTGGCGGACTTCCCCGGCACCGACTCCCCCGAGACGGCCACCGCGACGCTGAACCGCCATCTGGAGGCCTGGGTCCGCGAGGCACCCGCCCAGTATTACTGGGTGCACCGTCGCTTCAAGACGCGTCCGGCCGGCGAACCATCGCTTTATTAGGCCGGGCAACGCCGGTTTGCACTGCGAGTCATGCAAATTGGCGATAATGTGACGATGAACTGGAATTTCACCAAAATGCACGGGGCCGGCAACGACTTTGTGGTCCTTGACGGCGTGCGGCAGCCCATTGAGATGACCGCCGAGCGTGCGCGCGCGATCGCCCACCGTCAATTCGGGATCGGCTGCGACCAGATCCTCATCGTCGACACGCCCGCGCACCCGGAGGCCGACTTCCGCTATCGCATTTTCAATGCCGACGGCAGCGAAGTGGAGCATTGCGGCAATGGCGCGCGCTGCTTCGTGCGGTTCGTGCACGAGCAGAAGCTGTCCGCGCGCAACCCGTTGCGCGCGGAAATCGCCACCGGTCTGATCACGCTGGAAGAACTGGCCGGCGGAAACGTCACGGCCGAGATGGGCCAGACGCGGTTTGCCCCTGCGGATCTCCCCTTCGACATTGCCGGCTTGCCGACGCGGCAGATGGGCGAAGACACGCTCTACGGCCTGACGCTGGACCTCCCCGGCGCCCCCCCCCGTACCGTCTGGCTTTCCGCAGTGGCGATTTCAAATCCGCACGCGGTCCAGATTGTGGATGACGTCGACCAGGCACCGGTGGCGCTGGTGGGGCCGGCAATCGAATCGCACCCCCGCTTCGCAAAACGCGTGAACGCGGGCTTTCTGCAGGTCATCGATCGCCACACCGCCCACTTGCGGGTCTACGAGCGCGGTGCCGGCGAAACCCTGGCTTGCGGAACCGGCGCTTGTGCGGCGGTCGCCGCCGGCATCCGCCGTGGCTTGCTTGATTCCCCCGTACGCGTGCGCACGCACGGCGGCTGGCTGACAATCGACTGGGACGGTCGCGCGCTCCGCATGACTGGCCCAACGACAACGGTGTTCTCGGGCTCGGTCGATATCGATCGGCTGGTCGCCTCGATCCCTTCCTCAACCACGACAACACGACCATGACACAGCCGCTCAGCGCGCAAGAAGTCGCCACGTTCCTGCAAGAGAACCCCGGGTTCATGGCCGAGCACGCCGATGTATTCAGCGCACTCGAAGTGCCTCACCCCCATCAGGCGCGTGCCATCTCGCTTGGCGAACGCCAGATCCTGACACTGCGCGACCGCTTGCGCGATTTCGAGTTTCGATTTGCCCAGCTGGTGCGTAACGCCGCCCTGAACGAAACCACGACCACCAAGCTGATTGACTGGTGCGCGCGCATGCTGGCAGAGCACTCCACGCTGCGCCTGCCGGGCGAGATCACGCTGGGCCTTGCCGAGCACTTCAACCTGCAGGAAGTCGGCCTGCGCGTCTGGGGGCTGGATCTGCCCGCCGAAGGCGTCGGGGAACCGGTATCGGATGACATCAAGGCCTTCGCCGACAGCCTCGCCGCGCCCTATTGCGGCACCGATACCCAGTTCGCGGCGGTTGCCTGGCTGGCGGCCAGGCCTGCGTCGCTGGCGATCGTCGCGCTGCGCAACGGCCCCAAAGAGCCTGCCTTTGGTCTGCTGGTGCTCGGTTCAGACGACCCTGACCGTTTCGCACCTGAAATGGGCACGGCGTTTCTCGAAACCGTGGCACGCCTTGCCGGTGCGGCGCTGCGGCGTCTGATGCCGGCAGACTGACGCAAAGACCCGCCCGAGGCGCCCGCGGATGGATCCTTCCAGCGAACCCAGCGGCCCGCAGCCACCGCCCGCTGCGTTACCGGATCCCTGCGAACAGTGGCTTGCCCATCTGACGCACAATCGGCGCTACTCCTCCCATACTCTGGCCGCTTACCGTCGCGATCTGGCGCATCTTGTCGTCCTGTGCGACGGAAAGCCGCTGGATCAGGTCGCCAATGGCCACATCCGCCACTACCTTGCCAGACTGCACGGGCAGGGGCTCGGCCCCCGCTCTCTCGCGCGCATGCTCGCTGCATGGCGCGGCTTTTACCGCTGGTGGGCACCGCGTATCGGCATGCCGGCCAATCCGGCCACCGACGTGAAGGCACCCAAAATACCCCGGTCCCTGCCCAAGGCGCTGTCGGTCGATCAGGCGCAAGCGCTTCTGGATGCGCCCGTGCTCCAGGCCGGCACGGATCCCGCCACCTTGCGCGATCGGGCGATGTTTGAGCTGTTCTATTCAAGCGGACTGCGGTTGAGCGAACTCGTGAACCTTGATCTCAACTACGCGCAGAGTTCGGCGCACACCTCGTCGAGCTGGCTGAACCTGACTGACCACGAAGTCAATGTGCTTGGCAAAGGGGGCAAGCGGCGCAGCGTACCCGTCGGCGCGCAGGCAATTGAGGCGCTGCTCGCCTGGATCACTGTCCGGCCCGCTTTTTGCCGCGCGCAAGCCGCCCCGGAGGATGTTGCGGCGCTCTTTCTGGGCGAGAGGGGCCGGCGCATCAGCCCGCGCGTCGTCCAGCAGCGTCTGGGCAGACTGGCGCAATTAGCGGGGCTGCCCACCCACGTCCATCCGCACGTGCTGCGCCATAGCTTCGCCAGCCACGTGCTTCAGTCCGCGCAGGATTTGCGGGCAGTCCAGGAAATGCTGGGCCACGCCAACATTTCCACAACGCAACTTTATACAAGACTGGATTTCCAGCATCTGGCGCGCGCCTACGACGCAGCGCACCCGCGGTCAGGTCGCAAGAGTTAGGGTCGGGTTCGACGCGATCCGACACCTGAAGCCGCGCCCCTTCTGAGCCAGGGCTGCGTACGAGGCCACTGACCGTGTCCGCGGGAACGCCACGCATCAGGTCAGCGAGCGCTCACTTGCAGATCAGTCATGAATCCCAGCCCCTTGAAATCCGATGTGTCGACCCCACCTATAAAAACCGAATCAACCTTGCCAAATTGAAACAAACTCGCCCCTACACTAAGGTTAACCCGCAGAGGCCGGTGTTTGCCCCCCGGCGTTCGCTGTGATGTAATCCTGCGTCGCCCGGGTCACTTCCCGCCGGGTCTTGCGGTCGCGCACGATCCTCCCTAATGTCATTGAAGTTGGTTGACTCATGAATTCCCCTGGTAGCCTGGACAAAATGGTCCCCGTCACGATTCTCACCGGATTTCTCGGTGCAGGTAAAACCACGCTGCTCAAACGCATCCTGACCGAATACCACGGCAAGCGAATCGCCGTCATTGAAAACGAGTTCGGACCCGAGAGCATCGACAACGATTTGCTGGTGCAAGACCAGGACGAGGAAATCATCGAGCTTTCCAACGGCTGCGTCTGCTGCACGGTGCGCGGTGATCTCATGCGCACGCTGAACGATCTGCGCCAGCGCCGCGAAGCCGGCGAGCTGAATTTCGAGCGCGTGATCATTGAGACCACCGGCATGGCCAACCCGGGGCCGGTCTGCCAGACGTTCTTCATGGACGACGATATTTCCGAGTACTACCGCCTTGATGCCGTGGTCACGATCGTTGACGCGAAACACGGTCACAAGACGCTCGATGAGCAGGAAGAGGCACAGAAGCAGGTTGGCTTTGCCGATCGCCTCCTCGTCTCGAAAAAGGATCTCGTCAGCGAGGCCGAATACGAGGATTTGCGCCGTCGCCTCGTGCATATCAATCCCCGCGCTGAAATCGAAGTGGTGCACTTCGGCGAGGCAGACCTCGCAAAGATCATCGACATCAGTGGCTTTAACCTGAACACGATTCTTGATATCGACCCGCAATTCCTCGAGGAAGAGCACCCGGATGCCGCCCACGACCATGTGCACGACGCGCACTGCGGCCACGATCACGTCCACGACGAAAACTGTGGTCACGACCACGGGCATGAGCACGGACATGATCACCACCATCACCCCAAGCCCCACGACGACTCGATCGGCGCGTTCGTATTCAAGTCAGACAAGCCTTTCAACCCCGAGCGGCTGGAGGAGTTTCTTGGCGGCGTCGTGCAGGTTTACGGACCCGATTTACTGCGGTACAAGGGTATTCTGTACATGAAAGGCATCAATCGCCGCATGCTGTTTCAGGGTGTGCACATGATGATGGGCGCCGAACCGGGCAAACCCTGGGCGGCCAATGAAAAGAAGTCCACAAAAATGGTCTTCATCGGACGAAAACTGCCCCAGGAAATCTTCACAAAGGGCCTGGAGCAGTGCCTGTCCAAGTAGATAGATCCGTGCTTGCGCGGAATTTTTCATTCACGGAGTTTTGCATGGCAACCAAGGCAGCAAAGAAAAAACCGCAGGTGACGGGTGATCTGTCCGAAAACGACTTGCCCACCGAAGCCGAACTGTTGCATATGCCTGAGGCGGAATACATGAGCGAGCGCCAGTTGGGGTTCTTTCGTGAGCGCCTGCGACAACTCGAACAGGAAATCCTGAGCAATGCCGGCGAAACGACGGAGCATCTGCGCGAAACGCAGTTCGTGCCGGATCCGGCTGATCGGGCGACGATCGAGGAAGAGCATGCACTCGAGTTGCGCACCCGCGACCGCGAGCGCAAACTGCTCAAGAAAGTACAGCAGTCGATCGCGCGCATTGACGCTGGTGATTACGGCTGGTGCGAGGAAACCGGCGAGCCGATCGGTCTGCGTCGTCTTCTGGCCCGCCCGACCGCAACGCTGTCGCTCGAGGCGCAAGAGCGTCGTGAAATGCGCCAGAAGATGTTCGGCGACTGATCCGTCAGAACCGGACCGCGGTCTCGCTGCCGAAACGGTCGTTGCATCAGACAAAAGGCACACCATGCTTGCGTGGGTGTGCTTTTTTGTTTGTTGCCTGCGGGCAAAAACCTCCCGGGGCTTGAATCGCCGCGCAGCGTCCCCATTTGCTACGGATATTCCGCCTTATCGGCGTACTTCGACTTATCCGCATACTTCGACTTATCCGCATACTTCGCCTTATCCGCATACTTCGCCTTATCCGCATACTTCGACTTATCCGCGTACTTCGCCTTATCCGCATACTTCGCCTCATTTGCATATTCCGCTTCATCAGCAATGATTCGCTGTGCCAACTCTCAAACCGGACTGCCAACATGGAACAATTTCACGGCACCACCATCGTCTGCGTGCGACGCGGCGACAAAGTCGCCCTCGGCGGCGATGGCCAGGTGACGCTGGGCAATATCATTATCAAAGGCACGGCACGCAAGATCCGCCGGCTTTACCACGACCGGATCCTGGCGGGCTTCGCTGGCGCCACGGCAGACGCCTTCACGCTCCAGGAGCGCTTTGAGGGCAAGCTCGAAAAGCACCAGGGACACCTGATGCGCGCAGCGGTCGAACTCACCCGAGACTGGCGTACTGATCGCATCCTGCGCAGGCTGGAAGCCATGCTGATCGTGGCCGATCGCGAACACACGCTGGTGCTCACGGGCAATGGCGATGTGCTGGAGCCGGAAAACGGCATCGCAGCGATCGGCTCAGGCGGTGCGTACGCGCAGTCGGCTGCGCTCGCGCTGCTGCGCAACACCGAGCTCGCGCCCGAGGTCATCGTCAAGCAGTCGCTCGAAATCGCGGGCGACCTCTGCATCTACACCAATCAGCAGCACCTGATTGAAACGCTCGAGTAGGCACATCATGTCAGCATCCTCAATGACCCCTGCGGAAATCGTCTCCGAACTGGACAAGCACATCGTCGGCCAGACGCGCGCCAAGCGTGCCGTGGCCGTCGCGTTGCGCAATCGCTGGAGGCGCCAGCAGGTCGCCGAGCCGCTGCGCACGGAAATCCACCCCAAGAACATTCTGATGATCGGGCCCACCGGTGTCGGAAAGACCGAGATCGCCCGCCGCCTGGCCCGGCTGGCAGACGCGCCTTTCATCAAGATCGAAGCGACCAAGTTCACTGAGGTGGGCTATGTGGGTCGCGATGTCGATACGATCGTGCGCGATCTGGCCGACATCGCCATCAAACTCACGCGCGAACAGGAAATGAAACGCGTGCGCACCCAGGCTGAAGATGCTGCTGAAGACCGGATTCTCGACGTCCTGATCGCGCCGCCGCGCGCGGCGGACGGATCGCCGATGCGGGAGGAAAATGCAGCACGCCAGACTTTTCGCAAGCGCTTGCGCGAAGGCCTGCTCGACACGACCGAGATCGAAATCGAAGTCGCCCAACCGATGCCGCAGATGGACATCATGAGTCCCCCGGGCATGGAAGACATGGCCGAACAACTCAAGGGCATGTTTGCCGGACTGGCGCGCGACAAGAAGAAAACCCGCAAGATGACTGTCAAGGAAGCCTTCAAACTGTTGGTCGAAGAAGAAGCCGGCAAACGCGTGAACGAGGAAGATCTGCGCGCCATCGCCATCAGGCGCGTCGAACAGCACGGCATCGTCTTCCTGGACGAGATCGACAAGATCGCCGCGCGGCAGGAATCGAGCGGTGCCGATGTGTCGCGCCAGGGGGTTCAGCGCGATCTCCTGCCGCTGGTGGAGGGCACGACCGTGACCACCAAGTACGGCATGATCCGCACCGATCACATTTTGTTTATTGCCTCGGGCGCCTTTCACCTCTCGCGCCCGTCAGACCTGATCCCTGAACTACAGGGCCGCTTTCCGATCCGCGTGGAACTTGACTCACTGACGGCGCAGGATTTCGTGCGCATCCTGTGCGACACCGACGCCTCGCTCACCAAGCAGTACACCGCGCTGCTCGCGACGGAGGACGTTCATCTGCAATTCACTGAAGACGGTATCGCACGACTCGCGGAGCTGGCCTTCGACGTGAATGAACGCACGGAAAACATTGGTGCCCGACGACTTTACACCGTCATGGAAAAGCTGCTGGAAGACCTTTCGTTCGACGCCATGACCGCCAGCGGCAATACGGTCACGATCGACACCGCCTACGTCAACGACAAGCTCGCGGAGGCTGCCGGCAGCCACGATCTTGCGCGTTACGTACTCTGACCACCGGATCGGAATCCATTATGGGCCATCGACTTTCCGCCATCACGACACGCACGGGCGACGACGGCTCGACCGGACTTGGCGACGGCACCCGCGTGGGCAAGGACACGGCACGGATCCAGGCAATGGGTGATGTCGACGAGCTCAACAGCTGTCTCGGCGTGCTGCTCGCCGAGCCCCTTGCCGAACCGGTCGCCCAGGCGCTGGCACCGGTACAGCACGCGCTGTTCGACCTTGGCAGCGAACTGGCGATTCCAGGCTATGCGCAGATGACGCCAGACCAGCTGGCCCGTCTGGACGCCCTGATCGCAGCATTCAACGCACCGTTGGGTCCGCTGGGGGAATTCATCCTGCCGGGCGGCACGCGCGCGGCAGCGCTCGCGCATGTCGCGCGCAGCGTCTGCCGGCGGGCTGAGCGCTCTGTCGTGACAGTCGCCCACGAGTCTGCACTGGGTACCTTGCCACAACAGTACCTCAATCGACTTTCGGATCTGCTTTTCATTCTGGCCAGAACTCTCAACAAGGAATCGGGTACTCCCGACACACTCTGGAAGCGAGGATAGCGGGCGCGGCAAAAGTTCTTCAAGTTAATTGAATAATCCTTTCGTCCGGAAGCCATTCAATTCACCCCCGTTTCGCCAGAGAATGTGCGCTCCCCGGGCCCTGTCAGCGGC
The DNA here is from genome assembly GCA_020851995.1 of Burkholderiaceae bacterium. Taxonomy (GTDB): domain Bacteria; phylum Pseudomonadota; class Gammaproteobacteria; order Burkholderiales; family Burkholderiaceae_B; genus Zwartia. Next base: position 24,127 of record JADZBO010000034.1, read on the forward strand.
CCCGTGCCCCCCCTGTGAGCGGGGGCTTGTCCGTTCAGTCGGGAGTCGCATGAACCAATTTGACGTCGTTGTAATCGGTGGCGGAAACGCCGCGCTCTGCGCTGCAATCTCGGCGCACGAGTCGGGTGCCAGCGTGCTGGTGATCGAGCGCGCACCAAAAGACCACCGCGGCGGGAATTCCGCCTTCACCGGCGGAGCCTTCCGCATCGCCTACGACGGCGTCGACGATCTGCGGCAACTGATCCCCGACCTGCACCCGGACGAAATCCGTGACAGTGATTTCGGTACGTATACCGAGGACCAGTTCTATGACGAAGTCATCGCCATGAGCGGCTACCGGGCCGACGCCGATGTACTCCAGACCGTCGTCAGGCAAAGCATGCCGACGATGCTGTGGATGACGCGTCACGGGGTGCGCTTCGTGCCGATCTACAGCCGTCAATCCTTCAAGGTCGACGGCAAAAACAAGTTCTGGGGCGGCCTCACCGTGGAAGTATCCGGCGGGGGGTTGGGTTTGATGCAGTCACTTTATGCCTGGGCAGAGCAAAAGACGCCAATCGCGTTCCGGTACGGAGCGCGCGCGGTGGGTCTGTCCAACAAAGACTCCGGATGGTCCGTCGATATCGAGGAAGAGGGGAAGGTGGACAGCATTGCTGCCCGCACCGTCGTGATGGCGACCGGCGGCTTTCACGCGAATCTTCAGTGGCGCTCGATGTACCTCGGCCCGAACTGGGATCTCGCCAAGGTCCGCGGCTCGCGTTACAACACCGGCGACGGCATTGGTCTCGCGCTGCGCGCGGGCGCGATTGCACACGGAAACTGGACAGGATGCCACGCGGTGTTCTATGACCTCAACGCGCCCCCCTTCGGCGACATCAATCTGCTGAACCAACAGAAGAACTACTTTTCGCTCGGCATCGTCGTCAACGCCGAGGGACAGCGCTTTGTCGACGAGGGCAGCGATTTTCGCAATTACATCTACTCCGGCATGGGCGCCAAGGTGCTCGGACAGCCCGGTGCAATTGCATGGCAGGTTTTTGATGCAAAAACGGTGGGGCTATTGCCCGATGAATACCGGGTGCGCCACGCCACCCGCCTGCAAGCTGACACGCTCGAAGGACTGGCCGATCTGATGGAAGGCATCGACAAGAAGGCTTTCCTGCGCACCGTCGGCGATTTCAACGCATCGATTGACCAGACCGTTCCGTACAACCCGGCCGTGCTTGATGGCCGATCGACTCAAGGTCTTTCTGTGCCGAAGTCGAACTGGGCGCATCCGATCGACACGGGGCCCTTCGTAGCCTATGCAGTCACCTGCGGGATCACCTGCACCTACGGTGGCGTCAAGGTCAACCCGCTTGGGCAAGTGCTCGACGACGGCGACCGCCCGCTGCCTGGCCTGTATGCGGCGGGGGAAATGGTCGGCGGTCTCTACTACATTAAATACGCCGGCGGTGCCGGGCTCACGGCGGGCTCGGTGCTTGGCCGGATTTCCGGCGCACACGCCGCAGAGCTTGCCAAAGCCGCATCCGCCGGGAAAGGAGCCTCCTCATGAATATGCAAGCAGATCTCGTCATCGTCGGCGGCGGACTCGCTGGATTTTGTGGCGCCCTTGAGGCGGCTCTGGCAGGTTTCGAAGTCGTGCTGCTGGAAAAACAGCACGAGACCGGCGGCTCATCGGTCCTGAGCGGTGGTTGCCTCGCCTTTGCCGGCACCGACATGCAGCGCGAAGCCGGCATCGAAGACTCCTCGGAACTCCTTTTCAGGGATCTGCGCGAAGTCGGAAAATACGAGAACGACGAGTCGCTCGTACGCTGTTACGTGGCGAACCAACTGGAGACGTATGCGTTTCTGAAACAGGCGGGTGTTAAGTTTGGCGATACGCTCGAGGCATCTTCAGGGCAGTCCGTGCCGCGTGTGCATAACGTCGACCCCGCGGACATGGTGCGCCTGCTGCAGGCACGCGCGATTGCCACCGGCAAGGTGAAAGTACTGATGCAGACCGCTGCGCGACGCCTGGTCGTCGACCCCGCAACGTCACGCGTGACCGGCGTGACCGCAGAGAGCGAGAGGGGCGAACTCGTCATCGAAGGCCGAGCGGGCGTGCTACTGGCCAGCGGCGGCTTTTGCCGCAACGCCGAGATGGTGCACCGCTACGCGCCGCAGTACGACAACGCGGTCTTCATCGGCGGTGAGGGTAACGTGGGCGATGGCTTGCGGATGGCGCAGAAGCTCGGCGCCGACACCCGGGATATGGCCTACATCAAAGGCACCTTCGGCAAGCACCCGACCGACGAAACCAACCACCACAGTTGCCAGTGCGTTTACAAGGGCGCGATTGCCGTGAACCAGGACGGCAAGCGCTTTGTCAATGAGTCGATCTCCTACAAGCTGCTGGGCGACGCATGCATCGCGCAGCCCTACGGCGCGGCATTCCAGATTCTCGATCACCGCATTCTCAAGAGCGGCGACAATTCCGTGCGTATTCTCGACTTCGAGCGCCGGCTTGAGGAGGGGCTCATGATCGAGGCACAGACGCTTGAGGAACTCGCTGCTCTCATCGAGGTTCCGGTCGACACGCTGATCGCGACGGTTGCGCAATACAACAGCTATGTCGATGCCGGTCACGACCCGGACTTCGGGCGTGAACATCTGGTGCATGAGCACGGCGCGCTGGTGCGCATCGAGCAAGGTCCCTTCTACGCCTACCCTTCGACCGCGGCGGTGTTCGGCACGTATTGCGGCCTGCGCGTGGACGACACCCTGCGCGTGATCGATGTGTTCGGTGAAATCCTGCCTGGTCTGTATGCCGCCGGCGAAGTCGTCGGCGGGCTGCACGGGGCGGCCTACATGACGGGGTCGTCGCTTGGCAAAGCCGCCATCTTCGGGCGCGTCGCAGCGCGCTCGGCGATCGCCACGCTTCGGTAGGACGAACATCGTGCATGTTGCCGTCCTGCTCAGCGGGGTCGCAGATCCCCGCCGCCCGCTCGCGCGACCCGCGACAGGGCGATGGCTTGATGTGATCGCCACACCCACCACGCCCTTCAAACTGAGCCCGTTCGACGAAGCAGCGCTTGAGGTTGCGCTCAAGTTGCGCGACCGGGATCCGGCGGTACGAGTGAGCGCACTCGTCACCGACAGTGCGCACGATCTTGCGCTGATGCGGTCTGTGGCGTCCTATCGCCCCGATTTCGTTGCAGGGATTCCGGTTCCGGCCGATCGGCGCGGCAACCCTGGCTGGATGGCCGAGGCGATTCCGATCGCCCTCAGCGGTGTCGCCTTTCCCGCCGTTGATCTCTGGCTGATGGGGCGCGAACACGGCGATCTGGACGATGGTGTCGTCCCAGCCTTCCTCGCCGAGCGATGGGGTCTGCCATTTGTCGGTCTTGCGTTGTCCGTGCAAAGCGCAGGGCCGAACTGGCAGTGCGACCGCATCTTTGGCAACCGGGTGCAAACGATCCGGGTACCGGGCCCGCTGGTGGCCAGCGTGACCAATGACCGGGGCAACCGACTGCGTCACCCACTGATGAAGAACGTGATGCTGGCCAAGCAGCAAAAGATCGACATGCTCAGTGCGGCGGATGCGCCGGCGGAATCCGCTGGTCGATCGACCACCGCAATTCCGGTCATCCGCAGCGCGCTTGAGCCGCTTGCGTCCGGACGGCGCACGGACGCGCCCTGCCGCATGTTGTCAGGAACCATCGACGAGCAGGCGCAAGCGCTTGCTGACTATGTGCGGGACGGCCGCGCCCTGCAGAGGCCGTCATGACGACCAAATCCATGCACTTCTGCGCCTTGCTCTTCGCGGGCGATGACAAGTCAATGCCTGATCTCGCAGCGCTTGGTGCAGCACGTACGCTGGCCAACCAGTCAGGCACAGGCGCCCGGGCACTGATCCTCGGCCCCGACGCGGCGCGGATCCTCAGTATGGCGATGTCGTTGGGTCTGGATGAAATCGTGGTCGCATCCGACCCAGAGGCCGCTCAGGAATGGCAGCCTCACCAGATCGTGGACCGGCTGGTCGACATGCTCGACGCCGGCCGTGATGTTGAGGACCTGCCCCACGACGTGCTTTACCTCGTCAGTGCGGACCCGCTACATGAAGAGATCGCGGCGCGCCTGGCCGCGCGGCTAGGCTTGGCGACACTCGGACGTATCCAGACGATTCGCGGCGATGCCAACGGCGGCGTAACCGCCGTGCGTTCAGCCTATGGCGGGCGCCTGCGCGCGACGCAACGCATCACCGCAGGCTCGGCAACGGCGTCGATCCGCACGGGTGCCGCCGACACAGGCACGAACACAGGCACGGACTCAGACTCCGACTCGGACCCGGACTCGGCTTCGGCTTCGGCTTCGACTTCGACTTCGGCCGCGCAGCCGATCATGGCCCTCAGGCAAACGACGGTGCGGCATGTCACCCTCCGGACCCCTGCACAGCCAGCGTTCGAGGTCATTGGCTGCAGCGAGGCCGAGCACAACGCGCCCGTGGACGGCGCTGGCATCGTTGTCTCCGGCGGACGCGGCGTCGGCGACCCTGCGGGATTCGAACTGCTTTACGACATCGCGCAGCAACTCGGCGGCGCAGTGGGGGCCAGTCTTCCGGCCGTCGATGCGGGCCTTGCACCCGTCGCACGGCAGGTCGGGCAATCTGGCAAGTACGTGCGCCCGGACATTTACCTCGCGGTCGGAATTTCCGGAACACCACAACACATGGCGGGCATCGATCCGCACACGCGGGTGGTGGCGGTCAATGCGGATCCCGAGGCTCCCATATTCGGTATGTCCCGCGTAGGTGTGGTCGGCGACTGGAAAGAGATCCTGCCAGCGCTCAAGCGTAAGCTGAGCCAATAAAGGACGTCGCTCAGTCTGACCAGAGTCCGCCATTGACGTCGAGCGTTTCGCCTGTGACGAAGCCAGATTCAGGCGAAGCCAGGAACAGCACCGCCGAGGCGATCTCGGTGGCCTGACCCATCCGCCCCACGGGGATCAGCGCGCGCAGCGCCTCTGGAAACGATGTGGTCATCGCCGAGGCCACCGGGCCCGGGGCGACGGCATTGACCGTAACACCACTCGAAGCCAGTTCGCGCGCCAGATACGACGTCATGATGTGCACCCCGGCCTTGGATACCCCATACGCCACATTGCCGGCACGATCCTGCTCATGCGGATTGACCCAGGGGCGTGCGTTCCCGCCGTTCTTGCCCAGCACGGAACCGATGTTGACGATGCGGCCGAACTTCTGCTGTTTCATCGTCGCGATGACCGCCTGGCAACACAGGAAAGTGCCCTTGAGGTTGATGTCGACGACCCGGTCCCACTCCGCCTCGGGAAGATCCTGCGCATTGCCCACCGAGACGATGCCCGCCACGTTCACCAGAATGTCCAGCCGCCCGTGCCGCGCCACCACGTCGTCCACGCAGGCGCGCACCTGCGCGGCGCTGGTGACATCCAGAGCAATCCGCTCGATGCCTTCATCGGCCTGGGCGTTGCCGGCGATCGCCAGATCGGCGGACACGACGCGCGCACCGGCTTGCGCCAGCGCTTCACAGACGGCGCTGCCAATGCCGCCCGTACCACCCGTCACCAGGGCCACGCGGCCCGCCATGAAATTCGCCGCATACATCGACATCGTCAATCATCCCCCACCGTAATCTGGCGCAACGCGAGGCGAACCTTTCCCTGCATCAGATGCTTCCAGACGCGTTTTGCGCTGCCCCCCACGCCCGCATAAGCCAGGCAATCCTCAAATTTCCCCTGCGTCTGCCCGGCATCCATGGTCAGCACGGCCGGGCGAAAGCGGCTGGTCAGCAGCTTGCGGCGTCCCTGTTCCAGCGTGAGCACCGCCATCGGATGCCCCGGCTTGTCAGCAAGTGTCTCGTCGATCTCCACGCGCATCGCCATGTCAAGGACGGCCGTGTCGCGCAAGGCAAGATCATCGAGCCTGGTCAGGCCGGGATCGCCGCGCACCAGCGCGAACGCGGTCATGAACGGAATGCTGTACTTCGCATCCTGCAATGTCAGCGGCCGACGCCGCTCGGCGATCGGGCGGCAGAGCCGCGCGGCAGACGCATTGACGGCAACGCGAATGCGCGCGTCGGGATGCTCAAGACACGTCTTGCGCGCGTCAAGCGCCACTGCAATGTACGGGTGTGACAGGCGGCAACTCGGCCAGGGCTTGGTCTGCACATCACGGTATTGCCAGCGCGAAAAATCTGTCAGCAGGCGCCGGCGCGCTCGCGCAAGCTGGGCGCCGAAATAGATACGGAACAACCCCGCTGCGCCGTCGAGCGCGCTGGCCGGACCCACGACCCCGGCGCGCGCCATCAGCGCGGCCTGCAGGCCTCCCTGCGCGGCGAACGCAGGGTAGATCGAGCGGGCATTCGACCCCGTCCCGAATCCTGCCTCTTTACCCCCCGCAACCTGCATATAGGACAAGCCGATTGCTGAGATCAACTGCTGCTCGTTCAGCCCCAGCGCAAGCCCCGCCCCGACTGCGGCCGCGGCATAACCGAAGACCTGGGTCAGGAACCATTCGGAGCCCGGCCCGTCGCCTCGCGGCGCACAAGCCACGCCAAGTTTGCACATGAGTTCGGCCGACAGTGCCACCGCATCTTCAATGACACGGTCCGTGGCACCGGCGATATCGGCAGCCGCGAGTACCGCCGGCAACACGACTGTGCCTGGATGCAGCCTGCCCGCGTCATGGATGTCGTCGTAATCCAGAATGTGGATCAGCGCCGAATTCACGAAGGCAGCGGCCATGGGTGCGGCCGTGCCACCCCCGATCAGCTTGCAGGCTCCATCGCCCGCAGCATCGCGTTGCGCGCGCATGACTCGGGCTGCCATGTCAGTCCTGCGGGCGGCCGTGGCGATGCC
>JADZBO010000035.1 GCA_020851995.1 Burkholderiaceae bacterium
ATCGGCATTGTTCCGGGTGATGGCGGCGCGTGGTTCCTGCCTCGCCTGATCGGCATGGCCCGTGCGGCTGAAATGTCGTTTACCGGCGAGCCCGTGGATGCCGCGACCGCGCTGGAATGGGGACTTGTGTCGCGCGTGGTGCCCGCCGATCAGTTGTTGCCCACGGCGCGTGCGCTGGCGCGCAAGATCGCGGTCAATTCCGGGCCTGCGGTGCGCATGACAAAACGACTCCTGCGGGAAGGTCAACAGTCGTCGCTCGCCAATTTGCTTGAGTTGTCTGCTGCCTATCAGGCCATCGCGCACAAGACGGGAGAGCATGCCGCCGCCGTCCAGGACTTCATGGACAAGAAGGCTGCGCGCAAGGCGGCGAAATAGACGCCCCAGACGAACATATTCAACTTCAGGATGCCTTCATGTCTTCCAAGCAAACACTGCCCCTGCAGGGCATACGAATCGTTGACTTCAGCCGGTTGCTGCCTGGGCCTTGGGCCACGCAAATGCTTGCTGAACTGGGCGCTGACGTCATCAAGGTCGAACCCCCTGTCGTCGGCGACCCCAGCCGACACAATGTGCCTTCGTATCGCGAAAACAGCGTTTATTTCAATCAGGTCAACGCCAACAAGCGCAGTATCGCGCTCGATCTCGCGACGCCGGCAGGGCGCGAAATTTCACGCCGACTTCTCGAGACCGCCGATGTGGTCTACGAAACCTACAGACCCGCAGTCGCCAAGCGCCTGGGCATCGACTATCCGACGATCAACGCGTACAACCCCCGCGTCATCTATTGCTCCATTACCGGCTTCGGCCAGCATGGGCCGCTTTCCCACATCGCCGGTCATGACCTTGTGATTCAAGGGATGACGGGTTCGCTCGGTTGCGCGCTTGAGGTGCAGAATCCGCCGGAGGTGCCGGGATTTCAGGCAGGCGACTACGCGGGCGCGCTGTTTTCTGTCATTGGCGTCCAGGCGGCTCTGGCGCAGCGTGCCAAAACCGGCGTTGGTTGCGAGATCGATCTTTCCATGTTCGAGGCGCTTTACCCGATGACGCTGATTCCGCTCAGTTCGGAAATGGCGCGCGCCGCAGGATTTAGCGGTGAACCCCGCATGGAGACCTTCGGCGGCAATCCACGCTACTCGACCTACCTCAGCAGTGACGGCAAACCGATCGCGGTTTCATTGCTGGAGCTCAAGGCGTGGGGTGAATTCTGCAAACTCGTGGATCGTATGGATCTTTACGATCCCGACGAGTCGCCAACCGCTCGTCTCAGCAATCATGGCGACAACGGTCCGATTTACCGCAAGGCGCTGGCCGAATATTGTGCTTCGCACACCTGGCAGGAACTCATGGATCGCATGAACGAGACCGGCATTGCTATTTGTCCGATCGTCACGCCTCTGGAATCGCTGTCGCTGGATCACGTCCGCGAGCGTCGGATGGTGGATTACATCGACCATCCGACTGAAGGCCGTATTCCTTACCTCGTCAATCCGCTGTTCCGGTCTGGCCTGGTCGAGGATCAGCGCCGGCCAGCACCGCAGCTTGGCCAGGATGCCGACCAGATTCTGAGCGAATTGGGGTTCGCGCAGAGTGATATTTCCCGGTTTCGCGCAGAAAAGGCCATCTAAAGTGCCGCGCGGGGCACTTCGACGAGGGGTCGCGGTCCGCTTGCCCGAAATCCGCGCTCGTGCGACAGTAGAGGGCTAAGTGGTGTCGCGCTGGAGTCGCAAGATGGAGTTGTTCAGGAAGTTGCCCGGATATCGGCGTGCAGAGTCAGGCTTCGAATGGGTGCTCTGGAAACGTCTGCCCCTGATCGCGCTGGCAGGCACGTTGCTGGCCGCGGCGGTGCCAGGGGTCGCCTGGCTGGCGCTGCCCGACTCGGTCGACCCGCTTTCGGATCATGCGTTCTTGCGACTGATCTACATCATGATCGGCGCCGTGGTCGTGCATTGGACTGCAGTTCTGACGCTTGCGATTGGCTGTTTCATCGTGATGGTCATGAAAGGGCCCGCCTACGTCGCCGACGCCTACCCGCTGGGTGACGGCGATGCGCCTGCGCCATTGCCAGGGACGCCCGCGAAGCGCGTCTGACTTGATTTGGTGACCGTATCCGCATATGCCCCTCGCTCTTCTGAACATGAGATTGCAATGCCGCAAGGCGATGGTTGAACCGATGCGATTATTGGCCCGGCGACTTGCTTTATTGTCCGCAACCATACTGGGGCTCGGGTGCGCAACAGTTGCCTTGGCCGACGAGCCGAAAGTCATTGTCGGAAAGGATAACTGGTTGTTCTTCAGTCAGGAGATTGTCGGCCCGGATTCGGTGCGGGATGTCGACACCTCGGTTGACCTTGTCGGGCGACTCAGCGGCTTGTTTCAGGCCAATGGCGTTCAAATGGTCTACGCGCTGGTACCCGCCAAGATGCGGGTCTATGGCGAACAACTTCCCGATCAGTGGAAGATGCCGGCGCATATGCAGGGGAACTATGCCCGCATCGTCGCGCAATTAAAGTCGCGCAATGTCAACGTCATCGATATCAATGCGGCGCTCCTGCAGAGCCCATTGCGCAAATCTGCTTCGCCGGTTTTCCTGAAAGGCGACACGCGCTGGTCGCCACTCGGTGCGCTGGTTGCCGCGGAAGCAATCCGCAAAGGCATCGAAGTATCACCGAGTCTGGAGGCGGCTTTTCAATCCACCCCGGTGCAAAAGTTCACGCTGGAGTTTAACAAGCAGTTGACGACGTTGCCGGCGGGGGACCTTGCGAGCAAGATTCCGAATGCTGCAAAAAAAGCCCCCGAGCAGTCGTTACTGTTTAACGTGACACGGTCAGCGCCAGCCGAAGGCGATGCGCGCGTCAATGCGTCCGCAAAAATAACCCTCGCCGGGTCGACTTATTCAGGCAACTGGACGATGTTCGCGGACGCACTGCGTTTTGCCCTGCAGCGCGATATCCTCGCCTTGTCAGTGACTGAGGATAAAGGACCCTGGGTCGGACTGATCGAAGCCTACGTGAGCAGCAATCAGTTTCAAACCGCACCGCCCCGCCTCCTGATCTGGGAGGCGGTTGAAAAGGAACTGATTGCTCCGCCGGCCTTTGCGTATCGCGACAAGCAGTTCGTCAGCGACAACACCGACTGGTTGCTGCGCGTTTCCGCCTGGATACAAAGAAGCTGCAAGCCGTCCACCGTGAAGCCGGTCATCGCGAAGGCCGGGCTTGTGGCTACCGATCCTGCAGCCGCCTCTGACACAATTTCGGCCAATGGGACTTCGCCGGCCGATTTCGTTGAAATCGTGTTCGACCCGCCCGCTACGCGCCTTGATTATTTAACGGCTAACGTGGTGGCGTCTGGCGCACAGGCGGTGACACTAGAGATTTTTGGCGCCAACGGGGAGTCTCGCCGTATTCCGGTCAGCCTTCCCACGGACGGGCGTGGGCAACTGTTGCGCGCTGCGCTGCCGGGTGGCTCAGCCGGATATTCGAAAGTCCGTTTGTTTCCGGGTAAGACCGACAAGTTCAGCGTTTCGCAGATCGCCGTATGCGCTCAGCCGGATGGGCTGGTGAAGTGAACGTTTCGCGCAAATGGTGCCTTGGTGAAGACCGCGGGTGGTTGCGCTGGCGCTGCGGAATTCGGGGAATTTGATGAAAATTGCGCACACCCGCTGTGCTATCGCCTTTGGGCTGCTCGCCTTCGCCCTGATCCTGCTGTCCGGTGTATTTCCCGGTAACAGAGGCGCGCGGGCGCAAGGCGTCGATCGTCCGACAATGGTCGAGGATAGCCTCGTCAGCATTTTTGAAAACAGCACGCTCGATATTCAGTATGGCTTTATCAAGGATATTGGCGATGGTAACGGCTTTACCGCCGGTCGTGCGGGATTCACATCAAAGACCGGCGATATGCTGGAAGTTGTGCAGGAATATGAAAAGCTGCGGCCCGGTTCAATGCTTGCAAAATATATCGCTCCGCTCAAGTCGGCGTTGCACACGGCATCGACTGAACGCATCGCCGGGCTTGAGTCTGACTGGCCACAGGCGGCACGCGAAGACCCCTTGTTCAGAAAGGCCCAGGATCTCGTCAATGAAAGGCTGTACCGGGAACCCGCAAAGGCCATGGCACAGGCGCTAGGACTGCAACTACCCTTGTCGCGTGCGGCGATCTATGAAGCCGGTATCCAGCACGGTTATGGCGATGATCATGACTCGCTGACGCAGATCGTCGCTCGTACAAATAAGGCGGCCGGAGGCACGCCGCGCCAGGGCGTCGAGGAGTTGAAATGGCTCGATACCTTCATTCAAATGCGTGAGCAGGATCTGCGGGAGCCAGCAAACAAGAATTACGCGCCGATTTTTCAGTATGCCGTGGATCGCGCGCGCGCGATCCGCAAGATCCTGGAGGAACGTAATTACGATTTGTCCCGACCCATCACCATTACGGTCTACGGCGACACATTCACGTTCTGATCCGGCTGACGTTGCGGCCTCTTAACTTGTGAACTGCAATCTGCAACCTGCAATCTGCAACCTGTGACCAGCAACCTGTGACCAGCAACCTGTGACCTGCAACCTGTGGCCAGTGACGGGTGACCAGTGACCAGTGACCAGTGACTTGCGACCTCGCTATGTCTCAGAAAATCACTTGATAGGAGTAGTTTCCCGGCGCCAGGCTGGGAAAGTTGATGCGATAGCGCAACGGATCCATCATCTCGATCGCCGGAGTCGGCAATCCCACCTTCAGCGCCGAAACCCTGGGCGCCGCGCCGTGTTCTGGCGTCATCACGATCAGCGCCAATTGCTCGACGCGGCCCTGGCCACCGACGGTCATGTTCAGTTCGACGTTATCTCCCCGTGTGACCGTACTCAACGAAACGCGCGAGCGCGCACGCCACCATCGGGCGACTGAACCCGTGTCGGTCAGCCAGATTTGCGACCTCAGTGTGTTCAGGTAGCTCATGAAATAGGGCATGGCTTTGGCAAGGGGCGATTCACGGCTGTAATTCTGGCTATGAACGCTGAGCACCGCCAGTCCGCCGCTTTCGACAACGACATCGAGATCCTCGATCAGTGCCTTTTCGAGCACCACGGGATCCTTGGTGGCGCCTAGCAAATTCAGATCGTCGCGCTGAGTGCGAGCCAAGGCAAGCAAACTCTTTTCCGGATCCGGATTGACTGGTTTGAACAAAAACGGAAGTCGTCCATCGGTGGAGTTCGGATCGATGACTGCGTACCGAATACCGTTCTCCTGCAATACGGCCTGCGTCGTCGCGTCATATTCTTCCTTCGGCGGGCGGAATCCGACGCGCTCGGGATTCGGTCCCAGCAGCACGCGGAGGTCGTCCTGCATCGCCTGCACCCGCTTGGTCTGGAGAGCGGCGGTTTGCCCTTTGAACCCATCATGCACATCGCCATGGTAGGCAATTTCGTGATGCTCGTTGAGTCTGCGCAGCACGTCCGGATATTTCTTTGCCACCGAGGTCAGTACAAAAAATGACACCGGAATGTTTTTTGCCCTGGCGAGCGCGGAAAGGTCTTCCGCTGTTGCAAAGCCTTCCTCGGTATCCATCTCGATCACCTGGGCCGCGGGGTAGGCGTCGGGCCAGGTGGCGCGCACGATGACCGGACGACGCATGAGCCAGCTCAGACAGTCATCAAGCAATGGGTAAATCCTGTCGGAGGTGTTGGCCCACGAATTTTCCGAAAATCCGAAAAGCACGACGCGACCTTTCTTCCCGGGTGGCTCGCTGAATTGAACGATGCTGTTTTTCTCGCTGATCGCGGGTTCCGTCAAACGATCCCAGTTAACCAGGCGTCCTGCCGATGATTCATCTGCCTTGAACAACAGGATCTTTTCCGCTGAGGGTGACAGCGAAATCCTTGTTCCTGCCCCCACGCTGAAACTGACCGGTGTTTCGCCACGCACCATCAGAAACGTGCTTGCGCTTGTTGTGGAGTCGCCCAGAACCGTGCCGCCCAGATTGCTCAGAAAATCCCAGCCCGCCCACTGCCCCGGTGCGCTCCAGGTTCCGGTCGCCCAACTCGACAGAACGGAGCCGCCGCGGTGATTGAACTCCAGAATCTGTTCCCGCTCCTTGGCACTGAGGGATACGGCGGACGGAAGGATCAATGTAGTCTGGGACGCTGTGCTCAGATCCGCGAGATCTGTAACGGTCGCGACCGGGATTTTGCGCGCAGCAAAGTAGTTGTGCCAGGGCGATGCCAAGAGCTCATAGTTGCCGCCCACCGCCCGAAAATGCGCGGCGGTATTTTCCGACAGATAAATCACATAACCGCTCTTGGAAAATGAAAGCGCGGAGACCAAGCGGTGGAACATCGGCTGGAAGTTGCCCAGCAGCGGAGCTGCCGTGAAGTAGATCAGCGCCGCCAGCGCGATACACAGCGTGAGCACGGTCGGAAGTGCCTTTCGGGCTCCGCGTCGTCCCGGGTCGGGCACCCCCGCTCGACCAGCCTTCTTCGCCATGAAGCTATTGCTCCGCCTTTTCGTTGGCGGGTGCGCCTGGCTGATAGCGCTTCAAAAAAATCGCTTCGGGTTCCGCTTCCTGATTGCCATGCACCTTGACTGACTTGCCGCGTGTCTGCCGGATCTTGAACGCCAGATAGGCGGCGACGCCCACCAGCAGGGTGAAAATCGACAGAACCAGAATCACCAGAGCGAATATCGATACGATGTCCATTACAGCCTTCCGACACGCTTGAGTTTGCCCCAGGTCATCCCAACACCCAGGAACTCTTCGACAACCGCGAACAACTTGCTGAAGTCGACCACCACCATATAGAAGAGACGGAACAGCACGACATATAGCAGCAAGGTTAAATCCTCGTCTTCGAGAAAGATGCAATACAGGGCTGAAACAATGTCGAGCAGCGTGAGTTGCAACCACCAGAACAGCAAGAGCGTGGCCAGGCCATACTTGATGCCGATGTAGAGAAAAAAGATATTCCCGAGCACGGTCGAAAAAGGCCAGATGATGACCTCGAACACCATGTACCACATGAGCAGAAAGTTCGTCAGTGACCGCCTTGGACTCCAGAGCGCATCACTGCGTTTGCGGATCGCCTGCAGCATTCCGCGGGTCCAGCGATAGCGCTGCTGGAGCAGATCGAGTAGTTTGTTGGGCGATTCGACATACGCGATCGAGTTCTGCTCGTAGCCGATCCGCCAGCCATTGAGCAGGATCTTGATGGTCAGATCACAGTCTTCAGCATAGGTGTCGCTGTCGTAGCCACCGGCCTCGGCTAGCACCGACTTACGAAAAAGGCCCAGTGGCCCGGGCACAATACTGACCATCTGGATAAAGCTCTGCGCGGTTCGGGCCATCGCCAGGCCTTCAACGTACTCGAGCGCCTGCAGGTTGGTCAGCAGATTTTCCCGGTTCAGCACTTTCACGTTGCCCGCCACGGCACCGATTCGGGGGTCTTCAAAATGCTTGACTGCGTGGCGCAGCGAATCCATCGTGAGCTTGGTGTCCCCGTCCATATTGAGGATCAGCTCGCCGCGGGCGTGCGATGCGCCGGTATTGAGCGCATCCGCCTTGCCGCCGTTGCGTTGGGTGACGACGCGGATCGGAACCCGGTGGCCTTCCCGCGAGACGGCGAGCGCCTGTTCGTAGGTGTCGTCGCTGGATCCGTCATCGACCACGATGATTTCGTAGTTGATGTAATCGAGTTGAAGCAGATACCGGATTGCAGCCTGAATGACGATGCCTTCGTTGTAAGCCGGAATGACAATCGACACCATCGGCAGTGACGACAAGTCCACCTGTGTCGACACGTAGCTGTCATCCCCCGTAATCAAACGCGTGAAGTGCTCAGCCAGGGAAAGGAATATCAGCGCGGCGTAGCGGACCGAAATGACCAGCAGAAACAGCACCAGATAGCCGCCGATCGCGGCCAGAAAGGCATTTTGAAGGATCGGTGCGACCGAGAAACCGCTCGAGTTGATAATGCTCCAGTCGGCCTGATAGGCGAGGGTG